>NZ_JBIRJY010000008.1:0-7799 GCF_044329785.1 Streptomyces sp. NPDC017529
CTTCGACTGCAACGGCGGGCGCGGGCAGGAGTGGCTGGACCGCGGTAACGGGTCCCTGTACAACCCGGCCTCGGGCCGCTGCCTCGACCTGCCGGAAGCCAACACCGCCGACGGCACCCGCCTGACGGTCTTCGACTGCAACGACGGCGCCGCGCAGCGCTGGAACGTGCCCGGCAGTTGGAAGAACGTCCACCAGATACTCGCTCCGGGGGACGCGGACGGCGCGCCCGGAGCCGACCTCATGGTCGCCGAAGGCCCGGACATGGTGGTGTACAGCGGAACGGCCGAAGGCCCGCTGGCCGCCGAGACGGGCACGTACAAGCTCAAGCCGGGCAAGCTCGCGGGGAAGTCCGGAGACGGTCTCGTCGAGTCCACGGTGCCCGGTGACGTGACCGGTGACGGCGTGCCCGACATCCTCGCGCGTCTTACGCCCCGGGCGGACCACAACAGTCCGGACTACGGGAAGCTGGCGCTGTTCACGGGCGCGCGGGTGGCCGACCCCAAGGGCGGCAACCGCTACACCACGGTCGGCAAGTCCATCGTCTACGGCAACGCCGGCTGGGACCTGGACGGGGTCCCCGCCCTCGCGTCCGCCGGCAACGCCCAGGGCAAGGTCGTCGACACGGGCAAGGGCTACCGCCAGTTCGTGCCCACCGCGGGCCAGGAGGCGCCGGACTTCTGGGCCACCCTGCCCGGCGGCGACAACGGCTCCGGGATCCTGCGCTTCTACCCGGGCAACCGGACGGACCACGGCGACCCCGTGAAGATCGGCGACGGTGCCTGGACCAGGGACATCGTCCGCATCTTCTGAGCTGAACGGCTGGCCTGAGCCAGGAACACAGCCGGGGCTCCCGGACGGCCACCACGGTCGTCCGGGAGCCCCTTCCGTATGCGTGCGCGTGCCGTGGGACGCGCCCGCCCCGTCAGTCCGCCGCCGTCGGCGACGCCTCCGCCGCCCGTACCGCCTCCGCCACCCGGTCCGCCGGCACGCCCGACGCGGCGAGCACCGTCTCGGCCGCCGCGTGCCCCGCCACCTCGGCCCGCAGGTCGCCTTCGTTGACCGCTTGCATCAGCCCGAACAGCGTGTGTTCGTGTACGTGCGCGAGCGCCCGGGGCGTGAGCGGCGAGCGGAACAGTCCGGCCTCCAGGCCGCGCGTCAGGATGGTCGTCGCGCGGCGCCGCACCGGCTCCAGGCGGGCCCGGATGCCCGCGTCCGTGACGCTGGACTGGGCGAGCGACACCAGCAGCCGGTAGCGGTCGGCGCACGTCCACGTGGCGAGGGTGGCGCGTGCGAGGGCCACGTCGGCGGGTTCGCAGGGGTCGGCCGTCCCGGCGGTGAAGGCGGTCGTGACGTCCTCGACGGCGGCGTCGGTCAGCGCGGTGATCAGTGCCTCGCGGCTCGGGAAGTGCCCGTAGACGGTGCGCCGCACCACTCCGGCGGCGCGGGCGATCTGGTCCATGCTCGCGTCCGGGTGCCGCAGCAGTTCGGCCAGCGCGATGTCCATGATCCGGCGGCGGTTGGCGTGGGCCCGGCTGGTGAGTGCGGTCATGGCGCTGCGGCTCCTCGGTCGGCGGACGCGTGCGGTCACGGTCCCGCTCCTCCCTCATTTTGCACACGGCTGTGCAGCGACGTAAATTGCACACCGCTGTGTAATTGCACATCCGTGTGCAAGATGGCGCGCGGCCGTGCGCCATCGAGACCGTTCGACACGTCAGGGGTGAATCGGGTGTCTCTGAAGGAGACCCGGCCGGACCAGGACAGGGACCGGCCCTATACGAAGCGCTGGTGGGCACTGGGCGTACTGTGCCTCAGCCTGCTGATCATCGTGATGGCGAACACCTCGCTCACCGTTGCGGCTCCCGACATGACCGCCGACCTGGGCCTGAGCAGTTCCGACCTGCAGTGGGTCATCGACGGCTACACCGTCCCGTACGCCGCCCTGATGCTGATGCTCGGCGCCGTCGGCGACAAGTACAGCCGCCGCGGCGCCCTCGTCCTCGGTCTGCTGGTCTTCGCCGGCGGATCGGTCGCGGGCGCCCTGGTGGACAGCTCCGGCGGCGTCATCGCGGCGCGTGCCGTGATGGGCGTGGGCGCGGCCATGATCATGCCCGCGACGCTGTCGCTGCTGGCCGCCACCTTCCCGCGCAAGGAACGCGCCCTGGCCATCACCATCTGGACCGCGACCGCCGGACTCGCCATCGCCGTCGGCCCGCTCGTCGCCGGCGCGCTCCTGGAGAACCACGGCTGGTCCTCGTCGTTCCTGATCAACGTGCCGGTCGCCGCGCTCGGCATCATCGGTTCGCTGCTGGTCGTCCCGGCGTCCAAGGCGGGCCACGGCGACCGCCTCGACTACGTCGGCGGTCTGCTGTCCGTCGTCTGGGTCGGTTCGCTGATCTACATGCTCATCCAGGGCCCGCACTTCGGCTGGGACGCCCGCGCCGTCGGCGCCGCCGTCCTCGCCGGCGTCGGACTGGTCCTGTTCGTCGTCTGGGAGCTGCGCCACCCGCGCCCGGTCCTGGACGTACGCCGTTTCGCACACCGCGGATTCGCCGGCTCCAACCTCGCCGTCGCCCTCTTCTTCCTCGCCGTCTTCGGCGCGTTCTACTACCTCACCCAGCACCTCCAGTTCGTCCTCGGCTACTCCCCGCTGGACACCGGCATACGGATGCTGCCGCTGGCCGGCGCGGTCTTCGTGGGCGCCGCGCTGACCGGCTTCCTGACGCCGCGGCTGGGCATGAAGATCACCGTGACCACCGGCATGATCGGCGGCACCGTCGCCCTCGCCCTGCTCACCCGCGTGGACGCCGGTTCCTCGTACGGGGACTTCCTCGCCCCGCTCATCGTCCTGGGCCTGGCCATCGGCCTGTCCCTGTCACCGTGCACGGACGCCATCATGGGCGCCTTCCCCGAGGACCAGCTCGGCGTCGGCGGCGCGGTCAACGACACCTCCATCGAACTGGGCGGCTCGCTCGGCATCGCCATCCTGGGCTCCGTCCTGGCGAACACCTACTCCGCCAAGCTGTCCGACGCCGCGGCGTCGGCGGCCGCGCACGGCGGCCCCAAGCTGCCGGGCAGCGCCCTGTCCACCGCGCAGGACTCGGTGGGCGCCGGACTGGCGGTCGCCAAGGAGGTCGGCAAGCAGGTCGCACAGGGCGCGGCGCCCAAGGTCGGCCCGGAGAAGGCGCAGGTGCTCGGCCTCCAGCAGGCCCAGGCGGTCGCGGACGCGGTGCGCGGGGCGTTCTCCGACGCGGTCGCGCACACCAGCGTGGTCGGCGCGGTGGTGCTCGGCGTGGGGACGGTGCTGGTCGCCGTGCTGCTGCCGCGCCGCCGTACACAGGAGCCGGACACCGCACCCGCGGCCGCCCGCGAGCCGGTCGCGGCAGGGAGCGGCAGCGCGTCCACACGCGACTGAGCCACGCCTGCGAACCCCGCACCACGCCGCCGGGCCGGTTGTCAGTGGCAGGTGCCACGATGCAGTTGGCCCGGTGGTGGTGCGGGCGTTTTCGGGGTGGGAACGAGCGAGGGGCGGAAGCTGATGGGGACGCGGGGTACGGGGCCGTTCGACGGTGACGCGGCGGCGGATTTCCTGGACGAGCTGGCCGCCATGTCGGTGGACCGGCGGCTCGGCGCGATACGCGGCGTGCTGTCCACGGCCGCCGCCGAACGGGACTACCTGGAGGCCCCGCAAGGCGGGATGGCGGTGGCCGCCGCGGCCCTGACCGCTGCCGCCCGGGCCGGTAGCGCGTCCCCGGCGGACCCCGCGTACGGCCCGGAGCTGGCGGTCCCCGCGCCGCCGCCCCAGCTCGCCGTGCTCGCGGTCCACGCCCTGGACCGGGTCCTCGCGCCGGATTCGGAACTGGCCGAGCTGTGGGACGAGTCGGGCGACGGCGGGCGGGAGTGGCGGGCGGTCCTGGCCAGGCTGCGTACGGAGCTGACGGGGCACGCGGGCTGACCGCCCGCCGTGCGGCCTACCGGCCCGGCACCTACGGTTGACCGCGGAGCGTCAGCAACACCAGCGACCGAGGAGAATCCGTGGAGTACCGCACTCTCGGGCAGTCGGGCCTGAAGGTGTCCCGGCTCGTGCTCGGCACTTTGAACGTGGGCGCGCGCGAGCAGTTCGCCCAGATCGGCGGGCTCGGCGCCGACGAGGCCCGCCGGCTGTTCGACATCGCGCTGGACGCCGGCGTGAACATGATCGACACCGCGAACATGTACTCCTTCGGGCAGGCCGAGGAGATCACCGGCGAGGCGCTGCGCGGCCGGCGCGACGACGTGCTGCTCGCCTCGAAGGTGCGGATGCAGGTGGGCGAAGGGCCCAACGAGGGCGGCGCGTCGGCGTACAGCGTCCTGCGCGAGGTCGAGCGCAGCCTGCGCCGGCTCCAGACCGACCACCTGGACCTGCTCTACCTGCACCAGTGGGACGGCCAGACGCCTGTCGAGGAGACGCTGACCGCGCTGGACCGGCTCGTCGCCGACGGCAAGGTCCGCTACGTCGGCATCTCGAACTTCAACGGCTGGCAGATCACCAAGACGCTGTACACGGCGAAGCTGCACCGCCTGGTCGCGCCCGTGGCCCAGCAGGTCTACTACACGCCCGAGGCCCGCGAGGCGGAGTACGAGATCATCCCGGCCGCCCTGGACCAGGGCCTGGGCACCCTGGTCTGGAGCCCGCTGGGGGAGGGGCTGCTCAGCGGCAAGGTGCGGCGTGGACGGCAGGTGCCGTCCACCACCCGGCAGGGCACCGACTGGCCCGAGCCGCACGTGGTCGACAGGGAACGGGCCTACGACATCATCGAGTGCCTGGCCGGTATCGCCGAGGCCCACGGCACCTCCGTCCCGCGCGTGGTGCTCGCCTGGCTGCTCGGCCGCCCCGGCGTCACCGGCCTGGTCATCGGCGCCCGCAACGAGGAGCAGCTGCGCGACAACCTCGCCGCCGCCGACCTCACCCTCACCGCAGCCGAGACGGACCGGCTCACGGAGCTGTCCCAGCTGCCCGCCTACTACCCGTACTGGCACCGTGTCATGAACGCGTCCGACCGCCCGGACCCGGCCGAGGCGCCCTTCCTGGACGGCTGGAAGCGGGCCATGGGCGGCTGAACGGGGCGGGGCCGGGGCGGGAAGGCCCCGGCCCGGAAGGGCCCCGTGCCGTCACACCGGCCGCAGCCAGACGGTGGCCAGCGGCGGCAGCACCGGCGTGACGGACGCGGGCCGCCCGTGCCACGGAACGGACGCGTCGGATACCAGCGGCTCCGGGTTGCCCACCCCGCTGCCGCCGTACCGCGCCTCGTCCGTGTTCAGGACCTCCCGCCAGGCCGCGACGTCCTCCGGTACGCCGAGGGGATACGCGTGCCGTACCACCGGCGAGAAGTTCGAGACGGCCAGGAGCGGGGTGCCGTCGGTGCCGTAGCGCAGGAACGCGAAGACGTTGTCCTCGCTGGCGCCGCCGTCGATCCAGGAGAAGCCCTCCGGCAGGGTGTCCTGCTCCCACAGCGCGGGCGTGTCCGCGTAGTGGCGGTTCAGGTCGCGGACCAGGTCCCGTACGCCCCGGTGGTCCGGCTCGGCCGAGTACGACGGGTCCAGCAGCCACCAGTCGGGCCCGTGCCCCTCCGCCCACTCCGCCCCCTGGGCGAACTCCTGCCCCATGAACAGCAGCTGCTTGCCCGGGTGCGCCCACATGAACCCCAGGTACGCCCGCTGCGTGGCCCGCTGCTGCCACCAGTCGCCGGGCATCTTGGAGACCAGCGAGCGCTTGCCGTGCACCACCTCGTCGTGCGAGATGGGCAGGACGTAGTTCTCCGAGTACGCGTACACCATCGAGAACGTCATCTCGTTGTGGTGGTACTTGCGGTGCACCGGCTCCTTGCTCACGTAGCCCAGCGAGTCGTGCATCCACCCCATGTTCCACTTCAGCCCGAAGCCGAGCCCGCCGAAACCGCCGGGCCCCGCGTGGTGGGTGGCGCGGGTGACGCCGTCCCAGGCCGTGGACTCCTCGGCGACGGTGACGACGCCGGGGCAGCGCCGGTAGACGGTCGCGTTCATCTCCTGGAGGAAGGCCACCGCGTCCAGGTTCTCCCGCCCGCCGTGCTCGTTGGGCGTCCACTCGCCGCTCTCGCGGGAGTAGTCGAGGTAGAGCATGGAGGCGACGGCGTCCACCCGCAGCCCGTCGATGTGGAACTCCTCGCACCAGTAGACCGCGTTGGCGACCAGGAAGTTGCGCACCTCGGCGCGGCCGTAGTCGAATTCGAGGGTGCCCCAGTCGGGGTGCGCGGCCCGCGCCGGGTCCTCGTGCTCGTACAGCGGCCGCCCGTCGAACTCCGCCAGCGCCCAGTCGTCCCGCGGGAAGTGCGCCGGCACCCAGTCCATCAGGACGCCGATCCCGGCCCGGTGCAGCGCGTCGACCAGGTACTTGAAGTCGTCGGGGGTGCCCATCCTGGCGGTCGGCGCGTAGAAGCCGGTGACCTGGTAGCCCCAGGAGCCGCCGAAGGGGTGCTCGGCGACCGGCATCAGCTCGACGTGGGTGAAGCCCAGGTCCTTGACGTAGGCGGGCAGCTGCTGGGCCAGCTGGCGGTAGGTCAGGCCAGGCCGCCACGAGCCGAGGTGCACCTCGTAGACGGAGAACGGCGCCGCGTGCGCCGGGCGGTCGGCGCGCCGCTCCATCCACGCCGCGTCCTGCCACCGGTGGTGCGAGGCCTGCACGACCGAGGCGTTGGCGGGCGGGCACTCCGTACGGCGGGCCATCGGGTCCGCGCGCAGCGTCCGCGTCCCGTCCGGCCGGGTGATCTCGAACTTGTACAGCTCGCCCTCGCCGAGCTCCGGCAGGAACAGCTCCCACACCCCGGACGACCCCAGCGAGCGCATGGGAAAGCCGGTGCCGTCCCAGTAGTTGAAGTTGCCGACGACGCGTACGCCCCGGGCGTTCGGCGCCCAGACGGTGAAGCGCGTCCCGGTCACCTCTTGGTGCACCATCGGCCACGCGCCCATCGCCTGCCACAGCTCCTCGTGGCGGCCCTCGCCGAACAGGTACAGGTCCAGTTCCCCGAGGGCGGGCAGGAAACGGTACGGGTCGTGCACGGTCACGGTGTTGTCCTCGTACGAGACCAGCAGCTCGTACTCCGGGATCGCGGAGAGCGGGATGACGCCCCCGAACAAGCCGTCGCCCTCGTCGTGCAGGTCGGCGCGCAGGCCCTTGGCAAGGACGGTGACGGCCCGCGCGTACGGGCGCAGCACCCGGAAGAGCACCCCGCCGCGCACCGGGTGCGCGCCGAGCAGCCCGTGCGGATCGTGGTGCGCGCCGGACAGCAGCCGGTCCCGGTCCCCGGGGTCCATCGGCGGTGCGGTCCGCACGCCCCGGCTCCCGCCGCTCGGCTCCGGCAGCGGCTCGCCGCGGTCGCGCTGGTGCGGCGGCCGCTCGCCGGTCCCGCTCGGGTCACCGGACCGTCCGGTCTCTCCAGGGGAAGCGGTCCCGCCGGGCCCGGCAGGCTCATCACGCCCCGGCAGGAAGGTCGCCGGGACACCGGACCGGCCGGCGGTTGCCTCCGAAGGTGTGCCCCGGACGGCCGTGCCACGGGCGGGCGCGGATTCTTGCGATGGGCGGCGGGACGACGAACGGGCGGTCACGAGAGGAGCCTCCTCGGCCAGATGTCTGGTATCAGGGTCGTCTGGAATGTCCGGGGTGGGGGGCCCGCGCCCCCCCCCCCCCCCCCCCCCCCCCGCGGGGGGGGGGGGGGGGGGGGGGGGGCCCCCCCCCCCCCGCCCCGGCGCGCCCCACGGGCCCACCCGGGCCCCGCCCCCGCCCCGG
>NZ_JBIRJY010000008.1:7809-47395 GCF_044329785.1 Streptomyces sp. NPDC017529
TTTGTGTTTTCTGGGGGGGGTGGTTTGTGGGGGGGGGGGGGGGGCCGGGCCGGCGCGGCCCCCCCCACCCCCCGATGCTGGTGCTCCGTAGAGCTGCGGGTGGCCCGCTCCCGCCGTTTCATGCGCGCCCATCGGCCACATCCGGGCCCGGGCCCGTACCGGGGCCCGTGCCGGGGACGCCGCGGGACGCCGGCGCCCCGGCGAGCCGCCGTACCGCGGCCATCGGCACCGGCAGCCAGTTCGGCCGGTGCCGGGCCTCGTAGAGCACTTCGTAGACGGCCTTGTCGGTCTCGTAGGCGCGCATCAGCTCGGGCGCCGAGCGCGGATCGAGCCCGCCGGCCTCCGCGTACCCCAGGCAGTACGCGGCCCGGGTGCGCCGCGCCCACTCCAGCGACCACGGGTCGCCGCCCGAAGGGCCGCTGCGCGCCGCGTAGTCGAACGAGCGCAGCATGGCGGCGACGTCGCGCACCGCCGGCTGCGGACGCCGCCGTTCGGCCAGCGGCCGGGACGGCTCGCCCTCGAAGTCGATCAACGACCAGCGGCCCTCGTCGGCGGACCGCAGCGTCTGGCCCAGGTGCAGGTCGCCGTGGATGCGCTGGGCGGCCCAGGCGCGGCCGTCGTGCCCGAGCGCCGCCAGTTCGTCGAAGGCGGTGCGCAGCCGGGCGCAGTACGGCCGCAGGGCGGGCACCACGCGCGCGGTGGCCACCAGACGCTCGTTCATCCGGGCGGCGATCGCGTCGAGTTGGGGGCGGCGCAGCTCGGTGGTGGGCAGCGTCTGGGCCAGCGCGGTGTGCACCTCGGCGGTGGCGTGCCCGAGCGCCCGCGCCGAGCTGGTGAAGTCGGCCTGCACGGCCAGGGCGTTGAGGGCCAGCTGCCAGCCGTCGGCGGAGCCGTTCAGGAAGGGCTGCAGGACGCCCAGCGTCACCGGCTCGCCGTCCTCCGCGTCCGGGTCGGTCTCGAACCAGGCGGCGGGCGCCGGGACCCGCCCGCACTTGGCGCGGGCCAGGGCGAGCGGCAGTTCCAGGTCGGGGTTGAGGCCGGGCGCGGTGCGCCGGAAGACCTTGAGGATGTACGCGTCGCCGTACACGACCGAGGAGTTGGACTGCTCGGCGGTGACGGGCCGGGCCGGCATCCCCGAGGAGATGGTGCTGTCGGGCACCCGGCGGAACCGCAGCCCGCCGAGCCGCCCCGGCACCCGCAGCCGCTCCAGGAGCAGCGCGCACAGCCGGGCGTCCAGTAGGGCGTCGTAGACCGTACGGCCGTGCAGGGGGCCGCCGGCGGGGCGGCCGATCACGGCGGGGGCGAGCTGCGGCGGCAGCGCGCTGTGTACGCCCAGCAGGAGTTGGTAGCAGTCGGCGGTGGCCGGTTCGGCCGGGCTCTTCGGTGGCGCCGGTTGCGGTGGGGCGCCGGGGGGTGCCGCCGACTGCTGCGCCCGTACGAGCAGGTGCAGCAGCCCCGGCGTGGCGCCACCCGCCGCGCACGGCAGCAACTCGGTCGCCGACACCAGCTGGAATCCCGTGATCGGCCGCCCTTTGCCGGCGAACCACCGCTGCCGTGGCAGCCATTCGCTCAGCAGGGGGACGAGTGAGGACATCAGCGCGGGCGCGGTGGTCGAGAGGCGGTCATGCGAGCTGCGGATGGCACGGGTCGAGGCGGTCTCCGACATGGCGTCGCGTCCTTTCCCCGGGCACACGACAGGTAGGGCAGAGTGTCCCGGAATGCGGCCTTGACTGTGCGGCGGTGCGGGACGTGTCGGGCGAGGATCGTCCGTACGGCAGCGGCGTCCGTGGGGATTACCCCTGACGCCGGGGTTTCGGCGATGGCTCACCCGGCCCGTGCGGTAGTAGGGAGACTGCCCGTGGGGGCGGACGGAAAACGCCCGTACCCGCCGGGGCGGCGGATACGGGCGGCGGTTTTCCGCCGCCCCGCACGTGCATCGGTACGGTCCCTAGACCGCCCCCCTCCGCAGCCGGAACCAATAGAAGCCGTGACCCGCCAGGGTCAGCAGATAGGGCCATTCGCCGATCGGCGGGAAACGGACGCCGCCGATCAGCTCGACCGGGTGCCGGCCGTTGAATGCCCGCAGATCCAGTTCGGTGGGCTGGGCGAAACGCGAGAAATTGTGGACGCACAGCACCAGGTCGTCCTGGTATTCGCGGAGGAAGGCCAGCACCGCGGGGTTGGACGAGGGGAGTTCGGTGTAGGTGCCGAGGCCGAATGCCGGGTTCTGCTTGCGGATCTCGATCATGCGGCGGGTCCAGTGCAGCAGCGAGGACGGCGAGGACATGGAGGCCTCGACGTTGGTCACCTGGTAGCCGTAGACCGGGTCCATGATGGTCGGCAGGAAGAGCCGGCCGGGGTCACAGGAGGAGAAGCCGGCGTTGCGGTCCGGGGTCCACTGCATGGGCGTGCGGACCGCGTCCCGGTCGCCCAGCCAGATGTTGTCGCCCATTCCGATCTCGTCGCCGTAATACAGGATCGGCGAGCCGGGCAGTGACAGCAGCAGCGCGGTGAACAGCTCGATCTGGTTGCGGTCGTTGTCCAGCAGGGTGGCCAGTCGGCGGCGGATGCCGATATTGGCGCGCATCCGCGGATCCTTGGCATATTCCGCGTACATATAGTCGCGCTCTTCGTCCGTGACCATTTCGAGCGTCAGCTCGTCGTGGTTGCGCAGGAAGATGCCCCACTGGCAGTTGGCCGGGATCTCGGGGGTCTTCGCCAGGATTTCCGAGACCGGGTAGCGCGATTCCCTGCGCACCGCCATGAAGATACGCGGCATGACCGGGAAATGGAACGCCATGTGGCATTCGTCCCCGCCCACGGAGTAGTCGCCGAAATAGTCGACCACGTCCTCCGGCCACTGGTTGGCCTCGGCCAGCAGCACCGTGTCGGGGTAATGCGCGTCGATCTCGGCCCGTACGTGCTTGAGGAAGGCGTGCGAGGCGGGCAGGTTCTCGCAGTTGGTGCCCTCCTCCGCGTACAGGTACGGGACCGCGTCCAGCCGGAACCCGTCGATCCCCAGGTCGAGCCAGAAGCGCAGGGCGGAGAGCATCTCCTCCTGGACGGCCGGGTTCTCGTAGTTCAGGTCCGGCTGGTGGGAGAAGAAGCGGTGCCAGAAGTACTGCTTGCGCACCGGGTCGAAGGTCCAGTTCGACGCCTCGGTGTCGACGAAGATGATCCGCGCGTCCTGGTACTGCTTGTCGTCGTCGGCCCAGACGTAGTAATCGCCGTACGGGCCTTCCGGGTCGGTGCGGGACTCCTGGAACCACGGGTGCTGGTCGCTGGTGTGGTTCATGACGAAGTCGATGATCACCCGCATCCCGCGCTGGTGCGCGGCGTCCACGAACTCCACGAAGTCGGCCAGGTCACCGAATTCCGGGAGGACGGCCGTGTAGTCCGAGACGTCGTAACCACCGTCCCGCAGCGGCGACTTGAAGAACGGCGGCAGCCACAGGCAGTCCACGCCCAGCCACTGGAGATAGTCCAGTTTGGCCGTGATGCCCTTGAGGTCGCCGATGCCGTCGCCGTTGCTGTCCTGGAAGGAGCGCACCAGGACCTCGTAGAAGACGGCCCGTTTGAACCAGTCGGGATCGCGGTCCTTGGCCGGCGTGTCCTCGAACTTGTCCGGGACGGGCTCGTTGACGATCAATTGGGTGACCCTCCGATCGGTGAGGACGGTCGCAGGGAGAACACGTGCGCGGGCGCGAGGGAACGGCCCGGCTCAAGGCGCACATAGTTGTCACTGCCCCAGTGGTAGGTCTCGCCGGTGAGCTCGTCGCGCACCGGGACGGAATCGTGCCAATCGAGGCCGAGTTCCGGCATGTCCAACGACACCGTCGCCTCGTGGGTGTGGTGCGGGTCGAGGTTGACGACGGTCAGGACCGTATCGGCTCCGGTCCCGTTCCCGGCCCGTTTGGAATAGGCGAGGACCGCGTCGTTGTCGACGGAGTGGAAATGGAGGTGGCGCAGCTGTTGGAGTGCCGGGTGGCGGCGTCGCAAGCGGTTCAGTGCGGTGATGAGAGGTGCGATCGTACGTCCCTGGCGGCCCGCTGTCTCCCAGTTCCGGGGCCTCAGTTGGTACTTTTCGGAGTCGAGGTACTCTTCGCTGCCACTTCGTACCGGCGTCGACTCGCACAGCTCGAATCCGGCGTAGACACCCCACGTCGGGGAGAGGGTGGCGGCCAGTACGGCGCGTACCTCGAACGCGTGCCGGCCGCCGTGCTGCAGATAGGCGTGCAGGATGTCCGGCGTATTGACGAAGAAATTCGGCCGCATGTACGGGGCCGATTCGCGCGACAGCTCGGTGAGGTACTCGGTGAGTTCGCGCTTGGAGTTGCGCCAGGTGAAGTAGGTGTAGGACTGCTGGAACCCGATCTGTGCCAGCGTGCGCATCATGGCCGGCCGGGTGAACGCCTCGGCCAGGAAGATGACGTCCGGGTCCGTGCGGTTGACGTCCGCGATGACCTTTTCCCAGAAGAGCACCGGCTTGGTGTGCGGGTTGTCGACCCGGAAGATCCGCACGCCCCGGTCCATCCAGAAGCGCAGCAGCCGCTCCGTCTCCCGCACCAGGCCGCCCAGGTCGGCGTCGAACGCGAGGGGATAGATGTCCTGGTACTTCTTCGGCGGGTTCTCGGCGTAGGCGATGGATCCGTCGGCGCGGTGGTGGAACCACTCGGGGTGCTCGGCGACCCAGGGGTGGTCCGGCGAGCACTGGAGGGCGAAGTCCAGTGCCACCTCCATGCGCAGGTCGCGTGCCGTGCGGACGAAGTGCTCGAAGTCCTCGAAGGCGCCGAGATCCGGGTGCAGCGCGTCGTGGCCGCCCTCGGGGGAGCCGATGGCCCAGGGGCTGCCCACGTCGTGCGGCCCGGCGGAGAGCGCGTTGTTGGGGCCCTTGCGGTAGGAGGTGCCGATGGGGTGCACGGGCGGGAGGTAGACGACGTCGAAGCCCATGGCCGCGACCGCCGGCAGCCGCTCGGCCGCCGTGCGGAACGTTCCGCTGACCGGCGCTCTGCCCTTGCGCACCACCGCGCCCTCCGAGCGCGGGAACAGTTCGTACCACGATCCGTACAGGGCGCGGCGGCGCTCCACCAGCAGCGGTGCCGTACACGAGGCGGTGACCAGCTCGCGCAGCGGGTGGCGGGCGAGCGCGCCGGTGACCTCGGGAGCGAGCGCGGCGGCGAGCCGGGTGGCGGCGGGCAGCCGTCTGTCGCGCAGGGTGTCGGCGGCGGCCAGCACCGCTTCCCTGCCGTCCCGCTTGGGAACCCCGTCCGCCGCCCGTTCGTGCAGCGCGGCGCCCTCGGCGAGGACCAGTTCGGTGTCGATGCCGGCCGGGATCTTGATGCCGGCGTGGTGGCGCCAGGTGCCGACCGGGTCGGACCAGCCTTCGACGCAGTACGTCCACCGGCCCTCGACGTCCGGGGTGACCTCGGCGCCCCAGCGGTCCGTGCCGGGCGCCAGCTCGCGCATGGGCGTCCAGGGACCCGGGCGGCCCAAGGGGTCGCGCAGCACGACGTTGGCGGCGACCGCGTCGTGGCCCTCCCGGAAGACGGTGGCCGAGATCTCGAAGGTCTCGCCGACCACCGCTTTCGCCGGGCGCCGGCCGCAGTCGATCAGCGGGTGGAGGTCCAGCACGGGGATGCGGCCGATCATGGGGTCACCTGGAGGTTGTGAAGTGCTACCGGATGCTGTCCTTTCTATCGTTTTTGTGACGGATGGGCGGGCTGCGGGCATGGGCACTCCTGTCCGCTTTCACTCGGTTGGCGGATGGGGGCGGTGCGGGAAGCCGTGGGGCGCGGTGCGCAAGAGCGCCACCGCACAAGCCTTCCCGTGGCGCGCGGGCGGGCAATCGGGCCGTCCGCGCACTACCGGCACGTAACCGCGGATCGGTATATGACCGGGGCGCGGGCCACGGCAGCCGCTTGAGGGTCCGTTTCGCAGTGTCCCCCGGGTTCCACGTCGACGCGCTGCCCACACCCGGTGCGAACAGGCCGAGTTCGGGGCCCCGTTGCGGCCGTTCCCCAACAGGGGTGCCGATCTCCTCCTCGTGCGGAGTGACGCGCTCCGGGTGGCTGGAACGCGCCTGCGGGGGCGCGGCTCGGCCGAACGGGTGACGGCCCAAGGCCGTTGCCGTCCGCGGCAGTTGGCGGCCGGATCGGGACGGATTCCGGGGTACGGGGCGAATCGGGCGGCCCTCCGCCGCTACCGTCGTAGCGTGAAGGCCATTCGTCGGTTCACCGTGCGCCCCGTCCTCCCGGAGCCCCTGCGACCGCTCAGCGACCTGGCGCGCAATCTGCGCTGGTCCTGGCACCCCGAGACCCGCGAGCTGTTCCACGCCATAGCCCCCGCCGGGCGGCGCCGGGCGGGGCTGGACCCCGTACGGCTGCTGGGCACCGTCTCCGCCGAGCGGCTGGCGGCACTGGCCGGGGACCGCAGATTCCTGCGCCGGCTGGGCGCCGCCGCCGACGACCTGCAGGACTACCTGAGCGGGCAGCGCTGGTACCAGAGCGCCCAGGAGACCGGCAGGGACGGCAGGCTGCCCGAGGCCGTCGCGTACTTCTCGCCCGAGTTCGGCATCACCGCCGCGCTGCCCCAGTACTCGGGCGGCCTCGGCATCCTGGCCGGCGACCACCTCAAGGCGGCCAGCGACCTCGGCGTACCGCTGATCGGGGTCGGCCTGCTCTACCGGCACGGCTACTTCCGCCAGACGCTCTCCCGCGAGGGCTGGCAGCAAGAGCACTACCCGGTCCTGGACCCCAACGAGCTGCCCTTGGAACTGCTGCGGGAGGCGGACGGGGCGCCGGCCCAGGTCGCGATCGCGCTGCCCGGGGGACGGCTGCTGCGTTCGTCCGTCTGGGTGGCCCGGGTCGGGCGCGTACCCCTGCTGCTCCTGGACTCCGACGTGGAGGAGAACGGACCGGGCGAGCGGGACGTCACCGACCGGCTCTACGGAGGGGGCAGCGAGCACCGGCTGCTCCAGGAGATGCTGCTGGGTATCGGCGGGGTGCGCGCGGTACGGACGTACTGCCGGCTGACCGGCCACGCCGCGCCCGAGGTGTTCCACACGAACGAGGGACACGCGGGCTTCCTCGGCCTGGAACGCATCCGGGAGCTGGCGGACGCCGGACGCGAAGGCGGCCCCGGCGAGGCCGGGGGCCCCGTCGGGCTCGACTTCGACGGCGCGCTGGAGACCGTGCGCGCCGGAACCGTCTTCACCACCCACACGCCCGTCCCCGCGGGCATCGACCGCTTCGACCGCGAACTGGTCGCCCGGCACTTCGGCGACGCGGGGGAGCTGCCCGGCATCGACGTCGAGCGCGTCCTCGCCCTCGGCCTGGAGACCTACCCCGGCGGCGAGCCGAACTGCTTCAACATGGCCGTGATGGGCCTGCGGCTCGCCCAGCGCGCCAACGGGGTCTCCACCCTGCACGGCCGGGTCAGCCGGGAGATGTTCGCCGGGCTGTGGCCGGGCTTCGACCCGGAGGACGTGCCGATCACCTCAGTGACCAACGGGGTGCACGCGCCCACCTGGGTGGCGCCCGAGGTCTTCCGGCTGGGCGCGCGCCAGATCGGCGCCGGGCGCACCGAGGACGCGCTGTCCGTCGGCGACTCGCGGCGCTGGTCGGCGGTGGCCGACATCCCCGACGCGGACGTCTGGGACCTGCGGCGGGTGCTGCGCGAACAGCTCGTCGAGGAGGTGCGGCGCCGGCTGCACGTCTCCTGGCGGCAGCGCGGCGCGGGCGCCGCCGAGCTGGGCTGGATCGACGGCGTACTGGACCCGGACGTGCTGACCATCGGGTTCGCGCGCCGGGTGCCGTCCTACAAGCGGCTCACCCTGATGCTGCGGGACCGCGACCGCCTGATGGACCTGCTGCTGCACCGCGAGCGCCCGATCCAGATCGTGGTGGCGGGCAAGGCCCATCCGGCCGACGACGGCGGCAAGCGCCTCGTCCAGGAACTGGTCCGCTTCGCCGACGACCCGCGGGTGCGGCAGCGGCTGGTCTTCCTGCCCGACTACGGCATGGCGATGGCGCAGAAGCTCTACCCGGGCTGCGACGTTTGGCTCAACAACCCGCTGCGGCCGCTGGAGGCCTGCGGCACCTCCGGCATGAAGGCGGCGCTCAACGGGTGCCTGAACCTCTCCGTCCTCGACGGCTGGTGGGACGAGTGGTACGAGCCGGACTTCGGCTGGTCCATCCCGACCGCCGACGGCCACGCCACCGACGAGAACCGGCGCGACGAACTGGAGGCCAACGCCCTCTACGAGCTGCTGGAACAGCGGGTCGCGCCGCGCTTCTACGACCGGGACGCGTCCGGTATCCCGCAGCGCTGGGTCGAGATGGTCCGGCAGACGCTGGTCAACCTGGGGCCGAAGGTGCTGGCGGGGCGGATGGTGCGCGAGTACGTGGAGCGGCTGTACGCGCCCGCCGCCCGCGCCCAGCGCGCCCTGACCCCGCAGGCCGCGACCGAACTGGCCCAGTGGAAGGCGCGGGTCAGGGCCGCGTGGCCGCGCGTCGCGGTGGACCACGTGGAGACCGGGGCCGTGGCGGTGGACCGCACCGGACCCGTCGGCGCGCCCGGCACCCCGCCCAACGGCAGCGCCGAACTGGGCGCGACCCTGGCGCTGCGGGTACGCGTCGCGCTCGGCGACCTCGCGCCGGACGACGTGGAAGTGCAGGTCGTCTCGGGCCGGGTGGACGAGGCGGACCGCATCACGGACGCGACGACCGTGCCGCTCAAGCCGAGCGGCGGACCCGACCTGGAAGGACGCTGGCTCTACGAGGGGCCGCTCGCCCTGGACCGCACCGGCTCCTTCGGTTACACGGTGCGCGTCCTGCCGGCCCACCGGCTGCTGGCCTCCCCGGCCGAGATGGGGCTGCTGGCGGTGCCTTCGGAGACGACGGGCGAGGAGGCGGGGGTGTTGCTGCGCTGACCCGCCGGAACCCGCCGGCCCTCAGTCCTGGGCGGGACGGTCCCGGCGGTGCAGGACGGCCTTGTGCGCCAGGCGGCCGCCGGCGAAGCACAGCCGGTAGGCGTCCGCGTCGGAGTAGGCGCGCACGGTGTAGTGCGCGCATGTCGTGCCGCGGGGCGGTGCCGGGGAACCGTCCGGCGGCACGTCCAGGGAGAAGAACGGCAGTTGCGACTCCACCGACTCCTGGCTGTCGCCGACCCGCAGCCGGTCGTACCGCTCGCGGTCCAGCACCGACCAGGACGGGCTGATCAGCGCGAACACCCCCATGAGCAGGAGCAGCGCCGTGAACACCGCCACCGGCACGGCCACCGTCTGCACCAGCCGCCGCCGCACCTGGAGCCGGGCGGACGCCAGCTCCCGCCGGGACAGGCTCCACCGCGCGCCGTCGCCGGGACCGCGCACCGGCGCCCCGTCGGCCGTCGGCAGCCGCGCCGCCACCTCGAAACCGCCGTCGGACGTGGGAGCGGCCCGCAGCTCACCGCCCGCGAGCCGGACCCGTTCGTCCAGCCCCACCAGCCCGTTGCCGCCCGAGACCGGGGCCGGCGCGGCGCCGGGGCACGCCCCCGCGGCCGGCGGCGGGCCGTTGGCCACCGTGACGTCCACGTGCCGGTCGCCGCCGGCGATCCGTATCTCCACCGGCGCGCCCGGCGCGTGCTTGGTGGCGTTGGTGAGCCCTTCCTGCACCACGCGGTACACGGCCCGGCCGCCCATCGCCGGCATGGCGTCCTCGGCCGGCGCGCCCGGCCCGCGCCGCAACGACACGTCGACGCCGGACGAGCGGGCGCGTTCCACCAGGGCGTCGACGCTGTCGTCGGCGGGCAGCCGGGAGGGCGCGGTCTCGTCGCCGGTGCGCAGCACGCCGATGATGTCCCGCATGCGCTCGGCGGCCGCGCCGGCCGCCACCCGCAGCTCGCCGGCCGCCTCCCGCTGGTCCGGCGCCAGCCGCGGATCGAGCTCAAGGGCCCCGGCCCGCAGGGTGAGCAGCGCCAGCTCGTGCCCGAGCGAATCGTGCATGTCTCCTGCGATACGGGCCCGTTCGCGCAGCCGGGTGCGGTCGGCGACCGCCTGCTGCTCCTGCTCCATGCGCTCGGCGAGCTGCCAGCCCGTACGGACCAGTGCCGCGTACTGGCGCCGGTAGCGGCCGAGCAGCCACGGCAGCACGACGTTGAAGAGCAGGGTGAGCACCGCGGAGAACCACGGCCACAGGTTGCGGGTGACCAGGACGCACAGCGGCAGGCTGACGGCCGCGACGCCGGTGAAGAACCACAGCGAGGCGCGGGCCCGTCCGACGCGCACCCCGGCCAGGTACGCCAGGACGCCCATCGCGGCGGCGTACTCGAACGTGAACAGGTCCCGGGACGCCGCCAGCCCCAGCCCGACGGGCACGGCGAGCGCCGCCAGCGGCCACTTCCCGCGCACCGCCACCGCCGCGCCCAGCAGCGGGACGCCGAGGACCGCCGTCCACAGCCGGACCGGGGGGACGTCGTGGAAAGCGGCGGTGAGCGGTGCGCACAGCACCAGCCAGAGGCAGACGTCCAGCAGGCGGGCGGCCCACCGGGGGCGTTCGGCC
Organism: Streptomyces sp. NPDC017529; assembly: GCF_044329785.1. Lineage (NCBI taxonomy): Bacteria > Bacillati > Actinomycetota > Actinomycetes > Kitasatosporales > Streptomycetaceae > Streptomyces > Streptomyces sp. NPDC017529. The sequence goes on from NZ_JBIRJY010000008.1 coordinate 18,348, forward strand.
GCGGGCGGCGCGAACCGCGTGAGGCGAGTGAGCATGCCGCCAGCTTCGCCGACCGGGGCCCGCCGGCGCCTTGGACCAAAGTAAGCGAGCTGCCGCCGGGCCCGGCTCACTCGTCGCCGACGAGCCCGGCCTCGTACGCGAGGATCGCCGCCTGCACCCGGTTCTTCAGGCCCAGCCTGGCCAGGATCGCGCTCACGTACGCCTTGACCGTGCCCTCCACGACGTGCAGCCGCTGGGCGATCTCCGCGTTCGACAGCCCGGCGCCCACCAGCGCGAGGACCTCCCGCTCGCGCCCGGTCAGCTCCTCCGCCCGGGCCCGCGCCGCGGCCGCCTTGCCCAGCGCCTTGCCGCCGAACTGGCTGATCACGCGCCGGGCCACGGACGGCGAGAGGTACGCGCCGCCCTCGGCGGCCGCCTGCACCCCGGCGATCAGCTCGCGCGGGTCGCCGGTCTTGAGCAGGAAGCCGCTCGCGCCGGAACCGAGGGCCCCGGCCACGTACTCGTCCTCGGAGAAGGTCGTGAGCATCACCACGGCGGTCCCCGGCAGCACCTGCCGCAGTTCGGCCACCGCGCCCAGCCCGTCCAGCCGCGGCATGCGGATGTCCAGCAGGCAGACGTCGGGCCGGTGCCGCAGCGCCAGCTCCACCGCCTCCCGGCCGTCCGCGGCCTCCGCGACCACCTCGATGCCGGGCACCGCGCCGAGGATGGCGCGCACCCCGGCGCGGATCATGGCCTCGTCGTCCGCCAGCAGCACCCGGACGGGCCCGCCGGTGCGCTCGCCCCCGTGATCGGTCATGCGGTCACCCTAGTCAACTCCCTGCCGCCGTCCGCTGCCGGGCAGGTGGAAGGGCGGTGTCCGGAGGGAGGTTGGGAGCCTCCGGACACCGCCCGGTACGGGTTCGTGCGGCCCTGGACGACGGTCAGCCGGCGGTCAGTCGTGGCCGGCTCGCGAACGGCAGGGGCCGCCCCCACGGGGTCACTTGACCGCGACGCCCGTCCACGCCGCCTCGACGCCCTTGACCTCGGCGCTGTCCGCGCCGTACAGGTCGGTGGCCGCCTTGACGGTCGCCTCGCGGGCGGCCTTGTAGTCGGTGTTGGAGGTCATGTACGTGGTCAGGGCCTTGAACCAGATCTTCTCGGCCTTGTCCCTGCCGATGCCCTCGACCTTCTTGCCGTCCGCGGTCGGGCTGTCGTACTTGACGCCACCGATCTCCTTGGCGCCGCTGCCCTCGGACAGCAGGTAGAAGAAGTGGTTGGCGATGCCCGAGGAGTAGTGGACGTCGACGTTGCCGGCTTCCGGGGTCCAGCTGTCCAGGGACTGGCCGTCCTTGGAGGGCTTGTCCATGTAGCGCAGCGGCTTGCCGTCACCGGCGATGTCGATCTTCTCGCCGATCAGGTAGTCGCCGGCGTCCTCCTTGTTCTTGGCGAAGAACTCCACGGAGGTGCCGAAGATGTCGGAGGTGGCCTCGTTCAGGCCGCCGGACTCGCCGCTGTAGGTGAGGTTGGCGGTGGCCGAGGTGACACCGTGGGACATCTCGTGGGCCGCGACGTCGATCGAGGTCAGGGGCTTCTTGTTGCCCTCGCCGTCGCCGTACGTCATGCAGAAGCAGCTGTCGTCCCAGAACGCGTTGGAGTAGTTCTGGCCGTAGTGGACGCGGGAGGTCGCGCCCTTGCCGTCACCCTTGATGCCGGCCCTGCCGTGCACGGTCTTGTAGTAGTCCCAGGTCAACTGGGCGCCGTAGGCGGCGTCGACGGCGGCGGTCTGCGGGTCGTCGGCCTTGCCGTTGCCCCACTTGTCGTCCTTGTTGGTGAACAGCTTGCCCTCGCCGCTCTCGCTGCCGCTCAGGTTGAACGTCGAGTGGCCGCCGCGCGAGTCGTCGGTCAGCTCGTAGCCGCTGCCGCCCTTCTTCGTGCCGATCTCGACGGAACCGCTGTAGGCGCTGGTGCCGGTGCCGTTCTCGATGCCCTGGTACTGGAAGAGCTTCTTGCCGGTGTCGGCGTCGGTGATGACGTGCAGCTCGTTGGGCGTGCCGTCCTTCTGGAAGCCGCCGACCACGGTGTCGTACGCGAGGACGGGCTTGCCGGAGGCGGCCCAGACGACCTTCTTGGGCGTCACGGCGGCGGCCTGCTTGGCGCCGAAGGACTTCGCGGTGCCCTGGGCGGCCTGTGCGGCGGCCTTCGGGGCGATCTTCGGGGTGGTCGAGGCGACGGCTATCTTCGCGCCGTTGGCCTTGGTGGTGCTCTTGACCGCACCGCCCTTGGCGCGGTGCACGATCAGGTCGCCGCCGAGGACGGGCAGCCCGGCGAAGGTGCGGTCGTAGCGGGTGTGGGTGGTGCCGTCGGCGTCCTTGACGACGTCCTTGACGACGAGCTTCTCCTGGGCGCCCAGGCCCAGTTCCTTCGCGGCCTGCGCCTTGGCGGCGCCCGCGTCGCGCAGCAGTTCCGCGCGGTGCGAGGCGGTGAGCTGGATCGGCGAGGCCGCCGCGGCCTTGGCGGTGGTGTCGGGGCCTGTGGGGGAGGCGCCCGCCGTGCCGGCCGTGACGGCCGCGGCTATCAGCGCGCCGGCTGCCGCCAGCGAGAGACCGGTGGTACGCGCCTTACGGGAAATGTGGGGGGACACGCGTGTGCTCCTTCGACTTTGCCAGGGTGGGGGTGCAAAGCGATGCGGGTGTTGCTTGCCGGGGAGACTGCCATTCGAACGCGTGCATGTCAGGAGGGCGCCGGGAAGTTGGCGTGAAATCGTCCGTAGAGCGAACATCACTGTTCGTATGCCGGTGTTGCACGCAAAGAAACGGGCGTCGCCCCTGGTGAGGAGCGACGCCCGGTGGTGTGCCGAAGCGCGGTGGTCAGGCCGTGCGCCGGATCAGAAGGTCAGCTTCCAGCTGTTGATGTAGCCGGAGTCCTGCTGGTAGACGTCCCGCACCCGCAGGTTCCAGGTGCCCTCGGCCGCCTCGGAGGAGGCGTTGACGGTGTACGTCGCCTGCACGTTCTCCGCCGAGTCGAGCGCGTTGGAGTTCTTCAGCCGGTACGCGGTGCCGTCCGGGGCCACCAGGTCGATCACCAGGTCGCCGCGGTAGGTGTGGACGATGTCCACGTCCACCTTCAGGGCGCTCGGCGCGTTGCCCGCGCGGGTCACCTTTACCGGCGAGTTGACCGCGCTGCCCGCGTCCGGGATCTGCACGTCGTCGGTGTTCTCGAACACGTCGCCGCCGCTTGCCGGGTTGACGGTCCACGTGAAGTTGGCCGTGCCGGTCTTGTTGGCGGAGTCGGTGACGGTGACCGTCACGTTGCTCGTGCCGGCGGTGGTCGGCGTACCCGAGATCAGGCCGGTGTCCTGGTTGATGCCCAGCCCGGCCGGCAGCCCGGTGGCCGCGTACTTCAGCGCGCCCGCGTTGCTGCTGGTGGCCTTGATCTGCAGGCTCGCGGGCTGGCCGGCGGTGCTGGTCTGGTTGCCCGGGTTGGTGACGCTGACGCCCGTGTCCGGGACGCGCTGGCCGACGTTGACCGCCGCCCAGGTGTTGGCGACCGTGTTGTACGTGGCGCTGCCCTGGCCGAACAGCTCGGCGGCGGCGGACAGCGTCGCGGTGCGGGCCGCGGCGTAGTTGGTGTTCGCGCTCATGTACTTGGTCAGCGCGGAGAACCAGATCTTCTCGGCGTTGGACCGGCCGATGCCGGGCACCGGCAGGTTGTCGTAGGTCGGGCTGTCGTAGTGGACGCCGTTGATGTCCTTGGGCCCGCTGCCCTCGGCCAGCAGGTAGAAGAAGTGGTTGGCGACGCCGGAGGAGTAGTGGACGTCGATACCGCCGATGCCGGAGTACCAGTAGTCCTTGGAACGGCCGTCCCGGCTGGGCTTGTCCATGTAGCGCAGCGGCGTGCCGTTGCCGTTGATGTTGATTTCCTCGCCGATGAGGTAGTCACCGATGTCGTTGGGGTTGTTGGCGTTGAACTCGACGGCCGTGGCGAAGATGTCCGAGGTGCCCTCATTCAGACCGCCGGGCTCGCCGCTGTAGGTGAGGTTGGCGGTGGCCGAGGTGACGCCGTGGGTCATCTCGTGGGCCGCGACGTCGATGGAGGTCAGCGGCTTGACGTTGCCGCTGCCGTCGCCGTACGTCATGCAGAAGCAACTGTCCTGCCAGAAGGCGTTGACGTAGTTGTTGCCGTAGTGGACCCGGCTGTACGCGCCGACGCCGTCGCCCCTGATGCCGCTGCGGCCGTGCACGTTCTTGTAATAGTCCCAGGTCAGCGCCGCGCCGTAGTGCGCGTCCACGCCCGCGGTCTGGGTGTTCTGCGGAGTGCCGTCGCCCCACACGTCGTCCGGGTCGGAGAACAGCGTCCCGGTGCCGGAGGTGCCGCGGTTGAGGTTGTAGGTCTTGTGGCTGCCGCGGGTGGTGTCGGTCAGCGTGTACGAGGGGGCGGTGCCCAGGGGGACCTGGCCGCTGTACATGCTGTTGCCGGTGCCTTCCTGGACACCCTGGTACTCGTGGAGCTTCTCGCCGGTCGTGGCGTTCGTGATCACGTGCAGCTCGTTGGGCGTGGTGCCGTCCTCCTGGACGCCGCCGACGACCGTCTCGTACGCCAGGATCGGCTTGCCGTCGGCGACCCAGATCACCTTGCGCGGCTCCCGGGCGTCCGACTTCTTCGCACCCTGCGCCCGCGACGCCTTCAGGGCCTTGTCCTCGGCCGCCGCGGGGGCCAGCTTCGGCGTGGTGGTCGGCACGTCGATCTGCGACCGCACCGCCTTCGTGACGCCGCGGACCTTCCCGTTGGCCGCCTCGTGGACGACCAGGCCGCCGCCGAGCACCGGCAGCCCCGCGTAGGTCCGCTCGTAGCGGGTGTGCGTGCTGCCGTTGACGTCCTTGAGGGCGTCCTTGACGACCAGCTTTTCCTTGGGGCCGAGCTTCAGCTGCTTTGCCGTCTCGGCGGTCGTGGCCCTGGCCTCCCGCAGCAGCTCCGCACGCTGCGCGGGCGTCAGCTTGGCGGGCAGAGCGCCCGGGCCGGGTTGCGCGTTGACCTGGCCGGGCCGCGGAGCGGCGGCCGTGCCGGCGCCTGCCTGCACGGTCACGGTCAGCATCGCGGCCATGGCGACCACGGCGCCGGTCGCGACGGCGCGCCTATGGGGGGTGCGTCTCACACTGACTCCTTCTGCGGTGGCCGCGACCGGAGGGTGGGCGGCCGAGGGGGACCGGGCGGCGGAGTGACCGTCCGGGCAGAGCGAGGCAGAACACGTGGAACGTGTGGGGGGAGGCACCAGGTGCGGGTGGTCCGGGCCTTCGAGCGTCGAGCGGGCCGTGGGCGCGGAGTGGTGCGGTGTGGGGCTCCGCGTAACGGATGCGGGGAAGAGTGCCACCTGAGGACCGCGATTGTCAGTGGCCGGTCAATAGTTGGCCGGAAAACGTCCGTAGAGCGGGGGGCCGGGTCCGTATACAGGACGTGACGGTACGTCCAACCCCACCGGCCCCACGCGGCCGCGCGGGCACCACCGTGGAGCGGTCCCCGCCCGGGAAGAGGCGATCGTCAGCGGGAAGACGCAGACCACCGCCCTCCCCGCCGGTGGCGCGCCTTCCGGCGCATACACGTTCGAGGAGCCGGCCGCCGCCAGGGCCGGCCGCGAACCCCCTTCTTCGGCCACCCGGCGCCCCGCCGTACGGGCCCGCGGGGCGGGAAAACGGATGCGGCGGCGACCCTCGCGATGAAGTGCGACGGCCTGTCCGACGAGGAACTGCGCAGCCGGTCGATGCCGCCGTCCACACTGAGCCTGCTCGGCCTCGTACGGCACATGGCGGAGGTGGAACGCACCTGGTTCCGGCGGGTGATCAACCAGGAGGACGTCCCCCTGGTGTGGTCACCGGACGGCGACTACCAGGCGGCGTACGAGCCCGGCACGGCCACCCGGGAGGAGGCGTTCACCGCCTGGCGCACCGAGGTCGAACACGCCCGCCGCATCGAGCGCGCCGCCCCCTCGCTGGACGTCACCGCCCACCAGCCCCGCTGGGGCGCCGACGTGTCCCTGCGCGTCGTGCTGCTCCACGTCATCCTCGAATACGCCCGCCACAACGGCCACGCCGACTTCCTGCGCGAGGGCGTCGACGGGGTGGTCGGCCCCTGAACGGGCGGCGGGCCGGCCCTCGGCCGGACGGCGCGCGGCCGCCGCTCACACCACGCTCTCCCGCCACGCCTGGTGCAGCTCCGCGTAGCGGCCGCGGCCGGAGACGAGGTCGGCGGGGGTGCCGTCCTCCACGATGCGGCCCCCGGACATGACCAGGACCCGGTCGGCCGTTTCAACGGTGGACAGGCGGTGGGCGATGACGACCGCCGTACGACCGCGCAGCACCGTGTCCATGGCGCGCTGGACCGCGCGCTCGCCGGGTATGTCGAGGGAGCTGGTCGCCTCGTCGAGGATCAGCACGGCCGGGTCGGCGAGCAGGGCGCGGGCGAAGGCGACGAGCTGCCGCTGGCCGGCGGAGATGCGCCCGCCGCGCTTGCGCACGTCGGTGTCGTACCCGTCGGGCAGGGCCGCGATGAAGTCGTGCGCGCCGATGGCCCGCGCGGCCTGCTCGATCTCCTCGCGGGTGGCGTCCGGGCGGCCGATGGCGATGTTCTCGGCGACCGTGCCGGAGAAGAGGAAGGCCTCCTGGGTGACCATCACGACACTGCGGCGCAGGTCGGCGGTGGACAGGTCGCGCAGGTCGACGCCGTCGATGCGGACGCTTCCCGTATCGGGGGAAGGGTCGTAGAAGCGGGCCAGCAGCTTGGCCAGGGTGGACTTGCCCGCGCCGGTGGCACCGACGACGGCGACCGTACAGCCGGCGGCGAGGGCCAGGTCGAAGCGCGGCAGCACTTCGCCGCCGGTGCGGTACGCGAACCGGACGCCTTCGAAGGTGACGTCGCGGCCCGGCCGGGAGCCCGGCCGGGCCGGCAGTGGGACCGGATCGGCGGGTTCCGGGACGCTGGGGCGCTGGGCGAGCAGCCCGGCGATCTTCTCCAGCGAAGCGGCCGCCGACTGGTAGGAGTTGAGGAACATGCCGAGCCGGTCGATGGGGTCGTACAGGCGGCGCAGGTAGAGCACGGCGGCCGCCAGGACGCCCAGGGCCAGCCCGCCGGAGGCCACGCGGTACGCGCCCCACAGGACCAGCGCGGCGATCGCGACGTTCGCCACCAGGCGGGAGGAGACGACGTAACGGGCCATCTCCAGCATCGCGTCGCCGTTGCTGCGCTCGTGCCGGTGGTTCAGCCGTGCGAACGCGGCGTCGTTGGGGCGCTCGCGCCGGAACGCCTGGACCGGGCGGATGCCGTTGACCGTCTCCGTGAACTTCACGATGACGGCGGCGATCGCGGACGACTTCTCGCCGTAGACGCGGATCGAGCGGCGCTGGAAGGAGCGTACGAGGAGGTAGAGCGGCCCGGCCGTGGCGACGGCGGCGGCGCCCAGGCCCCAGTCGAGGTAGAGCAGCGTCGCCGTGATGTAGACGGTGGCCAGGACGATGCCGATCAGCTCCTGGAGCCCCTCGTTGAGCAGCTCGCGCAGCGATTCGACGTCGGTGGTCGCGCGGGATATCAGCCGGCCCGAGGTGTAGCGCTCGTGGAAGTCCAGGCTCAGCGCCTGGCCGTGCCGGAAGATCCGGCCGCGCAGGTCGAGCAGCACGTCCTGGCTGATCCGCGCGGACAGGCGGATGAAGGCGTACTGGAGCCCGCCGGAGGCCGTCGCGCACAGCAGGTAGGCCACGGCCACCGCGATGAGCGGGCCGTGCCCGCCCGCGCGGAGGGCCGGTACGGCGTGGTCGATGGCGTAGGCGACCAGCAGCGGCCCGGCCTGCACGGCGGCCTGCTGGAACAGGAGGAGGACGGCCGCCGCCCAGACGCTACGGGTGTGCGGCCGCAGCAGCGAGGCCAGCAGGGAGCGCGAGGCGCCCTTGGCGGTGGGCAGGACGTCCTGTTCGAAGGCGTCGGGGGCGGCGGGGGCGTCGGGGGCGGTCTGGGGAGGGGAAGACGGCCGGGGCGTGCCGTCACCGTCCGGCGCGCCCTCCGTGGCCGTACCGGCACTCGTGCTCGTGGTCATCGCACGCTCTCCCCTTCGCGTCGGGCGGCGCCCCTGCCGTCCGCGGCGCCGGACATCAGCGCCGCGTACTCCGGGTTGTCGCGCAGCAGTTGGTGGTGGGTGCCGACCGCCGCTATCCGCCCGCCGGACAGCAGCGCCACCCGGTCGGCGAGCAGGACCGTGGACGGGCGGTGCGCGACGACCAGCGCGGTGGTGGTCGCCAGCACCTGCCGCAGGGCCGCCTCGACCAGTGCCTCCGTGTGGACGTCCAGCGCCGACAGCGGGTCGTCCAGGATCAGGAAGCGCGGCCGGCCGACCACCGCGCGGGCCAGCGCGAGCCGCTGCCGCTGCCCGCCGGACAGGCTCAGCCCCTGCTCGCCGACCTCGGTGTCGCGCCCCTCGGGGAGCGCGTCGACGAAGGCGTCGGCCTGGGCGACGCGCAGCGCCCGCACGAGGTCGCCGGTACCGGCGTCGGCGCCGCCCATCAGGACGTTCTCCGCCGCGGTCGCGGAGAACAGCGTCGGTTCCTCGAAGGCCACCGCGACCCGGGTGCGCAGCTCGTCGCGGGGCAGTGCCGTGACGTCCGTGCCGTCGAGGGTGATGCGGCCGCCGGTGGCGTCGTAGAGCCGGGGGACGAGCGCGGTCAGCGTGGTCTTGCCGCTGCCGGTCGCGCCGACCAGCGCCATCGTCTCGCCGGAGCGTATGTGCAGATCGACGCCCTGGAGGGTGGGCGGCGCCCCGGCGGGTGCGTCCGGATAGCGGAAGGTGACGTCGTGGAAGCGGAGCCCGTCCGGCGCCCGCCCGTTCCCCAGCGGCCCGCCGCCGCCCCGCCCGTCCTCTTCGGGCCCGCGCACCGCGGCCGCCTTGCGGGCGTCGTCGCGGTCCGCCACCGGTTCGTCCAGGACCTCGAAATACCGGTCGGTGGCCGCCGCCGCGTCGTTGCTCATCGCCAGCAGGAAACCGATCGACTCCACCGGCCAGACCAGGGCCAGCGCCGTGGACAGGAACGCGACGAGGGTGCCGGCCGACAGGCCGCCGTCGGCCACCTGGACCGTGCCGATCACCAGCGCCGCGCCGATGGCCAGCTCCGGGAGCGCCATGATGGAGGCCCACAGGGCGGCGAGCAGCCGCGCCTTGCGCAGCTCGGTCGTACGCAGCCGGGCGGTCATCGCCCGGAACGCACGGGCCTGGCTGCGGTGCCGGCCGAAGCCCTTGATGATGCGGATGCCGAGGACCGACTCCTCCACGACCGTGGTCAGGTCGCCGACCTGGTCCTGGGCCCGGCGCGCCGCCACCGCGTACTTCGCCTCGAAGACCGAGCACAGCACGATCAGCGGCACGACCGGCGCCAGCAGGACCAGCCCCAGCGACCAGCGCTGGACCAGCAGGATCCCGAAGCCCACCAGGATCGTGGTGGCGTTGACGAGGAGGAACGTCAGCGGGAACGCCAGGAAGAGCCGCAGCAGTTGGAGGTCGGTGGTGCCCCGGGACAGCAGCTGGCCGGAGGCCCAGCGGTCGTGGAAGGCGACCGGCAGCCGCTGCACGTGCCGGTACAGGCGCTCGCGCATCGCCGCCTCGACGCTCGCCAGGGGGCGTGCCACCAGCCAGCGCCGCAGTCCGAACAGGCCCGCCTCCGCCAGCCCGAGCAGGAGCAGATACCCGCCGCCCAGCCACGCGCCGGCCGGGTCCCGCGCCGCGATCGGCCCGTCCACCAGCCACTTGAGCACCAGGGGGATGACCAGCCCGATACAGGACGCGACCACCGCGACGAACGCCGCCGAGAACAGCCGCACCCGCACCGGCCGCACGAACGACCACAGGCGCAGCAGGGAGCGCACGGCGGAGCGCCGGGCCACCGGGTCGCGCGCGCCGGCGGGAGCGGGGTCGTCGGGCTGCTGCGGACTCGTCACCTTCGCTGTATCGGCCATCGGAACCGAGAGTACGGGGCACCACTGACAGCGCTCACCGAATTTTCGCCGGGGCGCGCGGGACACCCGGGACCGGGGAGGCGGCCGCGGTCGCCCGGCCCGCCGGCCCTTCAGCCCGTCAGTCCGCCAGCACGCGCAACAGCAGCACCGACCGCTCGGGGACGGTGAGCCGGGCGCCGGCGCGCAAGGTGGTAGCGGGCGGCTCGTCCTGGTCCTCGCGGGAAGTGTCGACGACCAGCTCGTACGCGTCGGCCCAGGGCGGCCCCGGAAGGGTGCAGGCGGCCGGGCGGTGGCCGGTGTGCAGGACGGCGAGGAAGCTGTCGTCGGTGACCGGGCAGCCCTCCTGGTCCCGCTGCGGGATGTCGGTGCCGGAGAGGTACATGCCGAGCGTGGTGGTGGGCGCGTACCAGTCCTGTTCGGTCATCTCCGTGCCACGTGGGGTGAACCAGGCCAGGTCGCGCAGGCCGTCGGGGCGTTGCGGGCGGCCCGAGAAGAACGCGCGGCGGCGCAGTACGGGGTGGTCGCGGCGCAGCGCGATCAGGCGCGACGCGAGCGTGGCCAGCGCCCGCCAGCCCGGGTCGCGGAGCAGGGACCAGTCCACCCAGCCGGTCTCGTTGTCCTGGCAGTAGGCGTTGTTGTTGCCGTGCTGCGTACGGCCCATCTCGTCGCCCGCGACCAGCATCGGGACGCCGGTGGACAGCAGCAGGGTGGTGAGCAGGTTGCGCAACTGGCGGCGGCGCAGGGCGCGTACGGAGGCGTCGTCGGTCTCGCCCTCGGCGCCGCAGTTCCAGGAGCGGTTGCCGTCGGTGCCGTCGCGGTTGCCCTCGCCGTTGGCCGTGTTGTGCTTGTACCCGTAGGACACCAGGTCGCGCAGCGTGAAACCGTCGTGCGAGGTGATGAAGTTGACCGAGGCGTACGGGCGGCGCCCGCCCCACGCGTAGAGGTCGCTGGACCCGGAGAGCCGGTAGCCGAGGTCACGGACGTCGGGGTGCGCGCCGCGCCAGAAGTCGCGCACGGTGTCGCGGTAACGGTCGTTCCACTCCGTCCACAGCGGGGGGAAGGCGCCGACCTGGTAGCCGCCGGAGCCCACGTCCCAGGGCTCGGCGATCAGTTTGACCCGGCGCAGCACCGGGTCCTGCGCGATCACGGCGAGGAACGGCGAGAGCATGTCCACGTCGTGCATGGAGCGGGCCAGCGCCGCCGCGAGGTCGAAGCGGAAGCCGTCCACGCCCATCTCGGTGACCCAGTAGCGCAGCGAATCGGTGATCAGGCGCAGCACGTTGGGCTGGACGACGTGCAGGGTGTTGCCGCAGCCCGAGTAGTCGGCGTAGCGGCGGCTGCCGTCCGCCAGGCGGTAGTACCCGCGGTTGTCGATGCCGCGGAAGGACAGGGTGGGGCCCAGCTCGCTCGCCTCGGCGGTGTGGTTGTAGACGACGTCGAGGACGACTTCGATACCGGCGTCGTGCAGGGCCCGCACCATCCGTTTGAACTCGCCGACCTGCCGGCCGCGGGTCCCGGAGGCGGCGTAGGCGGCGTGCGGCGCGAAGTAGCCGATGGAGTTGTAGCCCCAGTAGTTGCGCAGGCCGCGGCGGAGCAGGTGGTCCTCGTGGGCGAACTGGTGGACCGGCATCAGTTCGACGGCGGTGACGCCGAGGCGGGTGAGGTGGGATATCGCGGCGGGGTGCGCGAGCCCCGCGTACGTGCCGCGCAGTTCCTCGGGGATGTCCGGGTGGCGCATGGTGAAGCCGCGCACGTGCAGTTCGTACAGGACGGTGTCGGACCAGGGCGTCTTGGGCCGCCGGTCGTCCATCCACTCGTCGCCGCCGTCCTCCGGGTCCCCGTCGCCGACCACGACGCCCTTGGGGACGTACGGGGCCGAGTCGCGGTCGTCGCGCACGGTGTCGGCGACGTGCTGCTGCGGCCAGTCGCGCACGTGCCCGTACACCTGGGCGGGGAGCGTGAACTCGCCGTCCACGGCGCGCGCGTACGGGTCCAGGAGCAGCTTGGCCGGGTTCCAGCGGGCGCCGGCCCAGGGGTCCCAGCGGCCGTGCACCCGGTAGCCGTAGCGCTGGCCCGGCCGTACACCGGGCAGGAAGCCGTGCCAGATCTCGTGCGTCAGCTCGGTCAGCGCGCGGCGGGTCTCGCGGCCCTCGTCGTCGAAGAGACATACCTCGACGGCCTCCGCACCGCCCGCCCAGAGCGCGAAGTTGGTGCCCGCGACGCCGTCGGGGCCCGTACGGTAGCGGGCCCCGAGAGGCTGCGGGCTGCCGGGCCGTACCGGCGCGGGCAGCGAGGCGGCCTGCGGATCCGGGCCAGGCGCGGTGGCGGGCGCGGACAACCGGGCGGGGGGTACGCGCACCCGGTGGCCGTTGACGGGCGCCGAACCGTTCCCCTCGGGGCCGGCGCCGGGCTCCGGGTCCTTGCGGGGTGCCGCGCCCTGCGGGCCCTCGCGGTCGTGCTGTCCGCTCCGGCCGCCGTGTTCGCCCCGCACGTCCTGCACTGACTCCTTATCGGGTGCGCTCGACACAGGGCAGCCTCCAGCGGCTCAGGGCTCGGTCGGACGGGGCCCCGCGCGGCGTCCCGGCCGCGCGCCCGGCCCCGTCCTCCCCTGGGTTCTTCCCGCAACGGGCCATCGGCTCACGTTTCTCCGCGCCGGGCGCGTCGTTGATCTGTCCGTGACCTATCGCGGTGTGACATATCGGGACACGAGGCAGCTGTCTCCCGTCCGGGGGGTTCCGGTACGGCGGGCCCCGCACCGCCGCGGCGGCCGGCCGTCCGCCGTGACGGCCGCGGCCGTCACCGCCGCCGTCCTGGCGGGCGTTGCGGCACTGGCCGGCTGCGGCGTCCCCGAGGCGCTGACCGGCGGCAAACCGCGGTCCCCGAAGGAAGCCATCAGGGTGTCCCCGGACGACGGCGCGAAGGACGTACGGGCCTCGGACCGCATCCGGGTGCGGGTACCGGACGGGCGGCTGGAGCGGGTCGCGGTCAGCCGCATCGAGGACGACGGGAGTACGCCGATGCCGGGCCGGATCGCCCCGGACGGGCTGAGCTGGCGCCCGACCGCACCCGCCGCCGGGCTCGCACCGGCCGCCCGGTACGTGGTGGACGCGGTCGCGCTGGACGGGCACGGCCGCCGCTTCGCCCGCCACACCACCTTCACCACCTACGTGCCGCCGCACCGCTTCGTCGGCTTCTTCACGCCGGAGCACGGCGCCACCGTCGGCACCGGCATGATCGTTTCGTTGGAGTTCAACCGCCCGGTCGCCGACCGCGCGGCCGTCGAACGCGCCGTCTCGGTCACCGCCCGGCCCGCCGCCGAGGTCGCCGCGCACTGGTTCGGCGCCCGCCGCCTGGACTTCAGGCCCCGCACCCGCTGGCGGCCCGGTACCGAGGTGACCATGGACCTGCGGCTGCGCGGCGTCCAGGCGGCCCCCGGCGTCCTCGGCACCCAGCGCAAGAAGGTGCGGTTCAGGATCGGCCGGGATCAGACCAGCCGGGTTGACGCGGCGGCGCACACGATGACGGTGTGGCGCGGCGGGCGGCGGCTGGCGACCCTCCCGGTGACCGCGGGCAGCCTCGGCAGTCCCACGTACAACGGGAAGATGGTGATCCTCGAACGGCACCCGGTGACCCGCATGGACGGGGACACGGTGGGCTTCGGCGGCGAGTACGACATCCCGGACGTGCCGCACGCGATGCGCCTGACCACCTCGGGAACGTTCCTGCACGGCAACTACTGGGCGACCCCGCGGATCTTCGGCGGCTCCAACACCAGCCACGGCTGCATCGGGCTGCGCGACACCCGGGGCGGCGGGCCCGACACCCCGGCCGGCTGGTTCTACGAGCGTTCGCTGGTCGGCGACATCGTGGAGGTCGTGCGCTCCCGCGACCGCGTGGTCGCGCCCGACAACGGCCTCGGTGGCTGGAACATGCCGTGGCAGAAGTGGCGCGCGGGCTCGGCACTGCCGTAGAGGCGTCGTGACACGGGGTTGAATCCGGACGAGTTCGGGGCGAACCGGACTCCCATCCGTGCGTTCCCGCCCCACGCCTATCACTTGAGGCCGAATGGTGACATCGCCGGGTGAAGCCACTGTCAGTGCGGTGTGGTTATCTATCGGCTGAGCGTGCGTGGGTAGGTATGCGCGTACGGGGGAGTGCGGGCCGGGCGAGGGAACAAAGGGGCCAGTCGTGAACGTGCAGCAGGGGCATCCGGTGCAGGGGACGTGGCGGGGACGGCGGCGGAGCAGCGGCGCGCTGCTCGCGCTGCTGCTCGGAGCGCTGCTGATACTGGTCACCGCCTGCGGCGGCGACGACAAGAAGCCGGGCGGCGGGACCGACGCGGACAAGCAGCCCTCGCAGGCCGGCGTGACGATCACGCCGGCGGACGGCGCGAAGGACGTGGCCACCGACGGCGCCCTGAAGGTGACCGCCTCGCGGGGCAAGCTGTCCTCGGTCAAGGTCAAGGACGACAAGGGCAACGCGGTCGCGGGGAAGCTGACCGGCGGCTCCGTGTGGCAGCCCACCGGCAAGCTGCGCGCGTCCACGACGTACCAGGTCGACGCCGTCGCGGTGGACGACCAGCTGCGCGAGTCCGCGCGGCACTCGACCTTCACCACCCTGGTGCCGAAGAACACCTTCGTCGGCCGGTACGTGCCGGAGGACGGCCAGACCGTCGGCGTCGGCATGCCGGTCTCCGTCAACTTCACCCGGGGGATAACCGACCCCGAGGCGATCGAGAAGGGCATCAAGGTCACGGCCGAGCCCTCGGTGCCGATCGCGGGCCACTGGTTCGGCAACGACCGCCTGGACTTCCGCCCGGAGAAGTACTGGGCCCCCGGGACGAAGGTCACGCTCAGCATCGACCTCAAGGGCGTCGAGGGGCGGCCGGGCGTCTACGGCACGCAGTCCAAGCGCATATCCTTCACGGTCGGCCGCAGCCAGGTGAGCACGGTCGACGTGAAGGCGAAGGAGATGTCCGTCGTCCGCGACGGCAAGAAGATCAAGACGATCCCCGTCACCGCGGGCGCCCCCGGCACCGAGACGTACAACGGCCAGATGGTGGTCAGCGAGAAGCACGAGGTCACCCGGATGAACGGGGAGACCGTCGGGTTCGGCGGCGAGTACGACATCGCGGACGTGCCGCACGCCATGCGGCTGAGCACGTCCGGCACCTTCATCCACGGCAACTACTGGTCCGGCCGCTCGACGTTCGGTTCCCGCAACGCCAGCCACGGCTGCATAGGCCTCTTCGACCAGCGCGGCGGCGGCGACAGCTCCACCCCGGCCGCCTGGTTCTACGCCAACTCGCTGATCGGCGACGTGGTCACCGTCAAGAACTCGCACGACGAAACGATCGCTCCGGACAACGGGCTCAACGTGTGGAACATGTCCTGGGAGAAGTGGCGGTCCGGCCGGTAGGCCCGCCGGCGGTCACCGGCGTCCCGGCGTGACCGAAGGGCGCCGGTCCGCGCCGCGTTAACGCGGACTAACCTGCCCCCATGACTGTGAACTTCGAGGTCGCCGAGGGCGTCGGCACCATCCGCCTGGACCGCCCGCCGATGAACGCACTGGACGTCGCCACCCAGGACCGGCTGCGCGAGCTGGCCGAGGAGGCCACCCGGCGCGAGGACGTGCGCGCCGTCGTCGTCTGGGGCGGCGAGAAGGTGTTCGCGGCCGGCGCGGACATCAAGGAGATGCAGGACATGGACCACGCCGCCATGATCGTGCGCTCCAAGGCCCTCCAGGACTCCTTCACCGCGGTCGCGCGCATCCCCAAGCCGGTGGTCGCCGCCGTCACCGGTTACGCGCTCGGCGGCGGCTGCGAGCTGGCGCTCTGCGCCGACTTCCGGATCGCCGCCGACAACGCCAAGCTGGGCCAGCCGGAGATCCTGCTCGGCCTGATCCCGGGCGCTGGCGGCACCCAGCGGCTGGCCCGGCTGGTCGGCCCGTCCAAGGCCAAGGACCTGATCTTCACGGGCCGCCAGGTCAGGGCCGACGAGGCGCTGGCCATCGGGCTGGTGGACCGGGTCGTGCCCGCGGCCGAGGTCTACGAGCAGGCGCACGCCTGGGCGGCCCGGCTCGCGGCCGGCCCCGCCATCGCCCTGCGGGCCGCGAAGGAGTCGGTCGACGCGGGCCTGGAGACCGACATCGACAACGGTCTGACGATCGAACGGAACTGGTTCGCCGGCCTGTTCGCCACCGAGGACCGGGCGACCGGCATGCGCAGCTTCGTCGAGGAGGGGCCGGGCAAGGCCAAGTTCGCCTGAGGCGTATGCGGTTGGCGGGGTCCTTGAGGAGGGGCCGGATGCCGATGCCTCGTGCGGGCGAATCGCGGTAAACGCCGCAACGCCCCGGAGGGGCCCCGCCCACCGCGCCTGATCATCGGGTAGGCACATGAAGTTACCGCAGGCCAGCACGGTTTTGGCCGGACTTCTCAGGCCTTCGGCATATGCCGCGGCAGGGGTCCGGAACCGGCTATTCCGGGCAGGGTATTCCCTCCGTTCCGCCCCCGTGACGCCCCGGTAACAGCCATGATGGGGGCATGGCGGGCCTCGAAGGAACGGAGCAGCCGCGGCCGCGGAGCGGCACGGCCGCCGCACGCTGGGGACTTCCCGGAGGTCTCCCGGGTGCGGGCGGGGAGGGCGGCCCGGCCGACGAGGACGATCTCGCCGCCAGGGCGCTGCAACTGGTGGGTGACCCCACCCTGGACGAGGTGCGGCTGCCCTCCCGCCCCGAATCCGCCCTCACCGCCCGCCGGCTGACCCAGTCCGTGCTCCTCAAGCGCTGGTCCCTGTCGGCGCAACTGACCGAGCACGCCGTCCTGTTGGTCTCCGAGCTGGTCGGCAACGCCGTCCGGCACACGGGCGCGCGCACCTTCGGGCTGCGGATGCTCCGCCGCCGTGGCTGGATCCGTATCGAGGTGCGCGACCCGTCCCGCGGCCTGCCCTGCCTGATGCCCGTCCACGAGATGGACATCAGCGGCCGCGGCCTCTTCCTCGTGGACAAGCTCTCCGACCGCTGGGGCGTCGACCTGCTCCCGCGCGGCAAGACCACCTGGTTCGAGATGCGGGTCATCGACCGCTGAGCGGCGATACCGGCCCGGCCGTACGACAGGGCCCCGGAACGCGACTGGGGCCTGCCCGCGGAATACGCGGGTGAGGCCCCAGTGTCGACCGCCGGCGGGCGAAAGGGGTGTACCCGCGGGGTCTGGACGACCTGGCCCGGGTCAATGGGGGTCGCTGCACCGACTATGGCAGGCCGGTCGCGACCTTGCCAAAGGTGCATTACGGACAGATGACGTCGTAAGTAGATCAATCACAGGAAGATCAAAGGTGAGCTACGCCACCGGCCTTGCATTCAGTGGTTAGGTAATCGATTCCTTCAATGGTTATGCGATCAAGATCGTGGGGTGTACAAGCAGTTCCGCGCCGGGATCCCCAGGGCGGCGGTCGGTCGTCGGTGACCGCGCCCGCAATCCGTAGGATGGGCCGCTCACGCGCCGGGAGAGGGAAGCGGAAGGAGGCACGAGGCATGGAACGCGTACGCCGCGCGGCCACCGCGACCCTGCTGCTCCTGCTCGCCGTCACCTTCGGGCCCCTGCTGTGCCGGGTAGGCGGCGCCCAGCCGGCGCCCGCGGCAGGCACCGCGGTGGCGCAGGCCGCCGCCGTCACACCGCCCGCCGCCGTCATACCGGCCGCCTCCGCCGGCCGCGGCACACCCGATCGCGCCCCCTCAGGCAGCGGCACACCCGAGCGTGCCGCTGCCGAGCGGACCGAGGCCGGTCCGGCGGCCGGCGTCCCGGTGGC
Organism: Streptomyces sp. NPDC017529; assembly: GCF_044329785.1. Taxonomy (NCBI): domain Bacteria; kingdom Bacillati; phylum Actinomycetota; class Actinomycetes; order Kitasatosporales; family Streptomycetaceae; genus Streptomyces; species Streptomyces sp. NPDC017529. The sequence continues at coordinate 36,116 of NZ_JBIRJY010000008.1, forward strand.
CGAGGGGACGAAGAAGTGCTCACGCCAGCACGCCCCCGGCCAGAACGAGTCGGTCCCGGTCCCCACCCCGAACCGCGGCGAGCCGTCCGCGCCCGCCGCCACCGGCCCCGCCCCGCTCGCGGCCGACGGCCCCGCCTGCTTCGCGCTCGCCCGCCCGCCCACCGGCACCGCGCCCGCCACCGACCACACCGCCCTCCTGCCCGTACTGCGGATTTAGACCGCCGCCCAGCGCACCGGCCGGCCATCCATCCACCCCAGTACGTCTGGAGCACCCGCATGCCCGCTTCCGCATCACCTACCCGCAAGATCGCCGCCGTCGGCGCCGTCCTCGCCCTGGTCGTGGCGCTCGTCGCCATCGGCATCGCCGTCGGCAAGGCCGTCGAGGGCGGCTCCGGCAGCGCCTCGGACACCCCCGGCGCCGCCGCCTCCGTGTCTCCCCAGGAGGACGACGGCCAGCAGGCGCTCTACGACCAGCTCGCGCGGCAGACCAGCCGGCGCGTGGACGGCGACCCGCTCGCCGTCGGCAAGAAGGACGCCCCCGTCGTCCTGGTCGAGTACGCCGACTACCAGTGCTCGTTCTGCGGGCGCTTCACCCGCGAGACACAGCCCGAGCTGATCAAGAAGTTCGTGGACGACGGCACGCTGCGCATCGAGTTCCGCAACTTCACCATCTACGGCGCCGACTCCGAGCGCGCCGCCCGCGCCTCCTGGGCCGCCGGGCAGCAGGGCAAGTTCTGGCAGATGCACGACGAGCTGTACGCCAAGACCAACAAGGGCAGCGCCCTGGCCGAGGACAAGCTCGTCGAGATGGCCCGCAAGAGCGGCGTCGCCGACCTCGACAAGTTCCGCACCGACCTCGGCAGCCCCGCCGCCGCTGCCGCCCTGAAGAAGGACCAGGACGAGGGGTACGGGCTCGGCGTACAGTCCACGCCGTCCTTCCTCGTCAACGGCCGACCCATCGCGGGAGCCCAGGCCACCGGGGTCTTCGAGCAGGCGGTCACCCAGGCCGCCGAGCGGGCGAAGCAGGCCGGCAAGCCCGGCGCCCCGGAGAAGGGCCAGGGTTCCGGCAAGGCGGAGGAGCCGGCGAAGTGAACATCGGCTACCTCGCCGCCTTCCTGGGCGGCGCCCTCGCCCTGCTCAGCCCGTGCAGCGCGCTGCTGCTGCCCGCCTTCTTCGCCTACTCCCTCTCCCACCCCGGCCGGCTGCTGGCCCGTACCGGCGTGTTCTACCTGGGCCTCGCCACCACTCTGGTCCCGCTCGGCGCGGCCAGCACGGCCGCCAGCCGGCTGTTCAACGGCCACCGGGACCTGCTCGTCGCCATCGGCGGCTGGGTGGTCATCGCCATGGGCGTCGCCCAGATCCTCGGCCTCGGCTTCGCCTTCAAGCGCGCCCAGCGGGCAGCGGCGCGGATCACACCGCGCTCGGCCGTCTCCACGTTCCTGCTGGGCTGCGTCTACGGCCTCGCGGGCTTCTGCGCCGGGCCGATCCTGGGCGCGGTGCTGACCGTGACGGCGGTCAGCGGCTCCCCGGTCTACGGGGCCTCGATGCTCGCCGTGTACGCGCTGGGCATGGCCCTGCCCCTGTTCGTGCTCGCGCTGCTCTGGGACCGGTTCTCGCTGGGCAGCCGGGGCTGGCTGCGCGGCCGGGAATTCACCGTCGGAAAACTCCGGCTGCACACCACCTCGCTGCTGTCCGGCCTGTTCTTCATCGGCATCGGCGTGCTGTTCCTGACGTTCAACGGGACCAGCGCGCTGCCCGGAATCCTGGACGCGGACTCTGAGGCCCGCGTCGAGGAGTGGGCCACGCGGATAGGGAACGCCGTACCGGACTTCGTGCTGGTCGCGGTGGTCGCGCTCATCGTCGCGGCGGTTCTGGGACGTATCGCGCTGCGTCCGGAGAAGCGGCGGCAGGACTGAGGCACCCGGCCCCCGGGCTCCGGCGTACCGGCCGCTTCGAGGCAGGTACACCGGGCCTGGGGCCGCCGCGGTTCACAGCCACACGTTGTCGCTGACCGACCCCAGTCCCGTACCGGACAGCCGCCGGTGCAGGGCCACCGCCTGGTCCTCCGTGAGGGAGGCGACGTGGTCCGCCGCGGCCCGCAGCCGGTCGCCGTGCAGGGACAGCTCCTCGGCCCGGTCGGCGGGCAGCAGTTCCGGTGCGTCGTGGGTCCAGCGCAGCAGCTCGCCGACGATGCGGCGCTTGCCGTGCTGCTGCGTGGCCAGCGCCGGCCGGTCGATGACGTAGCACCACACCAGCTCCTTGAGCAGGTCACAGGCGGCGCGCCGCTCGTCCGGGATCACCAGGCGGGCCCCGTAGCGGATCGCATCCGGGCCGCCGACCTCCAGCTCGATGCCCCGGGTGAGGTACGCGATCAGGTCGGCGGTGCGGCGGTTGACCGCGACCGCGTCCTCGTGGCCGCCGCTGTACGGCGCGTGCACGGCCAGCCGCTTGCCGATGTCCGCCATCAGCAGCCGCGCCGCGTCCCGGTCGAACGCCTGGCCCGCGCGCGCCCGCTTGGCCTGTACGTAGTCCAGGAAGCGCCGGGTCTCCCGCTCGGTGTCGCCGCCCGCCGCGCCGGCCGGCGGGAAGAGCGCGGCCAGCGGGATCAGGCCGGTGCGGTAGAAGTCCTCCACGTCGTGGCAGGCGTAGGTGACGTCGTCGGCCCAGTCCATGACCTGCTCCTCGACCGGTACGGCGGTGTCCGTACGGCCCGCCCTGACCCAGGCGAACGCCTCCCGGTCGGCGACGTACACGCCCCACTTCACATGGCGCGCCGGGCTCTGGTCGACGGGCGCCCGCTCCCACGGGTACTTCGTCGACGCGTCCAGGCAGGCCCGGGTCAGGTGCAGGCCGCGGTGGCCCGGGTACTTGTGCGCGGCGAGGAAGGTGAGCACCCGCAGCGTCTGGGCGTTGCCCTCGAAGCTGTCCAGCACACCGTCGGCGCAGCGCAGCTCGTCCATGGTCGTGCGCAGCGCCAGCTCGCCGGCGTGCCCGAACGGCGGGTGGCCGATGTCGTGCGCCATGCAGGCCGCCTCGACGAGGGCCGGGTTCGGGCCGCCGTACCGGCGCTCCAGCCGCTCGGCCATCCGCCGTCCGAGCTGCGCCACCTTCATCGAGTGCGTCAGCCGGGTGTGGTACGCGCCCAGCTCGGCGCTGGCCACCACCTGGCTCTTGCCGGCCAGCGCCCGCCACTGGGTGGAATACAGGATCCGGTCCACGTCGTGCTCGAATCCGGAGCGCTGCCCGTCGTCGGGCACCCGGCGCCGCAGGGAGTGCTGTTCCAGGTCTTCGTCGCTGTACTTGGCCGGTCGCATGGGCGGATGCTACGCGCTGCGCCGGAGGTGCCCTCCCCGGTCCCGGTGATACGGCTGGTGGGGGCCGGCGTCCGCACGGCGGCGGCGGTCGTTGCACAGCAGGCACTTGCCGTACCCCGCAGGCAGCGGGTCCTCGGGGTCGCCGTACAGCGGATCGACGGCGCCGTGGGGATGTATGGCGCAGCCGGTCGGCCCGGTCGCGGTGCTCAGCGAGCTGGCGGCGGTCAGCGCCTGCCGCAGGACGTCGACGAGCTGGTCGGCGTCCCGCCGGGTGGGCGCCGCCTGGAGGGAGGAGGCGATGTCGGATGCGGTCGTCAGCGCGGTCTGGAGTTCGCGCAGGTCTGCGTAACCCATGCTCCGGAGCGTAGAGGCCCCCACTGACAGTTGATCTTCCGATCGCATTTCACGGCTTCGCATGACCCCATGCATGCCCGCCGCCGGCCACGATCGCGCACATCTTCGGTGACCGTCCCCTTGCCGGAGCATGACGGGCAAGGGGACGGGGCCCGGGAGCGGCCCGGTGCCGCTCAGGGAGCGATCGGCAGCTCGCGCTTGTGGGCCGTGGCGTGGTAGCGGCGCACGATCGACTCGTACGCCTGCTCGCCGACCGGCTTGCCTTCGAGGAAGTCGTCGATCTCGTCGTACGTGACGCCGAGGGCGTCCTCGTCCGGCTTGCCCGGGTCCAGCGTCTCCAGGTCGGCGGTCGGCACCTTCTTGACCAGCTCGGCCGGGGCACCCAGCGCCTCGGCCACGGCCCGCACCCGGCGCTTGGTCAGACCGGTGAGCGGGACCACGTCCGCCGCGCCGTCGCCGAACTTGGTGAAGAAGCCGGAGACCGCCTCGGCGGCGTGGTCGGTGCCGACGACCAGGCCGTCCTGGGCGCCCGCGACCGCGTACTGCGCGATCATGCGCTGCCGGGCCTTGATGTTGCCCTGGACGAAGTCCTGGTGCCGGTCGTCCCGGAAGGTGATCCCGCCGGCCAGCGCCGCCTGGAGCATCGCGTCGCTCGCCGGGCGGATGTCGACGGTCAGCAGCCGGTCGGGCTTGATGAAGTCCAGCGCCAGCTGCGCGTCGTGCTCGTCGGCCTGGACGCCGTACGGCAGCCGCATCGCGTGGAACGTCGCGTCGTGCCCGGCCGCGCGGACCCGCTCCACCGCCAGCTGGCACAGCCGGCCGGCGGTGGTGGAGTCCACGCCGCCGCTGATGCCCAGGACCAGCGCGCGCAGGCCGGTGGACGTCAGCCGCTCCGCAAGGAAGGCCACCCGGCGCTCGATCTCGGCCTGGGCGTCGAACGACGCGGACACCTGGAGATCCCGGGCGATCTCCTGCTGCTGGGACGTGGACGCCGGGTCGTTCACGGCTGCTCCTTCACACGAGGGGCCAGCGCGCTGCGCAGTGCCTGCGCGGTGCTGGTGCGGACACCTACAGACTCTATGCCGGAGCCGCCCAGTTCTTCAGGGCGGCCCTGTCCGGGAAGTCGGCCACGTCCTTGTCCAGCGGCCGGCTCGTGTACTGGTGGAAGAGCCAGTCGGCCTTGATGCGCGGTTTCCCCGCGGACACGTAGTCGGCGATCCACAGGCCGTCGGCGGCGTAGGAGGTGGTGTCGTGGTTGAGCCAGAAGTCGCGGTTGCAGTAGAGGATCACGCGGTGCGTGGGCCGCAGCCGCTTGACCTCCTTCAGGAACTCGTCCTTCTGGGCGTTGCTCGCGTACGTGCCGCCGCCGGTGCGCTCCCAGTCCGCCGCCAGCAGGTCGCCCTCCACGGACGCGCACTTGTCGACGAAGTACTTCGCCTGCGCCGCGATGTTGCCCGGCCACAGGAAGTGGTAGAAGCCCACCACGCAGCCCGCATTGCGGGCCTTGGCCGCCTGCGCGTTCTGATGCGGGTTGATGTACGAGCGGCCCTCCGTCGCCTTGATGATCACGAAGTCCAGACCGGTTGCCGAATACGACGGGTTGTGGGAGCTGACGTCGACGCCATGCAGCATGAGCGGCCTCCTGTCGACCGAAAACGATCGATTACGATGCGTCACCTGGTGTTATCAGCAGTTCAACATGTCCACGGCATCTTCCGCCAGGGGTCGGCGGCGAACTTCCGCTGATCACGGCCCTATTGATGCGCGATCGGTCGTCTGTGGCGTTCTCCGATCACTTGTGACCGGCTGCCCGGAACGGTAGCCATGTGTAGGCATCGGAGCCCTCGGATACCGGGGAGGGGTTACGGGTCCCGGCCGGTGAAGGAGCACGGTCGGCCAGGGAACCACCACGCTTCGGCCAGGCCCGTGCGCCGGCCCCGTACGCCACCACCCGGCACTGCCGCACCGGGAGAACCCCACGTCACTACTTGGCCCGTAAACGATTCATCACCGGCCCAGATGTTCGCCAAGGCGCGCATGTACCGGCACGGAGGCGAGCAACACCCCCCTGGGTGACGGTGGTCGGCACCGCCGCCACCGGCACCGTACGCACCGCCCGCCAGGGGGAGGCTCGTCATGGAACACCAGCACGGCGGCACACAGTCACGCTGTCCCGCGGCGCCCGCCAAGGATCCGACCCCGTGCGAAGGGCCGCGCGAGGCGGCGACGATCGTCTACCGGCACGGGCAGGAGGTCGCGGGCTGCGTCCACCACTGCGCCCGGCTGCTGGCCGGCCTCGAAGGCGCCCGCGTCCACCCGTTCGTCCCGGCGTCCAGCGCCCTGGAGGTCTACCTCCGGGCCCGCGAACTGCCCCCGTTCGCCTGGGAAATAGGCAAGTGAGCGGGGGGCGTGAGCGGGCCGGGCGGCGTTGTCAGTGGCGGGTCGTAGTGTGCGGGTATGACGAGAACGGGCAGGGGAGCGGGCGGCCGGGCGGGTGACGCGCGACGCCCGGCGGCCGGGGCCGCGCCGGGCGTCCAGCCGTACTACGCGCGAGCGGCGGAAGCACTGGCCGAGCGGTATGAGAGCGTCCGGTTCGAGACCGTGCACCGCGACTTCCTGCCCCTGCTGCCCGCGGCCCCGGCGCGCGTCGCCGACATCGGCGCGGGTACCGGCCGGGACGCCGCCGCGCTGGCCGCCCTCGGCCACGACGTCCTGGCCGTCGAGCCCGTCGCCGAGCTGCGCGCCGTCGGCAGACGGCTGCACCCCACCCCGGCGATCCGCTGGCACGCGGACTCCCTGCCCGCCCTGCCCGGCATCGAGGACCGGGAGGGGAGCTTCGACCTGATCCTGCTCTCCGCCGTGTGGATGCACCTGGAAGCCCCGGCCCGCCCGGTGGCCATGCGGCGCCTGCACACCCTCCTCGCCCCGGGCGGCCGACTGCTCCTCTCCCTACGGCACGGCCCGCCACCCGCCGACCGGCGGATGTACGACATCCCGGCCCCCGAAACAACCGCCCTCGCCACCCGGCACGGCCTGAGCCCGCTCCAGGAGAGCACCGGCACGGACGCACTCGGCCGCGCCGACATCCACTGGAGCCACCTCGCCTTCGAGAAGGAGCGGACGTGACCCACGACGACTTCTACGCCGCCGACCCGTCGGCCCGCGCGTCCTGGCGGTTGGCGATCCTCATGGGCCGCAACTCCCGCACGTACAAGTTCGCCCTCGGCAACGCCCTGCTGCACCACGCGGCCCAGGGCCACACGGAAATCCCGCTGCGCGACCTCGCCGCCCCGTATGCGATGACTCTTCTCGAACGCGCCGCCCAGGCCCCCCAGGCGCCGGAGGGCACGGCCGCGCGCGAGACGGACTTCCTGACCGTCGCGGCGCGCGAGAGCGCGGAGTCCCGCCGTCTCGGCCGCCCCACCGAGCGGCTGCTGGACGCCGCGGAACGGTCGATGCAGCTGATGGTCATGCGCAAGTTCCACCACCACGGCGGTGCCGAGGTGCCCCACCGCTTCTACGAACTGGCCGGCAGCCCGCGCAACCGGACGGTGCTGCTCAGTTCCGCTCTCGGCCGGGTGGCCGGGTCGTACGGGGTCGACGGGCTCCGTGCCGAGCTGGACGCCCGGTGGAGCATCGTGGAGAGCTCCTTCGCGACCGGGACAGGCCGCACCCTGATAGAGGAGGGCGTCCGCGTCGACCGGGAGACACTGCACCTGACGGACCGGCGCCGGCGCCGTCCGGTCACCGGTGTCGCCGCGGCCGTGGCCGGGTTCCAGCACGGGCGCTGCCACATATGCGACGAGCCGGTCGGGCCCGCCGACCGGATCGCTGTCGACCACGTCTTCCCGTTCGCGCTCATGCGGCGCTTCGAGAGTGTCGGCGGCTGGCGCGGGCCGGACCTGGACGCGCTGTGGAACCTCGCCGTCGCCCACGAGAAGTGCAACGGAACCAAGAGCGACCGGATGCCGACCGAGGAGGAGCTGACGCGGCTGGCCCGGCGGAACGAGGCGATCATGCGGTCGCCCCGGCCGCTGCGGACGACTCTGCGGATCAGTCTGGAGGGAGCCGGGCGCGGCCGGCGGCGCATATCCGGCTGGACCGCGTTCCTGCGGGAGGTCGGGAAGGTCTGCGCCTGAGCGGCCGGGCCCGGCTCACGGCGTGCCGGGACCGGCTCGCAGCGTGCCGGCCCCGGGGCAGGGCGGAGGCCCGTCCCGGTCTTCGGCCGGCCCCGCCCGTCAGCACTCGATGATGTTGACCGCCAGCCCGCCCCGCGCCGTCTCCTTGTACTTGACGCTCATGTCGGCGCCGGTGTCCTTCATGGTCTTGATGACCTTGTCGAGGGAGACGTGGTGGCGGCCGTCGCCGCGCAGGGACATGCGGGCGGCGGTGACGGCCTTGACGGCGGCCATGCCGTTGCGTTCGATGCACGGGATCTGGACGAGGCCGCCGACCGGGTCGCAGGTCAGGCCGAGGTTGTGCTCCATGCCGATCTCGGCGGCGTTCTCGACCTGCTCGGGGGTGCCGCCGAGGACCTCGGCCAGGCCGCCGGCCGCCATGGAGCACGCCGAGCCGACCTCGCCCTGGCAGCCGACCTCGGCACCGGAGATGGAGGCGTTCTCCTTGAAGAGCATGCCGATGGCGGAGGCGGCCAGCAGGAAGCGGACCACGCCGTCCTCGTCCGCGCCGGGCACGAAGTTGATGTAGTAGTGCAGGACGGCGGGGATGATGCCGGCCGCGCCGTTGGTGGGGGCGGTGACGACCCGGCCGCCGGCCGCGTTCTCCTCGTTGACGGCCATCGCGTAGAGGGTGGTCCACTCCATCGCGTGCGCCTCGGGGCTGCCCTCGGCGCGCAGGGCGCGGGCGCCGTTGGCCGCGCGCCTGCGGACCTTCAGGCCGCCCGGCAGGATGCCCTCGCGGGACATGCCGCGGGACACGCACGACCGCATGACCTCCCAGATCTCCAGCAGCCCGGCGCGGATCTCCTCCTCGGTGCGCCACGCCTTCTCGTTCTCCAGCATGAGGGAGGAGATGGACAGGCCGGTCTCGCGGGAGAGGCGCAGCAGCTCGTCGCCGGTGCGGAAGGGGTACTTCAGGACGGTGTCGTCCAGCTTGATCCGGTCCTCGCCGACCGCGTCCTCGTCGACGACGAAGCCGCCGCCGACGGAGTAGTAGGTCTTCTCCAGGAGCGGGGCGCCGGCCGCGTCGTAGGCGAAGAGGGTCATGCCGTTGGCGTGGTACGGCAGGGAGCGGCGGCGGTGCAGGATCAGCTCGGTCGACTCGTCGAAGTCGATCTCGTGGTCGGTGCCTATCTCCGCGCCGAGCAGCCGCAGCCGGCCGCTCTTGCGGATCCGCTCGACCTCGTCGTCGGCCGTCTCGACGTCGACGGTGCGAGGGGAGTGGCCTTCCAGGCCGAGCAGGACGGCCTTGGGGGTGCCGTGGCCGTGGCCGGTGGCGCCGAGCGAGCCGAAGAGTTCGGCCCGTACCGCCGTCGTCTGCGCGAGCAGGCCGTCCTTCTTGAGGCGCCCGACGAACATGCGGGCGGCGCGCATCGGTCCGACCGTGTGGGAGCTGGACGGGCCGATGCCGATGGAGAAGAGGTCGAAGACGGAGATGGCCACGGTGGCGGACTCCCTTGTCTGCTCGTGGTGGACGGTGGAGCAAAGGGGCGGACGAAACAGAAGGTACGTTTCTGCGCCGACTGTCGAGCCTAACCCGGACGGCGGACAGACTTTCAGACGGAGGCCATCGGACGGCTGTCCTCCGGGACAACTACGGAAGACGCAGTGGGGGCGGTCCCGCCGTCGAGTACCGGGTCGGGCCCGGGCAGGCCCGCCCGGTGGGCGAGGACCCCGGCGCGTACTGCCCAGTAGTAGAAGGCGACGGCGGAGAGTGCGACGAGGGCGATGTCCAGGCCGCCGGGGACGACGCCGTGGCCGCCGAAGTCGGGGCTGCCGAGCGCGGACAGCACGGACATCCACACCAGGAAGCCGACCAGCCACCAGGCGGGCGCGAAGTGCCTGCGCAGATTCCGCTCGCCGCGGCACCGCAGCACCACCGCGGCGACCGGCGCCGCGATCAGCGTCAGCAGCGCGACCTTGCCGGTGTCCGGCCACTTCGACCAGTACAGCGCGCAGGCCGCGAAGGCGAAGGTGAGCGGGCAGAGGACCTTCGCGGCGGGCAGCCGGAACGGGCGCGGCAGGTCCGGCTTGGTCTGCCGGAAGACGCCGACCGCGATCGGGCCGATGAGGTACGAGATGACCATGGCGGCGGAGATCACGCTGGCCAGCGCGTTCCAGCTGTGGCCGACGGTCACCAGCAGCAGGACCGAGAAGCCGAGGTTGAGCCACATCGCGGGGCGGGCGGTCCCGTACCGGGGGTGCACGGCGGCCAGCTTCTTGGGGAAGAAACCGGTCTCGGCGAGGTTCTGGACCATGTACGCGGCGGACGCGACGTTGGCGATGTTGGAGCCGGCCGGCGAGATGAAGGCGCCGAACTGGAGCATCGTGACGACCCAGTGCAGCATCAGGACCTTGGCCAGGTCGGCGAAGGGCGAGTTGAAGTTCACACCCTGCCAGCCGCCGGCCCGGGCGAGCTGCTCGGGCGGTACCGCGCCGAGGTACGCGGCCTGCAGCGCGAGGTAGATCACCAGGCCCAGCGAGAGCGCGCCGACCAGCGCGATCGGAATGGCCCTGCCGGGGTTCTTGGCCGCGCCGCCGAGGTTGACCACGGCCTGGAAGCCGTTGAAGGCGAAGACCACGCCGCAGGTGGTCACGGCGGTCAGCACGGCGGGCCAGCCGTACGGGGCGAAGCCGCCCTGGGCGGTGAAGTTCGAGGTGTGGAAGCCGGAGGCGGCCAGCGCGGCCACGGCCAGCACCGGGATCGCGAACTTGACCAGCGTCAGGACCGTGTTGGCGCGGGCCAGCAGCTGGACCGACCAGTAGCAGGTCAGCCAGAGCGCGAAGGTCAGCAGCAGCGCCACGCCCATGCCGGCCGTGGTCAGGTGGTGGGTGGCCGGGTCGACCAGCCCCTGGGCCCAGCCGAAGCTCCAGGACGACATGTACTGGGTGGCGGCGATGGACTCGATCGGGATCAGCGAGGCGACCGCGATCCACACCGCCCAGCCGGTGAGGAAGCCGAGGACGGGGCCGTGCGAGAGGTGGCCGTAGCGGGCCATGCCGCCGGGGATGGGATAGGCCGAGCCGACCTCCGCGTAGGACATCGCGATCATGCCGATGAAGACGGCGCCGATGACCCAGGCGACCAGTGCGGCGGGCCCCGCCACCTGGGCGGCGGCACCGGCACCGAAGAGCCATCCGGAGCCGAAGATCGAGCCGATGCCGATCATGATCAGGGCGAAGAGACCGATCCCCTTGCGGTTGCCCGCGCTCATGTCCATGCCGTGCGTGTTCCGTCCTGCTGTGGTGCGAAGGGCCCCGCGACGTTGAGGGGCCGTTCTCAGCCTATGGGGCGGAAAATCACCGTAAGGCAGACGGAAAAGCCGTGGGGGCGGGGGGGGCCGCCCCCCCGGCCCCCCCCGGTGGAGCCCCCCCCCCCCCCCCCCCCGCCCCGCGGGGGGGGGCGGGGGGGGAAAGAGAGACCCCCCCCCCGG
>NZ_JBIRJY010000008.1:47405-357427 GCF_044329785.1 Streptomyces sp. NPDC017529
GGGGGGGGGGGGGCGGGCGCCCGGGCGGGGGGGGGCGGGCCCGCCGCTGCTGGGGCACAACCCCCCCCACCCGCCCCCTACCCCGGCGCGCCCGGGGGCCCCCCCCCCCGGCCCCCACGGCCTGTTCACCCCTCGGACACCGCGCCGGCGGCGCCTTTCGGGGCGTACTTCGTGAAACGCGTCACACGGCCGCGGCGGCGGGGCGCGCCCCCGGCGGCCGGGTGGCGCGGGTCACAGCGAGGGGTACAGCGGGTGCTTGCCGGCCAGGGCGGTCACCCGGGCCTTGAGCGCGGCGGCGTCGTAGGACGGCTTCAGCGCCTCGGCGATGATGTCGGCGACCTCGCGGAAGTCCTCCGCCTGGAAGCCGCGGGTGGCCAGCGCCGGGGTGCCGATCCGCAGGCCCGAGGTGACCATCGGGGGCCGCGGGTCGTTCGGGACGGCGTTGCGGTTGACCGTGATGCCGACCTCGTGGAGGCGGTCCTCGGCCTGCTGGCCGTCCAGCTCGCTGTGGCGCAGGTCCACCAGGACCAGGTGCACGTCGGTGCCGCCGGACAGTACGGAGACGCCCGCCTCGGTGACGTCGGGCTGCGTCAGGCGCTCGGCGAGGATGCGCGCGCCGTCCAGGGTGCGCTGCTGGCGCTCCGTGAACTCCTCGCTCGCCGCGACCTTGAAGGACACCGCCTTCGCCGCGATCACGTGCTCCAGCGGGCCGCCCTGCTGACCGGGGAAGACCGCCGAGTTGATCTTCTTGGCGAGCTCCTGGGTGGACAGGATCACACCGCCGCGCGGACCGCCGAGGGTCTTGTGTGTGGTGGTGGTCACGACGTGGGCGTGCGGCACCGGGTTCGGGTGCAGCCCGGCCGCGACCAGGCCGGCGAAGTGCGCCATGTCGACCATCAGGTACGCGCCGACCTCGTCGGCGATCCGGCGGAACGCCGCGAAGTCCAGCTGGCGCGGGTACGCCGACCAGCCGGCGACGATCAGCTGCGGGCGGGTCTCCTTGGCCAGGCGCTCGACCTCACCCATGTCGACCAGGCCGGACTCCTCGTCGACGTGGTAGGGCACCACGTTGTAGAGCTTGCCGGAGAAGTTGATCTTCATGCCGTGGGTCAGGTGCCCGCCGTGCGCGAGGTTCAGGCCCATGATCGTGTCGCCCGGCTTGAGCAGCGCGAACATCGCGGCGGCGTTGGCCTGCGCGCCGGAGTGCGGCTGCACGTTCGCGGCCTCGGCGCCGAAGAGCGCCTTGACGCGGTCGACGGCGATCCGCTCGACCACGTCGACGTGCTCGCAGCCGCCGTAGTAGCGGCGGCCCGGGTAGCCCTCGGCGTACTTGTTGGTGAGGACCGAGCCCTGGGCCTCCATGACGGCGGCGGGGGCGAAGTTCTCCGACGCGATCATTTCGAGGGTGGACTGCTGACGGTGGAGCTCGGCGTCGACGGCGGCGGCGACGTCGGGGTCGAGCTCGTGGAGGGAGCTGTTCAGAAGGGACATGACTCTTCCTGGGGTACGCGGGGCGCGGGCCCCGCCAGGCGGCGGGTGGGCGGGCTCAGCCGGTGAAGGCGGTGTACTCGTCGGCCGAGAGCAGGTCGTCCGGCTCGCCGCTGACCTTCACCTTGAACAGCCAGCCGCCCTCGAACGGGGCGGTGTTCACCAGCGAGGGGTCGTTGACGACCTCCTCGTTGATCTCCGTGACCTCGCCGTCGACGGGGGAGTAGAGATCGCTGACGGACTTGGTCGACTCCAGCTCACCGCAGGTCTCGCCCGCCGTGACCGTGGCTCCGACCTCAGGAAGCTGCACGAAGACGACGTCGCCGAGCGCGTTGGCGGCGTGCTCGGTGATGCCGATCACCGAAACGCCCTCCTCGGCGGCCGACAGCCACTCGTGCTCCTTGCTGTAGCGCAGCTGCTGGGGGTTGTTCATGTCTTGATTCTCCTGGATGCGGTGGCGTGCTCGGTGCAAGGGTCTTGACAGATGAGACGGGAGCGCGGCGGGGACGGAGGTACGCGTCACTTCTGGCGCTTGTAGAACGGCAGCGCCACGACCTCGTACGGCTCACGGGTGCCACGGATGTCCACCGCCACTCCCGCGGTGCCGGGCGCGGCGTGCGCGGCGTCCACGTAGGCCATCGCGACGGGCTTGCCGAGAGTGGGGGAGGGGGCACCCGAGGTGACCTCGCCGACGACCGAGCCGTCGGCGGCGACGACCGCGTACCCGGCGCGGGGTACCCGGCGGCCCTCGGCGATCAGCCCCACCAGCTTGCGGGGCGGGGCGGCCGCGGCGCGGTCCCGGGCCGCCTCCAGGGCGGCGCGGCCCACGAAGTCACCGCCGTTCGTCGTCTTCTCGAACTTCACGACGCGGCCCAGGCCCGCGTCGAACGGGGTGGTGTCCGTGGTCAGCTCGTGCCCGTACAGCGGCATGCCCGCCTCCAGGCGCAGCGTGTCCCGGCAGGACAGGCCGCAGGGCACCAGGCCGGCGCCCTTGCCCGCCTCGGTCAGCGCCTCCCAGAGGGCGGGCGCGTCCGCCGGGCGGACGAACAGCTCGAAGCCGTCCTCGCCGGTGTATCCGGTACGGGCGATCAGCGCCGGCACGCCCGCGACGGTGCCGGGCAGCCCGGCGTAGTACTTCAGGCCGTCCAGGTCGGCGTCGGTCAAGCCCTTCAGGATGCCGGGCGACTCGGGGCCCTGGACGGCGAGCAGCGCGTACGCGTCCCGGTCGTCGCGGACCTCGGCGTCGAAGCCGCTCGCGCGCTCGGTGAGGGCGTCCAGCACGACCTGCGCGTTGGAGGCGTTGGCGACGACCAGGTACTCCGTCTCGCCGAGGCGGTAGACGATCAGGTCGTCCAGGATGCCGCCCCCGGCGTCACAGATCATGGTGTAGCGGGCGCGGCCGGCGGCCACGCCGCCGATGTTGCCGACCAGCGCGTAGTCCAGCAGGTCGGCGGCGCGCGGTCCGGTGACGGTGATCTCGCCCATGTGGGAGAGGTCGAAGAGACCGGCGCGGGTGCGGACGGTGACGTGCTCGTCACGCTCGCTGCCGTACCGCAGCGGCATGTCCCAGCCGGCGAAGTCGGTCATGGTCGCGCCGAGGGCGCGGTGGATCGTGTCCAGCGCGGTCCGGCGGGGGGCTTCGGTCATGGTTCTGGCTCCCGGGCATGGGTGACAAGACGGTCTCCCCATCTGTCATCGGAACCTGAGAGGTTCACCGGAAAGCCGTCACCGGTCCGGTTTGCACCTTGGGTGGAGCCACACCACGGCGGCCCGCTTTTCAGATCTGCCTCGCCCGCGCGGTATCGGGGCCTGAGAGATTCAAGGGAGGACTTGCTCCTTCGGCGCCCCGCCGTGACGGCCGGGGACTCTCCCGCGCGGATTCAAGCGGCCGGTATGCAGTTGGCTGAGCGTGGCACCCGTACGGGGACGCACCCGGTGAGGCGCGGCCCGGCACATGGCGCGCACATCATCGCACGGGATCGCCGGATAAAGGAGCCCTGGTCGCACCGGTGTTCGCGGGGAGGTCACGACCATGTCCGGGGTGTGTACGGATCGGGCGGATTCCTTGAACCGTATTACCTTTTCTTGACACTCTGCGGGTAAGGGGACGGATCCATCGGACCGGGAGGGGCGATCACGGTGCACAGGCAAGCCGCATTCGCGACGAGTCCGGGAGGCGCGCCCCCGGGCTGCGTCCCGGAAGCGACCCCGGGCGCCGTCCCCGGGCCCCTGCGGCTGCCGGGCCCCGGCCGCGGGCAGGCCGGACGAACGGTGGACGCGGCCCCGGTGCCGGAAGCGGCCCCGGCGGCCGGCGTCGCCCCGGTGGCCGACGTGGTCGACCTCAGAGACCGGCGCACCGCCCGCGACGTGACCGAGCTGCGCTTCTGCGCGGGCGACCTGGTGGTGGTCTCCGGGCTGCCGGGCAGCGGCAAGAGCACGCTCATGCTCCGGGTGGTGCCCGCCCTCGACGGCCACGGCGCCGTCGTGCACCGCATCGACTCGCAGGACGTACGGGAGCGCTGGGAGCGCGGCCGGCTGCGCCGGCTGCCGTACGCGCTCTACCGGCCGCTGGTCAGGGCGGCCCACTACCTGGGGCTGCGGCGGGCGCTGCGCTCCGGCCGCAGTGTGGTGGTGCACGACTGCGGAACGCTGGCGTGGGTGCGCCGCTGGCTCGCGCGGGAGGCGCGGCGCGGCGGGCGCGGGCTGCATCTGGTGCTGCTGGACGTGCCGCCCGAGGTCGCGCTCTCCGGGCAGCGGTCGCGTGGACGCGGAGTCTCCGGTTACGCCTTCGCCCGGCACCGGCGCGCGGTGCGGCGGCTGATCACCCGGGCGCAGACGGCCCGGCTCCCCGCCGGCTTCAGCTCGGCCGTCCTGCTGGACCGGCGGGCGGCGGGCGCGCTGCGGCGGGTCGGCTTCGGACAGCGGCCGCCGGAAGCCGCGGCCGAGACCGCCGGGCCCGGCGCGGCGTACATCTGACGGGCCGTACGGAACAGCCCCGCACGACCCGTCGGTACCGGTCCTAGCTCTGGGATATCTCCCGCAACTGCGCCTCCTCCGGACGCTCGACGCCGGGCCGATCTAAAGACCCAGGGCCTTGAGGAGCACCGTCGGCAGCGACAGTACCGAGTTGAGCAGCGAGCCTCCGGGCTGCTGGGCCTGGTCGGCGGCGGGCTGCTGCGGCTGTTCGGCAGGCAACTGCTGGTCGGCGGGCCGCGGCTGGTCGGCGGGCTGCTGCCGCGGCGCGTCGGCGGGCGGCTGCGGGTCGCTGGTCGGAGCCTTCGGCTGGGCGGCCGGCTCGTCGTCGGCGTCGGTTTCGGCCGGCTGGGCGGCCGGCTGGGCGACGGGCCGGTTGGCGGGCTGCGCGGCGGGCTGGGCCGCCGGCTGCTGGCGCAGGTCGCCGACCAGCTTGTCGATGCCGAGGCTCTTGAAGACGCTCGTGACCGAGTTGGTGACCGCGTCGGTCAGCTCCCTGGTCGACCGGGCGTTGTCGGTGTTCTCGTCCGGGGCCGGGACCCGGACGCCGGTCAGCTCGTCGAGGTTGATCCGCAGGTTCCGCGACGCCCTGTCCAGCGCGGCGGTGTCGGCGGAGACCGACCGGTCGGAGTCCTTGTTCAGCAGGTCCGCCAGGCGCCGCGCGTCCAGGAGGACGCTGTCCAGGCGGGTGCGGGCCGCTCTGACCTGGACGGAGTGGCCGCGGTCGTCGGCGATCTTCTCGGTCAGTTCGGTGTTGGCGTCGGCCAGCCGGGCGAGGTCGTCGACGATGACGCTGTGGTTCCGGACGGGAGGCTTGGGCTCGTCCGCCGCGGCCGCGGAGCCCGCGACGCCGAGGGCGAGGGCGCCGACGGTGGCCGCGCTGACGAAGGCGGTGGTGGCGGTCCGGTGAGTTGCCATCAGGAGGTGTGCCTTTCTGTAGGAACGGCAGGGCAAGATCACCCTGGGGCTACCTTCGGAGCGGTGTGCACGGTCCGCAACCGCTCGCGTGCGTTCGGTGGTCATCCGGATGCACCCGGGCTCCTTCTCCCTGCTGGCGTTAGGGTCTTCGACCAGGTAAGAGCCTGTACGTGAGCGGGTGGGTGGACATGGACTTTCCGGAGCAGGGCATTCCGCAGCTGGGGTGGCCCGCCAACGAACTGGAGGAGGTGCTCGCCGCTTCGGTGGGGCACCCCGGGGCGGGCGCCCGCATCGTCGAGGTGCTGGGGCGCAGCCGTATATGGGTGCCGCTGCCCAAGGGCGGCGGCCCCGAGAGCGCGGGGATGGGCCGGTCCGGCCTGGACCTGCCCACCGTCGAGATCGACTCGGCCGCGTACGTCCCGGTCTTCAGCTCCGAACAGGAGTTCCAGCGGGTGGCCGGGCCGAACCTGTCCTTCACCATCGCGCCGGCCGCCGAGTTCGCGCGCGGGCTGCCCCCGCTGATCGGCATGGCGGTCAACCCGGACGGCACGGTCGGCGTCCCGCTGCCGCCCGCCGTGGTGGCCGAACTGTGCCGGGCCGGCCGCCCGGACCAGCCGGGGGCGCCGAGCGGCGCCCGGGTCCGGCTGTTCGAACCGGACTGGCAGGAGGAACCGGTGGACTTCCTGGCCGCGGCCGGCCTGGAGTTCTCGGCAGCGGGCTTCGTGGTCACCGCGCGCCGCGCGCTGGCGAGCGTCGAGGGGGACGCGCCCGCGCTGTTCGTCGGCGTGCAGGTGGACGCCGCCGCCGTCGCGCCGCACGACCCGGCCGTACGGGACGCGGTGACCGCGGCCCTCGGGCGGGCCCTCGGCGGGACGCCGCCGGCCTGGCCCGTCCAGCTCGTCATGCTGGACCTCGCCCAGGGCGACCCGGTCGCCGACTGGATGCTGGAGCGGGTCAGGCCCTTCTATACCCGCGACCTCGCGTAGCGGCCCGCGCCCCTCCCGCGCCGCCGGCCTGCCGGGGGCGCCCGCTCCCCGTGACCGCAAGCGACGTGTGCTGATCCGACCGGGGCCCGGACGCAGGCTCTAAGCTGTTGGTGCAACCGGCAGGCGTACCCCACGTGCCTGCCGACAGGAAGGGACGGACCACGTGAGCGCGGGTGCGCATCAGGGAGCGGCTGCCGGGCAGGTCGAGCAGATGCTGCAGCAGGTCTCGCCCGGGCGGTACGACGCCTACGAGGCGTTGCTGCAAGCGCTCGCCGCCGGCCAGGTCTGGATGCTGCTCTGGCACGGCCAGGCCGGTTCGCCCGATGCGCAGTACGGCAACATGGAGGTCGACGGGCTCGGCTACGCACCGTGCGTGACCTCCGCGCCCGAACTCGCCGCCAGTGGCTGGAACCGTGCGCACGAAGTCGTCTACGGCCGGGACATCGCGGCCACCCTCTTCCCCGACCGCTGGGGGCTGTGGCTGAATCCGCACGCCCCCGGCGGCGGTGTGGGCATCCCGTGGCTGGACCTGCGGCGTATCGCGGGCGGCCTGGACCGGCTGCCCGCGGGGCCGCTGCGGATCACCGAACCGGCCATCGAGATCCCCCAGTTCTACGCCCTGCTGGGGCAGAACGCGCACCGCACGCCCGCCGTGCGCTCCCTGCGCCGGGCCTGGGTGCAGCCCGCCCTGGGCGCCCCGTACCTGGCGATCGGCCTGGACCTGTACGACACGGGCCAACCGGCCGTGGACTCGGTGCGGTTGATGATCCAGCAGTCCATCGGCGCGGTGCCGGAGGGGCTGCCCGTCTCGACGGTCGCGATGAACGACGAGTACGACCCGGTCGGTATGTGGATGCGGGCCAACGCGCGCCCCTTCTTCGACCGGGACGCGTACGCCGCCGGCCCGGTGCCCGCGCCCGCCCCCGCGCCGTCGTACGGATACGGCTACCCGCGCCCGTACTGACGTGCCCCCGCGCCCGTACCCCGCCCCGCGGTACCGGCCGGCTGCCTCCGCTCCCTGCCCCACGGCTTCCCGCTGGCTCGAAATGGCCGCTCGTGCCCGTTAGTTGACCCCTGATTCGGGCCGTGTGCCCCGCTCATTCGTGGCTTGTGTCCGCATAACGGAAGCCCGTGGGCCACATCACAGTTGCGCATCCATTCCCGGTCAGGGCTGGTGAGTGATCGCGAATCGGATGAAGACTCCCGCAGCAGAGGGCTCCGGCCCCGTGTACGAGAGTTGCGCCACTCGTCGTCGCGTGATGTTCCGCGACTTCTGCACTACCGGCAACACCTGTAACACCTGCACCTGCAACGCCCGCACTGCATGCACCAGTTGCTCCAGCTGTTCCAGATTTCTTCCAGTTGCTCTAGATGCACCACTCGCACCAGTGATGTGAACCAGGCCGCAGACCGCGGCGCGCATGGGCCGGCCGGCGCCGGCCGAGAGGGGTCAAGGCACCGTGACCGCACCGATCGAGACCACCGGGGCGGCTGCCGAGGCGCAGCCGGAAGCGGTGCTGGCAGGCGTCGAGAGCAAGAAGATCGAGGGGCGTTCGCTCGGCCAGATCGCCTGGCTGCGCTTCCGGCGCGACAAGGTCGCGGTAGCGGGGGCCGTCGTTGTCACCCTGCTCATCGTGATCGCGGCGCTGTCCCGGCCGATCCAGTCCTGGCTGGGCCTGGACCCGAACATCCCGCACCAGGACCTCATCGACACCAACACCACCCTGCCCAAGGGCGACTTCGGCGGCATGAGCTGGGACCACCCGCTCGGCGTCGACCCGAAGTTCGGCCGGGACCTGCTCGCGCGGGTCCTGGAGGGCTCCTGGGTCTCGCTGATCGTCGCGTTCGGCGCGACGCTGCTGTCGGTGGCCATCGGCACCGTGCTCGGCGTGGTGGCCGGGTTCTACAGGGGCCGGGTGGACGCGCTGATCAGCCGGCTGATGGACGTCTTCCTGGCCTTCCCGCTGCTGCTGTTCGCCATCGCCATCTCGGCCTCGCTCCAGGGCGGCGCCTTCGGTCTCGAAGGGCTGCCGCTGCACATCTCGGTCCTGATCTTCGTGATCGGTTTCTTCAACTGGCCGTACATGGGCCGGATCGTGCGGGCCCAGACGCTGTCGCTGCGCGAGCGGGAGTTCGTGGACGCCGCGCGCGGCATGGGCGCCCGCGGCCCGTTCATCCTCTTCCGGGAGCTGCTGCCCAACCTGGTGGGCCCGATCATCGTCTACTCGACGCTGCTGATCCCCTCCAACATCCTCTTCGAGGCGGCGCTGAGCTTCCTGGGCGTCGGCATCCAGCCGCCCCAGGCGTCCTGGGGCGGCATGCTCAACCAGGCGGTCAAGTTCTACGAGGTGGACCCCCAGTACATGCTCGTGCCAGGCCTCGCGATCTTCGTCACCGTGCTCGCGTTCAACCTCCTCGGCGACGGCCTCAGGGACGCGCTCGACCCGCGCAGCCGCTGACGCCCGCCGGCCCGTACGCCCGGCAGGCACCCACCCAAGATTCCGACCAACGAAGGGGAAACCGACCACTATGCGAAGGCCAGTCCCGGTCGCGGCGATCGCGGCCCTCACCAGTGCGGCCCTGTTGCTGTCCGGCTGCAGTGGCAAGAGCAAGGGCGGTGGCTCCGCGGAGGCGAACGCCGCCACCAAGGGCATCGTCAACGCCTCGGACGAGAAGGGCGGCACGCTCACGTACGCGATGAGCGACGCCCCCGAGTCCTTCGACCCGGGCAACACGTACTACGTCTACATCTGGAACTTCAGCCGCCTGTACGCGCGCCCGCTCACCACCTTCAAGCCGGGCCCCGGCGCCAAGGGCAACGTGCTGGCGCCCGACCTAGCGGAGTCGATGGGCAAGTCCAGCGACAACAACACGACCTGGACGTACAAGCTCCGCGCGGGCCTCAAGTACGACGACGGCAAGCCGATCACCTCGAAGGACGTCAAGTACGCCGTCGAGCGCAGCAACTTCTCGCGCGAGGTACTCTCGCTCGGCCCGAACTACTTCCAGACGTACCTCAAGGACAACGAGGGCGGCTACAAGGGCCCGTACAAGGACAAGAACCCGGAGGGCCTGAAGTCCATCGAGACGCCGGACGACCGGACCATCGTCTTCCACCTCAAGCAGCCCTTCGCCGAGTTCGACTACCTGGTCAGCGCCCCGCAGACCGCGCCGGTGCCGCGGGCCAGGGACAAGGGCGCGGACTACACCAAGAACGTCGCCTCGTCCGGCAGTTACAAGTTCGAGTCCTACGAGGAGGGCAAGAAGGTCGTCCTCGTCCGCAACCCCCACTGGTCGGCCGCGACCGACCCGCTGCGCAAGCAGCTGCCGGACAAGATCGTGCTGAACATGAAGGTCGCCCAGTCGACGATCGACAAGGACCTGAAGGCGGGCAACACGCTCGTCGACATGGCCGGGCGCGGCGTGGACTCCCAGACCCAGGCCCAGCTCCTGACGGACAGCAAGGAGAAGGGCAACACCGACAACGCGCTCGGCCAGCGCCTGGCCTACGTGGCGATCAACACCAAGGTCGCGCCGTTCGACAAGCCGGAGTGCCGCAAGGCCGTGCAGTACGCGGTCGACAAGAAGGCCGCGCAGACCGCGCTCGGCGGGCCGGTCCGCGGCGACATCGCCACCACCTTCCTGCCGACCGACCTCGACGGCTACCAGAAGTTCGACCTGTACCCGCAGAAGTACAACGGTGACGCCCTCGACCTGACCGAGGCCAAGAAGCACCGGCAGGCGTGCGGCGCCGGCAACGTGAGCACCACGATCACCGCGCGCAACGACCGGCAGGACGAGGTGGACGCGGCGACCTCGGTGGTCAACTCCCTGAAGAAGATCGGCATCAACGCCAAGATCCAGACGTACCCGAGCGGCAAGTACTTCTCGGACTACGCGGGCGTGCCGGAGTTCACCAAGCGCAACAACGTCGGCCTGATGATGATGCAGTGGGGCTCGGACTACCCGGCCGGCTTCGGCTACCTGAACCAGGTCGTCAACGGCAAGGCGATCCAGAAGTCCGGCAACACCAACCTCTCCGAGCTGGACGACCCCACGATCAACAAGCTGCTGAACGACGCCATCGCCAACAGCGACAAGGCGCAGCGCGAAAAGATCTACGCGGAGATCGACAAGAAGACGATGGAGCAGGCCGTCATCGTCCCGCTGACCTACTTCAAGGTCCTGATGTACCGCTCGCCGAAGGCCACCAACCTGGTCTCCACCTCGGCCTACAGCGGTGAGTACGACTACCTCAACATCGGCGTCAAGAAGTAGCAGCCCCGGAAGGCAGGTGAAGGCATTGGTGTCCGCGGACCGGCCGGGTCCGGTCCGCGGCGCCGACGCCGCAGTCCCGTGTTCTCGTACATCATCCGCAGGTTGATCAGCGCGGTGATTCTGCTGCTGATCGTCAGCGCGGTCACCTTCGGCATCTTCTTCGTGCTGCCGAAACTGGCCGGGCAGACCGCCGACCAGTTGGCCGGGCAGTACATCGGAAAGGCCCCGTCGGCCGCGGACATCGCCGCGGTGAAGAAGAACCTCGGCTTCGACAAGCCGGTCTTCGTACAGTACTGGGACTTCCTCAAGGGCATCTTCGTCGGTGTCGACTACAAGTTCGGCCCCGACGCCGCCACATGCAACGTGCCGTGCTTCGGCTACTCCTTCAAGACCCACATCGAGGTCTGGCCCGAGATCCAGACCAGGCTCCCGGTGACCATCTCGCTGGCCGCGGGCGCGGCCGTGGTGTGGCTGGTCTCCGGCGTCGCCACCGGCGTGCTCTCCGCGCTGCGCCCCGGTTCGGTCTTCGACCGGCTGGCGATGGGCGTCGCCCTGGCCGGCGTCTCGCTGCCCATGTTCTTCACCGGCGCGCTGGCGCTGGCCCTGTTCACCTACCAGTGGCCGATCTTCGAGCGGAGCGACTACGTACCGCTGCTGGAGGACCCGTTCATGTGGGCCCAGACGCTGGTGCTGCCCTGGTTCACCCTGGCCTTCCTCTACTCCGCCCTCTATGCCCGCCTGACCAGAGCGGGCATGCTGGAGACGCTGAGCGAGGACTACATCCGGACCGCGCGCGCCAAGGGCCTGGGCGAGCGCAAGGTCGTGGTGCGCCACGGCCTGCGCGCCGCGCTCACGCCGATCATCACGGTCTTCGGCATGGACGTGGGCCTGCTGCTCGGCGGCGCGCTCATCACCGAACAGGTCTTCTCGCTCAAGGGGGTCGGCGCGTTCGCCGTCGAGGCGATCAACTCCAACGACCTGCCGAACATCCTCGGCGTCACCTTGCTCGCCGCGTTCTTCATCGTCCTGTGCAACCTGGTGGTGGACGTCCTGTACGCCGCCGTCGACCCGCGGGTGAGGCTCTCGTGACCGACTCCCCAGACTCCACCACCGGTCCGGGCGCCCCGGACGCCACCACGGCGGGGCCCGCCCCGGCGGCCGACCCGGCCACGACGGGCGCCGCGGTCGGCGAACCGGCGCCGGCCGGCTCGGGAACACCCACCGCCTTCCTCGAAGTGCGCGACCTGAAGGTGCACTTCCCCACCGACGACGGCATCGTGAAGTCCGTGGACGGCCTCTCCTTCTCCCTGGAGAAGGGCCGCACCCTCGGCATCGTCGGCGAGTCGGGGTCCGGCAAGTCCGTCACCTCGCTCGCCGTGATGGGCCTGCACCGGGCCTCCCGGCAGCAGCGCGGCAAGGTGGACATGTCCGGCGAGATCTGGCTGGACGGCAAGGAGCTGGTCGGCGCCGACCCGGACGACGTGCGCAGGCTGCGCGGCCGCGAGATGGCGATGATCTTCCAGGACCCGCTGTCCGCGCTGCACCCGTACTACACGGTCGGCCAGCAGATCGTGGAGGCGTACCGCGTCCACAACGACGTGGACAAGAAGACCGCGCGCAAGCGGGCGGTCGAGATGCTGGACCGGGTGGGCATCCCGCAGCCCGACAAGCGGGTGGACGACCACCCGCACCAGTTCTCCGGCGGCATGCGCCAGCGCGCGATGATCGCCATGGCGCTGGTCAACAACCCCGAGCTGCTGATCGCGGACGAGCCGACCACCGCGCTGGACGTGACGGTGCAGGCGCAGATCCTCGACCTGATCCGCGACCTTCAGAAGGAGTTCGGTTCCGCGGTCGTCATCATCACCCACGACCTGGGCGTGGTGGCCGAGCTGGCGGACCAGCTGCTGGTGATGTACGGCGGCCGGTGCGTGGAGCGCGGCCCGGCGGAGAAGGTGTTCTACGAGCCGCGGCACCCGTACACCTGGGGCCTTCTGGGGTCGATGCCGCGCATCGACCGGGAGCAGACCGAGCGCCTGATCCCCGTCAAGGGATCGCCGCCCAGCCTGATCAACATCCCCTCCGGCTGTGCCTTCAACCCCCGTTGCCCGTACGCGGACATCCCCAAGGACGACGTCACCCGCACCGTCCGCCCCGAACTGCGCGAGGCCGGCGGCGGCGGACACTTCTCCGCGTGCCACATGGCGCAGGAGGAGCGGGAGCGGATCTGGACCGAAGAGATTGCGCCGAAGCTGTGACCGAGACAGACGAGACCGGCGTCGCCGCCGGCACGACGGACGAGAGCACCGCCGACGCCGCGCCGCTGCTGAAGGTGCGCGGCCTGGTGCGGCACTTCCCGATCACCAAGGGCCTGCTCAAGCGGCAGGTGGGCGCGGTGCAGGCGGTCGACGGCATCGACTTCGACGTACGGCAGGGGGAGACCCTGGGCGTGGTCGGCGAGTCCGGCTGCGGCAAGTCGACGATGGGCCGGCTGATCACGCGGCTGGACGAGCCCACCGGCGGCAGCATCGAGTTCGAGGGGCGGGACATCACCCACCTGTCGGCGGGCAAGCTGCGGCCGATGCGCCGCGACGTCCAGATGATCTTCCAGGACCCGTACGGATCACTGAACCCGCGGCACACCATCGGCGGCATCGTCGGCACCCCCTTCCGCCTCCAGGGCGTCGAGCCCGAGGGCGGGGTGAAGAAGGAGGTGCAGCGGCTGCTGGAGCTGGTGGGGCTGAGCCCGGAGCACTACAACCGCTATCCGCACGAGTTCTCCGGCGGGCAGCGGCAGCGCATCGGCATCGCACGGGCGCTGGCGCTCAGGCCCAAGCTGGTCGTCGCCGACGAGCCGGTCTCCGCGCTGGACGTCTCCATCCAGGCGCAGGTCGTCAACCTCATGGACGACCTCCAGGAGGAGCTGGGCCTGACCTACGTCATCATCGCGCACGACCTGTCCGTCATCCGGCACGTCTCGGACCGGATCGCGGTGATGTACCTCGGCAAGATCGTGGAGCTGGCCGACCGAAAGCCGCTGTACGAGGCGCCGATGCACCCGTACACCAAGGCGCTGCTGTCCGCCGTGCCGGTGCCCGACCCCAAGCGGCGCACCCAGCGCGACCGCATCCTGCTCAAGGGCGACGTGCCCTCGCCGATCGACCCGCCCTCCGGCTGCCGGTTCCGCACCCGCTGCTGGAAGGCGACCGAGGTGTGCGCGACCACCGAACCGCCGCTGGTGTCCCTGCGCACCGGCCACAAGGTGGCCTGCCACCACCCGGAGAACGCGCCGGAGAACGCGCCGGAGAGCGCCACGGCGCGAACGCCGGACGCCAAGGGGAGCGAAGGCTGAACCCGGAGGCCGGCCAGGGGCGGTGAGGTCCGGGGGCCGGTGCGCGGAGGGGAACACCACCCGCGCGCCGGCCCTCCGGCGTCCGCTGCCACCCCTTGACCGGCCGGTGGTGCCGACCAAAGATTCGGGCATGACCACTGATCACGCGCTCACCGCCTACGAGGCGGTCGCGGCGGACTACGACACCATCGTGGAAGACCCGTACCTGCTGCGCTGGGTCACCTTCTACCGCAAACTTGTCGAGCGGTACGGCTCGGGCGGCACCCGGCTGCTGGACGCGGGCTGCGGCACCGGCCGCGGCACCCTCGCCCTGCGGGACCGCCTCGGGTACACGGTGACCGGCTGCGACCTGTCGCCGCCGATGATCGAGGTCGCGCGCGCCAAGCCGGAGGCGGCGGGCGTCCCGTTCGTCGTCGCCGACCTGCGGGACATGCCGGACCTCGGCTCCTTCGACGTCGTCACGTGCATGGGCGAGCCGCTGAGCTACCTGGCCGACGGCACCGAGCTGGCGGCCGCCTTCGCGGGGCTGGGGCGGCAGCTGGCGGACGGCGGCATCGTCGTCTTCGACATGACCACGCTGGGCAGCTTCCGGCGCGACTACGCGGTGACCAGGGTCGTGGACCGGGACGGGCGGTTGGACGTGTGGCGGGGCGGGCCCGTGCCCGTGGAACCCGACACGGTCGTCGACGTCACCCACGACTACTTCGCGCGCACCGGCGACGACACCTGGCGGCGGGTCTCCTCCCGCCACCTCTACCGCCACCACTCCGACGCCACGGTCCGCCGCGAGCTGGCGGCCGCGGGCCTGCGGCTGGTCGCCGCGCACGGCGTCGAGGGCCGCAAGCTGACCGATTCCGCCGACGAGGACGCCTGCCGCAAGATCCTGTACGTGGCCGCGCAGCAGACCGGCGGAGGCGCCAACTGATCGGCAAAGCATGACAAGTTGGCAAAGTGCCGAGTGAAATCCGACAAGAGAGTGCAGAGTCGGCGCGGTTGTGTACCGGACGACATCCGTGTGTTCGAAGGGACGGCTCATGGCACTCTCCCGTTCAGCACGTCGCTCCGCCCGGCTGCTCCCCCTCGCGACGGCGGCGGCCGCCGCCTTCTCCCTCGCCGCCGCCCCCGCCGCCGCACCGGGCGCCCCGGGCGTCGGCGACCCGTACTTCCCCAACCTCGGCAACGGCGGCTTCGACGCCCTGCACTACGACCTCGGCGTCAGCTACGAGCCCGCCACCGGCCGCCTCGACGGCCGTACGGAACTGACCGCGCGTGCCACCCAGGACCTCGGCTCCTTCCACCTCGACCTCCAGAAGCTGGAGGTCACCGCGATCGAGGTGGACGGCAGACGCGCGAAGTTCACCCGCTCCGGCGACGAGATCACCGTCACGCCCAAGCGGCCGCTGGAAGAGGGGGAACGATTCACCGTCGAAGTGGTCTACGGAGGCGTGCCGCTGCCGCTCGGCGGGCCCATCGTCTTCGGCTCGGACTACGGCTGGATGAAGACCGAGGACGGCGTCTTCGTCGCCTGCGAACCCAACGCCGCCTCCACCTGGTTCCCCTCCAGCGACCACCCCGGCGACAAGGCCACGTACGACATCCGCATCGACGCGCCCGAAGGGCTGACCGGCGTCTCCAACGGCCGGCTGGTCCACAGCCACGACGCGGACGGCCGCTCCTCCTTCCACTGGCGCGAGCGCAAGCCCATGGCGACCTACCTCGCCACCGCCACGATCGGGAAGTTCGACGTCCGCACGGGCACCACCCCCGGCGGCGTCCCGATCTACGTCGCCACCGACCCGACGCTGCCCACCGGCACCGTCGACGTCTACGGCATCACCGCCGCCACCACCGACTACTTCTCCCGGATCTTCGGCCCGTACCCCTTCGAGGAGACCGGCGCGATCGTCGACGACATGCCGCAGGCGGGCTTCTCCCTGGAGACCCAGACCAAGCCGGTCTACTCGGCCGTCCGCAACGAGACGACCATCGCCCACGAGGTCGCCCACCAGTGGTTCGGCGACTCCGTCACGCCCCGCGACTGGCGGCACATCTGGCTGAACGAAGGTTTCGCCTCGTACGCGCAGTGGCTGTGGGACGAGCACAAGGGCACCAGGACCGCGGCCCAGGCCTTCCGCGCGGCGTACGCGGCCCGGCCCGCCGAGTCCGGCTTCTGGAAGGTGCGGATCGGCGACCCGCAGCGGGACACGATGTTCGCGCAGGCCGTCTACACGCGGGGCGCGATGACGCTCCAGGTGCTGCGCGAGCGGATCGGCGACCGCGCGTTCTTCGAGCTGCTGCCCGCGTGGACGAAGCGGCACCGCTACGGCAACGCGGACACCCGGCAGTTCGTCGCCCTGGCCGAGAAGATCTCCGGACAGCGGCTCGGCGACCTCTTCCACACCTGGCTCGACACGACCGGCAAGCCGGCGCTGCCCTGACGCGCGGGCGGGCCGCGCCCCCTGCGATGGCTGGGCCGGGTCGTGCTGATCGCGCTGTGCCAGCTCACCGCCATCTGCGTCGTCGCGGTCGCCATCAACAACAGCTACGGCCTCTACGCCTCCTGGGACGACCTGCTCGGTACCGAACAGGACGCGGTCGCGATGCCGGGACCACCGGTCGGGCGCGCCAAGTTCAACGACGGCCCGAACGGCGTCAAGGACACGTATTTCCGCGGCGCGCGGTCCCGGCTCTCCGGCCAGGTGATGGTCTGGACTCCGCCCCAGTACGACGACCCCGCGTACCGCAAGACCCGGTTCCCGGTGGTGATGCTGCTGCACGGCGTCCCCGGCTCGCCGCAGTCCTGGCTCGAACAGGGCGGCATGCCCGGCAGGCTCCAGCAACTCGTCGAGGGCGGCGCGGCGCACCCCTTCATCCTCGCCATGCCCGTCGTCAACCCGGGCAGCGTCGACACGGACTGCACCGACGTTCCGAACCACAAGACCGCCACCTGGCTCGCCAATGACGTCACGGACCTGGTCAGCCACCACTTCCGCACCGCCCCAGGGCCGAAGAACTGGGGCCTGCTGGGCTTCTCCACGGGCGGCTACTGCGCGGCCAAGCTGCCGTTGCAGTACCCGAAGACGTTCGGCGCCGGCGTGGCCTTCGACCCCGACCCGCTGACCGGCGACCCGGACGTGCTCACCGATCCGGCGCTGCGGCAGCGCAACAGCCCGCAGTGGCTGGTCCGGCACGCCAAGGCGGACGTCGGGCTGTTCCTGGCCACCTCGGCACAGGACCGGATCAGCCCGCCCGCCAACATCGAGCGCTTCAAGAAGGCGGCGGAGGGCACCAAGACCCGGGTCAGGACGCTGGTACTGCCGACCGGCGGCCACAACTACGGCACCTGGACGCGGATGTACCCGGCGGCCTTCGGCTGGCTGAGCGGGGAACTGGAGGCGCCGCGGCCGGCGGCGTAGCGCGGGGCCTGGTGTGCCGTCCGGCGCGTCCGGGCGAGCCCCGGGCCGCACCGCTTGCGCGGCCGCGCCGCCGTCAAAGCGGAGGCGTCTGTTCTGGTCCGCCGC
Source organism: Streptomyces sp. NPDC017529 (assembly GCF_044329785.1). Classification (NCBI taxonomy): domain Bacteria; kingdom Bacillati; phylum Actinomycetota; class Actinomycetes; order Kitasatosporales; family Streptomycetaceae; genus Streptomyces; species Streptomyces sp. NPDC017529. The sequence goes on from NZ_JBIRJY010000008.1 coordinate 64,922, forward strand.
GACCGGTGCGGCGTATGCGCACCGTGCCGGCGTCCAGGTCCACCCGCACGGGCGGGTCCTGGGCCGGCCTCACGTTCTTGCGCACGCGTTCCTGCTCCATGGCGCGCTTGACGGCCTGGGCCCCGGGGGAGCCCTCCTGGACCAGGTCGGCACCGATGGACGACAGGCGCTTGGTCCTACGCCAGTAGATCCAGCCCCGGGCCTCCATCGCCAGCAGAACACGGTCCGCCAGGAACACCGCGGGGATCACCGGCAGGACCAGGAACGGTAAGAACGCACTCATGGGCAGGAGACTACTTCGCCGGTCCCGCGCGCGGCGCCTCCGCCGCATGGGGGAGGCGGCTCCTCCTCCGGTCTGATCCCCGCGCGCCGCGGACCCGGAACAGTGGTCCCCATGGCGATCAGCGGGACACGTGCGACTGCGGTGGGGACGGCGGGGGGCCGCCCATGACGGCCTGGCTCATGTCGTTCCCGGCTTTCGCGTGTCTGCTGGCCTTGTTCGCCCTGGTGGAGAGCGTATGGCGGTGGGTCACGGGGCTGGGCCTGGTCCCGTGGCTGCGCAGGCGCACGGGACCTTCGTTGTCGAGCATCGCCTTCGACGAGTTCACGGCGGTGGTGAACGGGAACAAGGCGGCGGAGCTGGAGCAGCGGCGGGTGGAGCTGCTGCGGCGGGACGACGAGAGCGACGGCGCGCCGCCCCGTTCCCGTATCGACCTGACCGGTGGCACGGCGTTCATCGTGGTGCCGGAGGAGGACCCCCGCTAACCCCGCGGTTTGAGCTGCTGCGGACGCGGCAGGTGGAAACCGAAGTAGACCGCCGCCATCCGGAGCGCGAAGACCAGCCCGGCGCTGACCACGGCGGCGATGTCGGCGCGCACATGGAGGTGGTGCAGGCCCAGGTAGGAGGCGGCGCCGGCGAGCGCCGCGATGGCGTAGACGTCCTCGCGCAGCAGCAGCGGCGGGAACTCGCCGCACAGTACGTCGCGGATGACCTCGCCCACCACGCCGCTCATCACCGCGAGGATGATCACCGCCAGCGGTGTGGCGCCCGCGGCGATGGCGGCGCGGGCGGCGATGACGGTGACGACGGCCAGCCCGACCGCGTCGACGACCAGCAGCGACTTGCGGGGCAGCTGCCAGTACCGCAGGTAGACGATGGTGCTCACGCTGACGCAGATGATCAGCGTGAGCAGGACCCAGTCGTGGGTCCAGTAGAGCGGGTGGTCGTCCAGGATCAGGCCGCGCAGGGTGCCGCCGGCGGTGGCCGCGGCGAACGCGAGCACCAGGCCGCCGAACGGGTCCATGTTGGCGCGGTACGCGGCCAGCACGCCGCTCGCGGCGAAGGCGGAGACGCCGACCAGGTAGAGCACGTGAAGCATGGGCCTATGATCTCAGGCCACCGGCCCCCACCAGGCCCGTCGCGGCCCCGGCCGGGCGCGGACGGTGGAAGGAAAAAGGGTCTACCGGTCAGTAACAAATGCATGTAGCGTGCCGCGCATGGCACAGGTGACCATAGGTAACAGCGAATTCGACCGCGATACGGCGGTCGTCCGCCGCGCCGCGGGGCACTACGAGGCGGACCTCTCCGCCGGGTGGACGATCATCAACGCGGTCAACGGCGGCTACCTGCTCGCCCTGGTGGGCCGGGCCCTGGGCGACGCCCTCCCGCACCCGCACCCCTTCTCGGTCACCGCGCACTACGTGACCGCCTCCGTCCCGGGGCCCGCCGTCATCCGCACCGAGGTCGTACGGACCGGCCGCACCATGTCCACCGGCTCCGCCACCCTCGTGCAGTTCGCCGAGGACGGCAGCGAGGTCGAGCGGCTGCGGGTGCTCGCCGCGTACGGCGACCTCGACGCGCTCGGCGACGACGTCCGCACCACCGCCAAGCCGCCGGCCATCCCGCCGTACGAACACTGCCTGGGTACGGACGACGCGCCCGAAGGGCAGCCCACCATCCCCGGCAGCACCGCCATCGCCGGCCGCCTCGCCATCCGGCTGGACCCGGCGACGTGCGGCTGGGCCGTCGGCGCGCCCTCCGGCAACGGCGAGATGCGCGGCTGGTTCGGCCTCGCCGACGGCCGCGACGCCGATCCGCTCTCCTTGCTGCTGACGGTCGACGCCATGCCGCCCACCGCCTTCGAGCTCGGCCTCAGGGGCTGGGTCCCCACCGTCGAGCTGACCACCCACATCCGCTGCCGCCCGGCCCCCGGGCCGCTGCGCGTCGCCGTGACCACCCGCAACCTGGCGGGCGGCTTCCTGGAGGAGGACGCGGAGGTCTGGGACAGCGAGGACCGGCTCGTGGCCCAGTCGCGGCAACTGGCCCGCGCGCCGCGGGCGGCTGACGCGGCGTGAATTGCGGGTGCCAAAAGGGGAGCGGCAGCCCCCGTGACGTGCCAGACTGATCACATGGGGGACATGCCACTGAGCACTGACGAAGGCACCGTCGTCTGGCTGCACTTGGCTCCGGTCGACGCGGACGGGCGGAGCAGCGCAACGCTGCCCGTGGGCGAGCCCGCCGACAAGGACGCCGGCGACGCCGCACTGGAGCTGCCGGACGGCTACGGCCACGCGCGTCCTGTCAGCGTGGACGGCCGGGTCGCGCGGGCGCTGACCCGGGGCGGCGAGACACTGGAGGGCGCGCTGCGGCCGCTGGGCACCGTGCTGGGCGGCATCCACCGCTCGCTCGCCGCCGGCGACCACCGGCCCGACGAGGTCACGGTGGAGTTCGGGGTCACCCTCGGCTCGGACCTGAGCCTGGGGGTCTTCTCCGGCAACGGCGAGGCCAGCTTCAAGGTCTCCGCCACCTGGAACCTCGGCAGCGGCAGTACGACCTGAGGACGGCATGGTGGTGTCCGGCGTGGATCAGCCGCTGTACCGCTCCTTCGTCTCCGTGCGGGACGCCGGACGGGCGGTCGGCGCGGGCGTCCTGATCGCCGACGATGCCATCCTGACCTGCGCGCACGTCGTCAACAGCGCGTTAGGCCGCGCCCGTTACGACCAGACGCCGCCCGGCCCGGCGCGCACGGTCCGCGTCCGGCTGCCGCACGTCGCGCCCGATCGCGACCTGGCCGCGCGGGTGGACCCGGCGCTGTGGAGCCCGCCGCGCGCGACGGCGGCCGAAGGCAGCGGCCCCGTGCCGCCCGGCGCGCTGCCCTACCACGGCGACCTGGCCGTGCTCCGGCTGCCGGCGCCGGCCCCGCCCGGCGCCGAACCGGCCCCCTTCCTCCAGCACGCCTACGGCAACGAGGTCATCGCCCTGTGGGCCAGCGGCCATCCGCTGCCGACCGTGCGCGCGGTGCCCCGGGTCTCGGCGCCGCCCTGGATCGCGCTGGACGTGGTGGGCGGCACCGAGGTCAGGGAGGGGTTCAGCGGCGGGCCGCTGTGGGACCGCGAACGGCAGGCCGTCGTCGGCATCGTCGTCGCCGACCTGCAGACCGCCGCCGGCGCCCGGCCCGCGGGCGCGGCCCCCGCCACCACGATGTACGCGATCAGCGTCCCGGCGGTCGAGGCCGGACTGCCCGGGCTGCCGCCGCCCGTGGTGCCCGCCGCCCGGCGCGGCGTCCAGCAACTGCTGGCCGCCCTGGAGGCCGTTCTGACCGGCCCGGAGGCGGTGCGCGCCTGCGAGGAACTGCTCGCCTCCCGGCTGCGGCGGCGGCCCCTGGGCCCCGGCGCCGACCTCGACCGGCTGGTCGGCCTGGCCGTCGGCGTCCGGCGCGGCGTACCCGAACTGCTCCAGGCCGTACGCGAATACGCTCCCGCGGCCGGCGGGCCCCAGTGGGAACGGCTGCGCAGGGCGGCCCGCGCCGTCAGCCCCGGTGAATGCCTGACCCTCGGCCAGCGGCGCGGCCTGGCCGGGCTGCTGGCGCACTGCGGCCGCACGGACCCGCAGGAACTGCTCACCGTGATCCTGCCGCACGCCATCGAGCTGCCCGCGGTCACCGGCCTGGCCGACGCGGTGGACATCCTGGAGGGCTTCGAGGCGCACGGCTCCCAGCCCATGCCGCCGCTGCTGCAAGGCGTGGTGCGCATCGGCGTCGACGAGGCCGAGGCGGACACGGACCCGGCCGAGGACCTGGCGGCCTGGGCCGAGCGGGCCGCCGGGTGGCTGGGCGTGGACGTGGCCGCCGTACGCCAGTACGCGGCGGACGTGCGGGGCTACCGCGCGGAACGGGCGCGGGCCGCGGCGGCGGAGCGGCGGGCGGCCGCCGGCGGCCACCACACGGCGCACCCGGGCGGCGCGCACGCGGGCGGCTGGGCCGGGGTCCGGGGCGCCGCGGTGACCGTGGCCGCCTCGCCGGACGGCGCCCGGCCGCCGGGCGGCGCGGGCCTGTCCCGGGTGCCGCGCGTCCAGGTGGAGCTGCTGCCCACCGCCACCGGCCAGCACTACACGTACCAGGTCTGGGCCTGGAGCGGCGGCGAAGCGCCGCACCAGCTCGTGCTGGCCCAGGACGCGGAGGTCACCAGCGAACAGGTCGTGGACGACATCCACCGCGTCCTGGTCAACGAGATCCGGGAGGACCCCGAGCCCGCGCTCGTGGAGTTCTTCCTGCCCGCCGCCTGGCTCGGCCTGCCGGTGGACCGCTGGGAGTCCTTCGACAGCGACGAGGACGGGCCCTTCGAACTGGGCTTCACCCGCCGGGTGGTGATCCGCACCGCCCGGCGCTCCCGCGAGAGCTACGCCGGGTGGAAGCGGCGCACCGCCGCGCTGGACGGCGCCCGCAGCCTCGTCCTGGACCACGGCTGCACCGACCGCAAGGTCGCCCGCGCCCGGCTGGAGATGCAGCCCGAGGTGGGCACGGTGATCGTGTGCTGCGAGCCGCGCCACCACGGGGTGCTGCTGCGCCAGTGCGTCCAGGCCGGCGTCCACACGGTCCTGTGGCACCGCGAGGACCACGGCGAGGGCATCGCCGCGGGACTGCTCGAACTGGTCGAGGGCGGGCACCACACACAGCTCCCCGAGACGGTACGGCTGGAACGGGCCAAGGCGGTGGCCGAGGTGTCGTGCACCAGCCACCGGGGGCGGCAGCTCTCCCTGATGTACGACGCGCCCGACCACCGGCCTCCGCAACTGGCCCCCGACGCTTGGGTACTGACCCAGCCATGACGCGGCAAGCGAGCACGCACGAAGGAGAACGACCCGTGGCCCGACAGAGCACACCCGACCACGGCCCGGAAGGCGGGCCGGAGCCCGAGGGCTGGTGGGTGTTCCGCGGCCCCGCGCCCCTGCCCGCGGCACCGCCGTGGCGCTACTTCGCCGCCGCCCGCAGAAGGGCCGAGGCGCCGACGCCGTACCTGATGGACCGCAACGAGGTGTCCGTCGTCAACGCCGCCCTGCACCTGCACCGCCCCCTGCTGGTCACCGGCCGCCCGGGCACCGGCAAGAGCTCGCTGGCCCGCGCCATCGCCGGGGAGCTGGGGCTCGGTGACGTGCTGCGCTGGTCCGTCAACAGCCGCTCCACCCTGGGCGACGCGCTGTACCGGTACGACGCGGTGGGCCGGCTGCGCGAGGCGTCGCTGCGCCGCGAGCGCGAGGGTGCCCGTACGGCGCCGCGCCGCCTGAAGGACCACCGCGGCACCTCCGCCACCGACATCGGCCACTACCTGCGCCTGGGCCCGCTGGGCACGGCGCTGGCCGCCACCGACCGCCCCCGGGTGCTGCTCGTCGACGAGCTGGACAAGTCCGACATCGACCTGCCCAACGACCTGCTGGTGGTCCTGGAGGAGGGCGAGTTCGAGATCCCGGAGCTGGCCCGGCTCTCCGAGCAGCACCAGGACGTGCACGTGCTGACCGACGGGAGCCGGGAGCGGGTGCGGGTGCACCGCGGCGTCGTTTCCTGCGAGCACTTCCCGGTCGTGGTGATGACCAGCAACGGTGAGCGGGAGTTCCCGCCCGCCTTCCTGCGCCGCTGCGTCCGCCTCGACCTGCCCGACCCGACGCCCGAACGGCTGCGCGAGATCGTCGCCCACAACCTGGGGCCGCAGGCGCTCGCCGAGGCCGAGGACCTGATCGACGGCTTCCTCCAGCGCTCCAAGACCGAGACGCTCGCCACCGACCAGCTGCTGGCCGCCGTCCACCTGCGCATCACCGGCGCGGACCTGACCAAGGACGAGCTGCTGTCCGCCGTCATGCACCGCCTCGACGAGCCCATGTCGCCATGATCGACCGGCTGCGGCAGATCCTCGCCGGCCAGGGTTACGACCTCGGCGCGGGTGAACTGCTGGACGTGCTGTGGCTCGCGCGCGCGGTGCGCGAGGGCGAACGGCGCCAGGCGGCGGGCTCCGACGGTACGCCGGGGGAGGGGGACGAGGCGTCCTCCGGCGGGCCGGACGGCGGTCCGGACGCGGCCGCGCGCCCCGCTGCCGGCAGCGGGGACGGCAGCGGCGAGGATTCCGGCGAGGCGGACGGTACGGACGAGCCGGACGGTGCCCGGGAGGCCGGTGGGGCAGCGGGCGCGCCCGGCCCCGCGAGCGCCCTGCCGTCCCAGCGGTCCCTGTACGCGATGGGCAGCGAGGGCGGCAGCGTACGCAGCCGGCGTGCCCGGCCCGCGCGGGCGCCCGGCCGCCGCGCGCTCGCCAGGCCCCAGCACCTGTCCCGCGCGCTGCGCCCGCTGCGCCGGTCCCAGCCGCACCCCCACCGGCGGGTGGCCGACGTGGAGGCCACCGTGCGGCTCGCGGCGGAGACCGCGCTGTTCGACGTGGTCTCCCGGCCGGACCGGGAGCACCGCTGGTCCGCCGTCCTGCTGGTCGACGACGCGCCTTCGATGCAGGTGTGGAGCCAACTGGCCGCCGAAACGCGCGCGTTGCTCGACCGCAGCGGCATCTTCCGCAGTGTGCGGGTGCGCGCCCTCGACCCCCGGGAGATGGCCGTGCTGGGCCGGCTGCCGTGGACCGCCGGGCCCACCCTGACCTTCGTACTGACCGACGGCACCAGCGCGGGCTGGCGGACTCCCGACGCGGCGCGTGCCGTGCGCGGCTGGGGCCGGTACGGGCCGGTGACGGTGCTGCACCCGCTGCCGCGGCGGCTGTGGCGGGGGACCGCGCTGGACGCGCAGCCCCGGCTGCTGACCGCCCCGGCGGAGTTCGCGTGCCCGGGCCGGATCACCGTGCTCGACCCGCTGACCGGCGAGCCGGACCCGGAGGCCGAGGAACCGGGGACGGTCGCGCTGCCCGTCGTCCCGCTCACGGCCGGCGGGCTCGGCCAGTGGACCGCGCTGCTCACCCGGCCCGGTGTGCCGCACCTGGTCGACACGGTGCTGCTGGGCGAGGATCCGGAGCAGGACCCGCCGCGGCCCGCCGGTTCGGCCGAGGAACTGGTCGCGCACTTCCGGGGCGCGTTCTCGCCCGAGTCGTACCGCCTGGCCGTACGCCTCTCCGCCATCAACCCGCTCACGGTGCCCCTGATGCAGCTGGTGCGGGCCGCCACGATGAGCGACGCCGGGCCGACCCAGGTCGCGGAGATCCTCCTCGGCGGGCTGCTGGAACGCGTGAGCGACGTGCGCGGGCCGCGGTCCCTCGGCGCGTTCGGCCGGCCGCTGGGCGCCGGCCCGGGACGGCCCGTCTACGACTTCCGGCCCGGGGTGCGCGAACTGCTCTTCAGCGGCCTCGGCACCCAGCAGTCCCTCGCGGTGGTCGAGGCGGTCGGGCGGGCCCTGGAGCCGTACATGGGGCGGCTGCCCGACTTCCCGGCCCTGGTCGCCGACGAGACGGGCGAGCTGCGGCTCCAGGAGTCGGCGCAGGCGTTCGCGGTGCTGGCCAGCCCGGTGCTGGAACGGCTGGGCGGCAGTGTGGCGGGCGGGACCGGCGAGGCGGGCAGCGGTGCGGGCACGGGAGTCGCGGATCGTCCCGAGGCCACCGTACGGACCCCGGTGGAGGCCCCGGCCGCCGTCCCGCCCCCGCCGGTGCTGCCCGGCGACCACTGGCGCGAACCGCTGCGCTGCACCCTGCTCGGGCCGGTGCGGCTGTGGCGGGGAGACCAGCGCATAGAGATCCCGGCCCGCCTGGACCGGGCGCTGCTCGCCGCCCTGCTGCTGCGCCACGAGGGCGTCGCCTCCGAGGCCGAGCTGCTCGGCGCCCTGTGGGGCGGCAGCCCGCCGCGCGGCGCCCGCTCGTCGCTGGACCACAGCGTCGCACGGCTGCGCAAGGCACTCGGCGAGGACGAACACGTCCTGATCCGCGAGCGCGTCGGCTACGCCCTGCGCGGCGACGCCGGAACCGAGATCGACGTGGACCTGGAGCGTGCCGAGGGCCACGAACGCGCGGCGCGCGCGGCCCGGGACGCGGGGGACTGGGCCCGCGCGCGCACCCTGCTGGGCGCGGCCCTCGCCCTGTGGCGCGGTGAGCCCCTGGCCGGGCTCCCCGGCCCGTACGCGCAGTCGGAGCGGCTCCGGCTGACCGAGTGGCGGCGCACCCTGGTCGAGGACCGCATCGAGGCGGACCTGCGGCTGGGCCGCCACGCCGAGGTGCTGGCCGAGCTGGCCGAGCTGCTCGCCCACGACCCGTCCAGCGCCCGCCTGCGCGAACTCCAGGCGCTCGCCCGGGACCGGGCCACGGCCGAGGGGATCGCCGCGGCCGCGCGGGCGCCGCGCGAGCCCCTGCGTGTCACCGTGCTCGGCCCGGTGCGAATGCTGCGCGGCAGCGAGGACCTGGCGACCGGCACGTCGCAGCAGCGCGCGCTGCTCGCCGTGCTCGCGCTGCGCGGCGGACGCCTCGTCCCTGAGGCCGACCTCGTAGAAGCCCTGTGGGGCGACGACCCGCCGCCCACCGCGCACGCCGCCCTGCGCACGTACGCGTCCCGGCTGCGCAAGGCCCTCGGCGCCGACGCGCACGTCCTGATCGGCGAGGACGGGGGATACGCGCTGCGCCGGCAGGCCGGGACCAGGATCGACGTGGACGTGCGCGAGGCCGAGGACCTGGTCGCGGCGGCCCGCGAGGCGCGCGCCGTCCGCGACTGGGCCCGCGTCGACGAGCTGCTGGACTCGGCCGTCGCCCTGTGGCGCGGCGGCGAACCCCTGGCGGGCCTGCCGGGGCCGTACCTGCGCGCGGAGTCCCGGCGGCTGGCCGACCGGCGGCGCACCCTGGTCGAGGACCGGACCGAGGCGGAACTGCGCCTGGGCCGGCACGCCGCGGCCGAGGAGGCGCTGGCCTGGCTGCTGTACCTGGACCCGGCCCGCGAGCGCACCCGCGAACTGCTCGCCCTCGCCCTGGTGCGCGACGAACCGGTCTCCCCGGGGCTGCGCAGCCTGCTGCGGGCCGGCCGCTACGGGCCGCGGCAGGACCGGGCGGGCGGCGGCCGGGCGGCCGAGGCCGGGCAGCTCGTCGAGCACCTCACCCGGCAGCGGCCCGCGGTACGCAACGCCGGTGTCATCTCCGGGGGCGCGGGCGTGGGCAAGACGAGCCTGGCGGCACAGGTGGCCGACGCCGTGCAGGAGCGGTTCCCCGACGGGCGGCTGTACGCGAGCATGCCGGCGGACGGTGATCCGGAAGCCGATGTCCCGCACCTGGCCGGCGTGCTGCTGCGCCAACTCGGCTACCGGGCCGAGGAGATCCCCGCGTCCGGCGAGGAGCGGGTGGAGTTCTACCGGGCCGCGGTCCGCGACCTGCGCCTGGTCGTCGTCCTGGACGACGTGCGCGACATCGTGCCCGTACTGCCCCTGCTCCCGGACGTCACGGGCGCCGCACTGGTCGTCGGCCGCGAACGGCCGCCGGCCGGCCTGACCGGCGTCCTGTCCCTGCACCTGGAGTCCCTGAGCGCCACCGACGCGCTGGAACTCCTCGCGCTGCGGGTGGGGGAGGAGCGCTTGGCGGCCCGCCGCGGGGCGGCGCGCGCGGCGCTCGAAGCGTGCGGCTGCTCGGAGGCCGCCGTCGACGCGGTGGCGGCGGAACTGCTGCTGGACGGCGCCGCGGACCGCGCGGCGGCCGAAGCCATGATCAACAGCACCGCGCTGCGCCTCACCCACGACCTCCCCCCGCCGGCGCTCGCCGTCTTCCGGATGCCGGCGCTGCCGCACTGTCCCGACCTGCAGGCCGACGCCGTGGCCGCCCTGACCGGCCTCGAACCCGCCGCCGTCCAGGCGCATGTGGACACCCTCGTGCACACCGGCCTCCTGAAGGCCTCGGCCCCCGGCCGCTACCGGCACCGCGAGGCGCTCGCCTCCTTCGCGTACGAGGACCTGACCCGGCACACCTCGCCCGAGGACCGCAACGCCGCGCTGTCCCGGCTGCTCGACTGGTACCTGCTCACCGCCCACCGGGCGTACGGCCTCGACGCGCCCGGCGCCCTGCTGCTCGGCCGGACCGCCGCTCCCGCGACCCCCGTCACGGCCCTCCCGCTCGCGGACCGCGGCGCGGCCTCCGACTGGTGGGCGGCGGAGGGGGCCGGAGCGCTCTCCGTCATCCGGCAGACGGTGGAACTGCCGTCGGGCGCGTACGCCGCCCGGTGCGCCGACGCGCTGCTCCTCCTCGAACCCCTGCTGGGCGCGGGGCGCTTGACGGACCGGTACGAGCGGACCGCGCTGACCGTGACCGCCCGCGCCGTCGCCGGACGCGACAAGCGCGCGGAGGCGCGGGCCCGGCTGGCGCGCGCCCGCGTCTGCCTGGCGACCGACCGGTTCGCCGAAGCGGAGGACGAGGCCCGGCACGCGTACCGGCTGGGGCTCGACGCGGGCGACCCGGTGACCAGCGGCCGCGCCCCGCTGGTGCGCGGCACCGCGGCGGTCGCGCTGCGCAGGGCCGACGCCGGGCAGCACTTCACCCTGGCCATGAGCCACTGCCAGGTGCAGGGCGATGCCCTCGGCGAGGCCGCGGTGCTGGTGGAACGGTCCCGGCTGCACGTCGCCGACGGCGCCCCGGAGCGGGGCGCGGAGCTGGCCGAGCGGAGCGTGCGGATCTACCGCGCGGCCGGGCAGGGGCGCCGCCTCGGCAAGGGCCTGTACTTCCTCGCCGTCGCGCAGGCCGAAGCGGGCCGCCACGGGGACGCGCTGCGCGCACTCCAGGAGGCGCTGCCCGCCTTCGAGGAGGCCGGGCAGCGGCTCTGGGTGGGCCTGACCCACCACAGGACCGCCGAGGCGCACCTCGCCACCGGCCGTCCGGAGGCCGCCGTGCAGGCCGCGGAGGAAGCGGTACGGCTGCTCGCGGAGGCCGGTGGCGACCGGCGGACGGCCGGCGGGCTGAGCCTGCTGGCGGACGCGCTGGAGGCGCGGGGCGAGAAGACGCGCGCCCAGGAGCGCCGGCGCGAGGCGCGCGCCCTGTACGACACCGTGGACGTGCCCGACGCGTCCGCTTTTCGGTCCCGGCTGCGGCTGCCCTTGGAGCCGGGCGGGGCGTGAGGGCCCTATGCGGCAAACGCCCCGAGTACCGCGGCCAGCTCCGCCGGGGCGTCCTCCTGTACGAGGTGCCCGGCTCCCTCGAAGAGGTGCAGCCGGGAGTCGGGGATCGCCGCCGCGAGGTCGTGCCCCCACTTGACGGGCAGCCACACGTCGTCGGCTCCCCAGCACACCAGCGTCGGCGCCGTCACCTCGCCGTACCGCCCGTCGAGATCCGCGGTGAGGTGCAGGCCGTTCTGCGCGATCTGCCGGTAGAAGGCGGCCTGTCCCTCCTCGGTGCACCACGGTTCGACGAGCCGTTCCAGGACGGCCGGGTGCAGCCCCGGGTGGCTCGACGAGGAGAGGTACTCCGTCACCAGCGCCCGGTGCAGGCCGGCCGGCAGCTGGGTGAAGACGTCGGTGTGGCTGCCGAACAGGCGGTACGCGGGGGAGCCCCAGCCGGTGAGGGCGACCGCGTCGAGGAGGGCCAGGCGCCGGTAGCGCACGCCGTGCACGAGGTGAGCGCGCAGCGCGACGTAGCCGCCGAAGTCATGGGCGACGACGGCGGGTTCCCGGTCGGTGAGCCCCCAGTGGCCGAGCAGTCCGATGAAGGCCTCGGCCTGCCGCGAGAGGGACACGTCCTGCCCCGCGGACATCTCGGAGGCGCCGTAGCTGCGATACGTACGGTCCACACACCACTGTGTCATGACCGTAACCGTAGATACTCCTTACAGTGGCGTCGAGGGCTCCACGGGAAGTCCGCACGGCGGCGGTCCCTGGCGCGCGGTGCGGGTGGGGGCGTGGAAGCGAGCCTCTACGCGCCCGGTATGCGCCCCCGCGCCTGCTCGTAGAATCGTGCGCACCATGGTTTACCTCGACCACGCCGCCACCACCCCGATGCTCCCGGAGGCGGTGCAGGCGATGACCGCCCAGCTGACCGTCACCGGCAACGCGTCCTCGTTGCACGCCGCGGGTCGGCGAGCCCGCCGTGCCGTCGAGGAGGCGCGGGAATCCCTCGCCTCCGCGCTCGGCGCGCGCCCCAGTGAAGTGGTCTTCACCGCGGGCGGCACCGAAGCCGACAACCTCGCGGTCAAGGGCCTGTACTGGGCCCGCCGGGACGCCGACCCGGCCCGTACCCGCGTCCTCGCCAGCCCCGTCGAGCACCACGCCGTCCTGGACGCCGTGGAATGGCTCGCCGAGCACGAGGGCGCGCGCGTCGAATGGCTGCCCGTCGACGCGTACGGGCGGGTGCACGCCGACGCGCTCCGCGAGGCGGTCGCCCGCGACCCCGACGACGTCGCCCTCGCCACCGTGATGTGGGCCAACAACGAGATCGGCACGATCATGCCGGTCCGCGAACTGGCCGCGGTGGCGGCGGAATTCGGCATTCCGCTGCACGCCGACGCGGTCCAGGCGTTCGGGCAGGTGGAGGTGGACTTCGCCGCCTCGGGACTGGCCGCGATGACCGTCTCCGCGCACAAGATCGGCGGACCGTACGGGGTCGGCGCGCTCCTCCTGCGACGCGAGTACGCGCCCGTCCCGGTGCTGCACGGCGGCGGCCAGGAGCGGCAGGTGCGCTCCGGCACGCTGGACACCCCCGGCATCGCCGCCTTCGCCGCCGCCGCCCGGCACGCCGTCGCGCACCGCGAGGAGTTCGCCAGGGACATCGGCGCCCTGCGGGACGACCTCGTCAAGGCGGTGCGCGCCGCGGCCCCCGACGCGGTCCTCGGCGGTGACCCGGACCCGGCGGGGCGGCTCCCCGCCAACGCGCACTTCTCCTTCCCCGGCTGCGAGGGCGACTCCCTCCTGCTCCTCCTGGACGCCCAGGGCATCGCCTGCTCCACCGGCTCCGCCTGCACCGCGGGGGTCGCCCAGCCCAGCCACGTCCTGCTCGCCACGGGCACGGACGCGGACCTGGCCCGCGGCACGCTCAGGTTCTCGCTCGGGCACACGTCCACCGAGGCGGACGTGGCGGCGCTGGCCGAGGCGATCGGGCCGGTGGTGGAACGGGCGCGCAGCGCGGGTCTCAGCTGACGGGGCCCGGGGCCGGGATCACCACACCGTGTCCAGCAGCGCGCGGAGGAGCAGCCGCCACGTCGGCTCGGCGCCCGTGCCGAAGCCCGCGGCGAGCGCGTACCCGACCGCCGCGTCCTCGGGCAGCGGCGGCGCCACGTCCGGGTGCCAGTCGGCCCAGACGTGCCCGGCGCCGTCCGAGGAGAAGTCCGCGATCCGGCGGCCGTCCTTCACCAGCCGGCTCCCGTTGGGCGAGTCCGGCAGCAGCCGGTACACGGCGCCGCCGTAGATCACGCACACCCGGTGCGAGCGCCGGATCGGCCGCCCCTTGGCGGGGGTGATGTGCGCCGGCCGGCCGTCGACGGACAGGTGCAGGTACGCGCCGTCGCGGGTGCCCACCGGCACGTGCTCGGCCGCCGGCGCGCCCGGCGCGCGGCGCAGCTCGGCCGCCGCCACCCGCTCGCCCCGCACCGTGAGCAGGCCGGCTGCGGCGTCCAGGTCCAGCAGGACCCGGCCGAAGGTGCGGTCCTCGGCGAGGCCGGATGCGGTGCCGTCACCGGCGCGGCCGGAGCGGGGTCCGGCGGCCGGGGCCTTGTCGTACACCATGCGGGTCCGTTCCACGAGGGGCGCCGCGCGGCGCCCGGCCGCCCCGGCGGCCCCGCGTCACGCCCGCGGTTCCGGGGACGGTCCGCGCAGCTCGGCACGTACCAGGTCCATGTAGAGCCTCCAGTTCCAGTGTGGCCCCGGATCCGTGTGATCGGTGCCCGGTACCTCCACATGGCCCACGATGTGCTGCCGGTCGGCGGGGAAGCCGTACCGCCGGCAGACCCCGGCGGTCAGCCGCGCTGATGATGCGTACATGGCAGGGGTGAAGGACGCCGGGCGGTCCACGAAGCCCTCGTGCTCGATGCCGATGCTCCGCTCGTTGTACGCGCGGTTGCCCGCGTGGTACGCCACGTCCAGCTCCCGGACCGTCTGCGCCACCACCCCGTCCTTGCGCACCACGTAATGCGTGGCGGCGCCGTGCGCCGGGCTCTGGAAGACGCGCAGGGCGTCCGTGTAGCCACCCTGGACGACGTGGATGACGACCCGGTCGATCACGTAGTCGTCCGGGCGGTCGGCCTGCCGCCAGTTCGCCGGGGCGGCCGGGACCCAGCGCGCCGAGGCGAAGTCCACCGCGCCGTCCGTCCGCGGCTTCTTCCGGCCGGGCAGCCGCCACCACCAGCGCGCCACCTCGTCGTACAGCGCGTACGCGGCGCCGCCTGCCAGAACCGTGCCCGCGCCGCCCAGCAGCAGGGCCCGCCTGCTGAAACCACCGCCGGCCGCCTGCCCGGCCTCCCCCGCGTCTCTCATGCGCTGCACAACGCTTGAGGGGCTGTCGGTGGTTCCGTCTACCCTGGAGGGGTTATGACGACTGACGCTCCCCGCCGCCTCCGCGTGCTCGCCGCCATGTCCGGCGGTGTCGACTCCGCCGTCGCCGCCGCCCGCGCCGCCGAGGCGGGCCACGACGTGACCGGCGTGCACCTCGCGCTCTCCGAGAACCCGAAGTCCTTCCGCACCGGCGCCCGCGGCTGCTGCACGATCGAGGACTCGCACGACGCGCGCCGCGCCGCCGACGTCATCGGCATCCCGTTCTACGTCTGGGACCTCGCCGAACGCTTCCGCGAGGACGTCGTCGAGGACTTCTTCGCCGAGTACGAGGCCGGCCGGACCCCCAACCCCTGCCTGCGCTGCAACGAGAAGATCAAGTTCGCCGCGCTGCTGGACAAGGCGCTCGCGCTCGGTTTCGACGCGGTCTGCACCGGCCACTACGCGACGGTCGTGGAGCACCCGGACGGCAGCCGCGAGCTGCACCGCGCCTCCGACATGGCCAAGGACCAGTCGTACGTCCTCGGAGTGCTCGACGAGAAGCAGCTCGCGCACGCCATGTTCCCGCTCGGCGACACCCTCACCACCAAGGCGGAGATCCGCGAGGAGGCCGCCCGGCGCGGCCTGTTCGTCGCCAAGAAGCCGGACAGCCACGACATCTGCTTCATCGCCGACGGCGACACCCAGGCGTTCCTGGCCAAGCGGCTGGGCACGGCCGAGGGCGACATCGTCGACGAGTCCGGCACGAAGCTGGGCACCCACGAGGGCGCGTACGGCTACACCATCGGCCAGCGCAAGGGCCTGCGCATCGGCACCCCGGCCCCGGACGGCAAGCCCCGCTACGTCCTGGACATCTCCCCGGTCGACAACACGGTGACCGTGGGCCCCGCCGAGTCCCTGGACGTCACCGCGCTGACCGCCGTCCGCCCCCGCTGGTGCGGCGCCGCGCCGTCCGGCCCCGGCACGTACACCGCGCAGCTGCGCGCCCACGGCGGCGAGACGGAGGTCACCGCCGAGCCGGTCGGCGGCGAACTGCGCGTGACCTTCACCGAGCCGGTCCGCGGCGTCGCCCCCGGCCAGGCCGTCGTCCTGTACGACGGCACCCGGGTGGTGGGCTCGGCGACGATCGCCACGACGGACCGGGCGCGCGCCGCCGTGTAGCGGCGCGGGTCCCTCAGAGCACCCCGCGGACCGACCTGCGGTAGGTGGAGCGCCGCTCCTCCACGGCGGTCCAGCGGTCGCCGTAGACGTTCTCGGTGATCGCGGGCTCGGCCAGGAAGTCGTGCGGGAAGCCCAGCGGCACGGCGCTCACCTCGTCGAGCCGCCGGAGCGCGTCCGCGTCCAGTTCGACGTCCACGCTCGCGAGGTTGTCGGCGAGCTGGCTCTCCTTGGTGGCGGCGATGACCGGGACGATGTTGCCCGGCTGCTGCCGCAGCCAGGCCAGCGCCACCTGCGCGGGGCTCCAGCCGCCCTGCTCGGCGATCTCCAGCACCGCCGTGATCGTCGCCTCCTCGTCGTCCGCCGCGCGGCCGCCGTCGCCGACGACGTCCAGCCGGCCCGTCTCCCCGCGGCGGTACTTCCCGGTGAGCTTGCCGGCCGCGAGCGGGGCCCACGCCAGGACGGCCAGGTCGAAGGCGCGGGCCTGGGGGAGCAGTTCGCGCTCCGGGGTGCGCTCCAGCAGGTTGTAGCGCAGCTGCGACCCGGCGAACGCGGTCCAGCCGCGCAGCTCGGCCAGGGTGTTCGCCTGCGCGATCTCCCAGGCGGGCCAGTCGGACACACCGACGTAGAGGACCTTCCCCGACCGTACGACGTCGTCCAGCGCCCGCATGACCTCCTCGACGGGCGTGAAGTTGTCCCGGGCGTGCACCCAGAGGACGTCGAGGTGGTCGGTGCGCAGCCGGCCGAGACTCTGTTCCACCGACCGCACCAGGCTCTTGCGGTGGTTGCCCGCCGAGTTCGGGTCGCCCTTGCGGGTCGCGCAGGTGTACTTGCTGGCGAGCACGAACCGGTCCCTGCGGCCTTCGAGGAGCTCGCCGAGGATCTTCTCGGAGCTGCCGTCGGTGTAGTTGTTGGCCGTGTCGACGAAGTTGCCGCCCGCGTCCTCGTAGGCGTCGACGATCCGCGCACTGGTGTCCGCCGGGGCGCCCCAGCCCCAGTCCGATCCGATGGTCATCGCGCCGAGGCTCAGCTCGCTCACCCGCAGACCGGTCCTGCCGAACAGTGTGTAACGCACGGAGAGTTCCCCTTCGGTGGTCGGGTCGTGTGCCTGACGCGTCAGACGCTAGAAGCTGGAGGGCGCTCCAAGGCAAGCGCCGTGCCGGGTGGCAGGGCATTGACAAATGTCACCGGGAAGCAGGTACAGGCGGTACTGCCGCGGTGCGGGGCCCGGACGCGAAGCTGAAGGCGTCACGAAGGACGGCACGACAGCGACATGGAGGACCCCCATGAGCAGCCAGACCCCGCACGGCACGGCAGCCGCGACCGGCACCGGCAAGGCGGCCGGGGCCGGCGGGCACCTGGAGGGCCCCAGGGCGCTGCTCCTGGACGCGGGCGTCCCGATCGCCTCGTACTACGTCCTCACCGGCGTCTTCGGCATGAGCACCCTCGCCGCGCTGGCCTGGAGCGGTGCGCTGCCGGCCGCCCGCTCGCTGTGGAGCCTGGCCAGGGAGCGCCGCTTCAACGCCGTGGCCACGCTGATGACGGCGACCAACGTCATCGGTCTGCTGCTGAGCCTGGTGGCCGGCGACGAGCGGCTGATGCTGGCCAAGGACAGCGCCGTGAGCAGCACCTTCGGCCTGGCGGTGCTGGTGTCCGCGCTGATCGGCCGGCCTCTGATGGCGCCGATGCTCAAGCCGTGGATCGTCAAGGGCGATGCGGTCAAGAGCGCGGCGTGGGACCGGCTGACGGCGGAGTCGGCGTGGTTCCGGCGGGTGCAGAGCCGCCACTCGGCGGTGTGGGGTACCGCCCTGCTGAGCGAGTGCGTGGCCCGGGTGATCGGCGCTTTCACGCTGCCCGTCGACACGATGGTGTGGCTGGGCACGGTGATGCTGATCGCGGCCATCGTCGTCGCCGTCGTGGTCGGCGGCGCGGTCGGCATCGACAAGATGGAGCAGATGGTCAGGGCCGAGGCGGCGGCCCACGCCGAGGCGGCGGTGGCCGCTGCCCCGGCGCCGAACGCCGGCGCAGCCCCGGCGGGCACCGCGGTTCGGTGATCCGCAGGCCGGGGCCGCCCCCGGGGGCACCCGGCGGCCGGGCCCGGTGCCGGTGGCGGCTCGTACAGTGACCGGTATGAACATCTGTGTCTTCTGCTCCGCCGCCGACCTCGACGCCCGCTACACCACTCCCGCCCGGGAGTTCGCCGAGCTGATCGGCAAGGGCGGCCACGCGCTGGTGTGGGGCGGCTCGGACACCGGGCTCATGAAGGTCATGGCCGACGGCGTGGAGGAGGCGGGCGGCCGGCTTGTCGGCGTCTCCGTGGACTTCCTCGCGCACAAGGTGCGCCCCGGGGTCGACGACATGGTGGTCACCAAGGACCTCGCCGAGCGCAAGGCGGAGCTGCTGGCGCGGGCCGACGCCGTCGTCGTCATGGTCGGCGGCACCGGCACGCTGGACGAGGCCACCGAGATCCTGGAACTGAAGAAGCACGGACTGCACACCAAGCCGGTGGTGCTCCTGAACACCGCCGGTTTCTACGACGGCCTGAAGGAGCAGTTCCAGCGGATGGAAACCGAGGGCTTCCTGCCGCTGCCGCTCACGGAGCTGGTCTTCTTCGCCGACGACGGTGCCGGGGCCCTGGCCTACCTGGAGGAGCAGGCGGGCGTCCAGGGCTGAGACGGGAGACGTGCGCGGCGGTCGGAACCGATGATTCCGCTGCGCGCGGACGCTCCCGCACCGCCTCCCCGCCCCTCGTTAGGATCGGACCCATGGGTACGCACTTGATCACGGGCGCAGGATCGGGCATCGGAGCGGCGGTCGCGCGGCGGCTGGCCGACCGGGGCGAGGAGCTCTGGCTGCTGGCGCGGGACGCCGGCCGCGCCAAGGAGCTGGCCGGGCGGTTCCCCGGCGCCCGCACGGTGGTCGGCGACCTCGCCGTGCCCGAGAAGCTGGACTGGGCCTTCGGCAAGCAGCCGCTCCCCGACCGGCTGGACTCCCTGATGCACATCGCGGGCGTCGTCGAACTGGGCGGCATCGGCGACCTCGGCCCCAAGGCGTGGCAGCGCACGCTCGCCGCCAACCTCATGTCGCCCGCCGAGCTGACCCGCCAGTTCCTCCCGCAGCTGCGGATCGCCAAGGGGCACGTGATCTTCGTCAACTCGGGCGCCGGCCTGAACGCGGGCCCGCAGTGGGGCGCGTACGCCGCCAGCAAGCACGGTCTGAAGGCGCTGGCCGACTCGCTGCGGGCCGAGGAACACGGCAACGGCGTACGGGTGACCTCCGTCTACCCGGGCCGCACCGCCACCCCGATGCAGGAGAGCGTCTTCCGCCAGGAGGGCCGGGAGTACGACGCGAGCCAGTGGATCGACCCGGAGTCGGTGGCCACGACCATGCTGACCGCGCTCGACCTGCCGCGCGACGCGGAGATCAACGACCTGACGGTACGGCCGGGGCGGTGACCGCGTCCGCGGTCCGCCCGCGGCGGGGCCGCCCGGAACCCCGCGGCCGCGGGGCGCATACCCTCGGAGCGTGACCGAGAACAACGCCACCGCCCGCCTCGCCGGCACCGCCGCCACCGGCATCGGCTCGATGCCCGGCGGGGACGCCCGCGAGGCCGCCAGGACCGTGACCGGCTCGCTGGAGACCTTCCCGTACCTGCCGGAGCTGCCCGCCAGGGGCCCCGGCGCCGACATGATCGGCCGCACCGCCGGCCTCCTCGTCGAGGTGTACGCGCACGTGGAGCCGAGCGGCTGGCGGATCAGCGACCGGCCGGGCCGCGACACCCGGCGCGCCCGCTCCTGGATGGGCGAGGACCTCGACGCGCTGGAGGAGTTCACCCAGGACTACGA
The DNA here is from genome assembly GCF_044329785.1 of Streptomyces sp. NPDC017529. Lineage (NCBI taxonomy): Bacteria > Bacillati > Actinomycetota > Actinomycetes > Kitasatosporales > Streptomycetaceae > Streptomyces > Streptomyces sp. NPDC017529. The sequence continues at coordinate 84,609 of NZ_JBIRJY010000008.1, forward strand.
GGGCGCGCTGAAGGTCTCGGCGGTCGGCCCGTGGACCCTGGCCGCCGCGCTGGAGCTGCGCAACGGCGAGGCCGCCCTCAGCGACCCCGGCGCCTGCCGGGACCTGACGGCGTCGCTCGCCGAGGGTCTGCGCGCGCACCTGGCCGACGTACGGCGGCGGATGCCCGGCGCGCGCCCGGTGCTCCAGCTGGACGAGCCGTCGCTGACCGCCGTGCTCCAGGGGCGCATCAAGTCCGCGAGCGGCTACCGCACACACCGCGCGGTGGACCGGGCCGTGGTGGAGGGCGCGCTGCGCGACCTGGCCGCCGTCGCCGCGGAGGCGGGCGCGCCGGTGATCGTCCATTCCTGCGCCCCCGACGTCCCCTTCGCCCTGCTGCGGCGCGCCGGTGCCGCGGGGATCTCGTTCGACTTCGGACTGCTCACCGAGCGTGAGGAGGAGGCGATCGGGGAGGCGGTCGAGGGCGGTACGACACTCCTCGCGGGCGTGGTGCCGGGCGTGGACGGCCCATTGTCAGACCCTGCCGGTAGCGTCATGGGTGTCAGGACGCTGTGGCGCAGGCTGGGGCTGGCGCCGGGGACTCTCGCGGAGTCCGTGGTGCTCACCCCGTCGTGCGGGCTGGCGGGCGCTTCGCCCGCATATGCCCGTGCGGCGCTCGCGCACTGCGTCCGGGCGGCGAGATCGCTCGCAGACAACCCTGAGTGACGGCACTCAAGGACAACGGGAGGACGAGACGGTGGCCGGCGAACAGCACACGGCAGGGCACGCGGTGCCCGCGAAGGCGCGGGACGAGCACGCCCATCTGGCCGAGCAGATCGAGGAGCACCGCTTCCGCTATTACGTGAGGGACGCCCCCGTCGTCAGCGACGCGGAGTTCGACAAGCTGCTGCGGTCCCTGGAGGCCCTGGAGGAGAAGTACCCGGAGCTGCGCACCCCGGACTCCCCCACCCAGAAGGTCGCCGGGCAGTACGAGACGGAGTTCACGGAGGTCGCGCACCGCGAGCGCATGCTCTCGCTGGACAACGCCTTCGACGACGAGGAGCTGGCGGCCTGGGCCGAGCGGCTGGCGACGGAGCTGGGCGGCGACCCGAAGAGCGCCGGCTACCACTTCCTGTGCGAGCTGAAGGTCGACGGCCTCGCGGTCAACCTGACGTACGAGAACGGCCGGCTGACCCGCGCCGCGACCCGTGGCGACGGCCGGACGGGCGAGGACATCACGCCCAACGTCCGCACCATCACCGAGATCCCGGACCGCCTCAAGGGCGACCGGGTCCCGGAGCTGGTGGAGGTCCGCGGCGAGGTCTACTTCCCGATGGAGAAGTTCCTGGAGCTGAACGAGCGGCTGGTGGCCGACGGCAAGCCGCCGTTCGCCAACCCGCGCAACGCCGCCGCCGGTTCGCTGCGCCAGAAGGACCCCAAGGTCACGGCCACCCGCCCGCTGCACATGGTCGTGCACGGCATCGGCGCCCGCGAGGGCTTCGACATCGACTGCCAGTCGCACGCCTACGGCCTGCTGCGCGAGTGGGGCCTGCCCACCTCCGACCACAACGAGGTCGTCGACTCCCTGGCGGCCGTGCGCGATTTCATCAAGCGCTACGGCGACCCGGAGACCCGGCGCACGGCCGTCGCCCACGAGATCGACGGCACCGTGGTCAAGCTGGACGAGATCGCCCTGCAGGGCCGGCTGGGCGCCACCTCGCGCGCGCCGCGCTGGGCGATCGCCTGGAAGTACCCGCCGGAGGAGGTCAACACCAAGCTGGTGGACATCCGCGTCGGCGTCGGCCGCACCGGCCGCGTCACGCCGTACGCCGTGGTCGAACCGGTGACGGTGGCCGGCTCCGAGGTGGAGTTCGCCACGCTGCACAACCAGGACGTGGTCAAGGCCAAGGGCGTCTACATCGGTGACACGGTCGTGCTGCGCAAGGCGGGCGACGTCATCCCGGAGATCCTCGGCCCGGTGGTGGACCTGCGGGACGGCAGCGAGCGGGAGTTCGTGATGCCCGCCGAGTGCCCCGAGTGCGGTACGGCGCTGCAGCCCGCCAAGGAGGGCGACGTCGACCTCCGGTGCCCCAACGCCCGCTCCTGCCCCGCCCAGATCCGCGAGCGGCTGTTCTACCTGGCCGGCCGCAAGTCCCTGGACATCGAGAACTTCGGCTATGTGGCCGCCACGGCGCTCAGCCAGCCCCTGGAGCCCGCCGAGCCGCCGCTGAAGGACGAGGGCGACCTCTTCGACCTGTCCATCGAGCAGCTGCTGCCCATCAAGTCGTATGTGCTGGACCCGGACAGCGGCCTGCCCAAGCGCGACCCCAAGACGGGCGAGGAGAAGGTCGTCACGTTCTTCGCCAACCAGAAGGGCGAGCCGAAGAAGAACGCCCTGGCGATGCTGGAGAACATCCAGGCGGCCAAGGAGCGCCCGCTGGCCCGGGTCCTCACCGGCCTGTCGATCCGTCACGTCGGCCCGGTGGCGGCCCAGGCGCTCGCCCGGGAGTTCCGTTCGCTGGACCGGATCATGGAGGCGAGCGAGGAGGAGCTGGCCGCCGTCGAGGGCGTCGGCGCGACGATCGCGGCCTCGCTCAAGCAGTGGTTCGCCGAGGACTGGCACCGCGAGATCGTGGACAAGTGGCGGGCGGCCGGCGTCCGGATGGAGGAGGAATCCTCAGGAGACGAAGGCCCGCGCCCACTTGAAGGCGTCACCGTCGTTGTAACGGGCACACTTCAGTCACACACCAGAGATGGCGCGAAAGAAGCCCTGCAGCGTCTCGGAGCGAAGGTGACCGGTTCCGTTTCGAAGAAGACCGGTTTCGTGGTGGTGGGAGACAATCCTGGTTCGAAGTACGACAAGGCCATGCAGTTGAAGGTGCCTGTGCTAGACGATGACGGCTTCGCGGTGCTGCTGGAGCAGGGTCCCGATGAAGCACGAGCGGTAGCTGTCACTCCGCCTGAGGGCGAGTGAGAAGTCACCTCATCGGCGCATAGCAGATGGTTCCGGATGGCCGGGTCGCATTCGGGCAACCGCTGCCGATCGCTGCCCGCGGCGGCCTTCTGCGGCCTACTGTTGAGGTGTGCGCCTGCCGTGGCGCGGGCACAGCCGGCTGTGAGAGGTATCGGAATGAAACCGACCGACAGCGCCGCTCGGGCGTCGCGGCTCCGCCGGCTCGCCGTGCCCGCGCTGCCCGCGGCCGTCGTCCTGGTGGCGGGCTGCGCGCTCGGCGCAGGCGTGATCCGGACGCTCGGCGCCGGCCGGGCCCTGTTCCCCGAGGGCGCCGTCGGCTGGGCCCTGGCGATCCTCACCGGCGTCATCGTCGGCCACCTCGTCGCGCTCGGCCGCGACCGCTGGTGGGGCGGCACGGGCTCGGGCGCGGCCCTGGCCCTCGCCGTCCTCCTGCTGTACGGCTGGGTGCCCGCCGTCCTGGTGAGCGTGGCCGTCGTGGTGCTGGTCGGCGCCGCCCGCCGGCACCGCTGGCGACAGGCCCTGCTGCACGGCGCGGTGGACATCCTCGGGATAGGGGCCGCCGCGCTGGGCCTGGCCGCCTTCGACGTCGTACCGACCATCGAACACCCGTGGCAGCCCGTGGCCTGGGACCTGTCCGTGCTGCCCGACATACTGGTCGCGGCCCTCGCCTACCTGGTCGTCACCCGCGCGCTGCTGTGGTTCACGATGGCGCCGCGCACCGGCGGCCTGCCCACCATCGCCCGGACGGCCCTGGCCCGGCAGGCCCTGGTCGGCGTGGCGCTGCTCGGCATCTCACCGCTGATCGTGGTGGCCGCGGTGCACGCGCCGTTCCTGCTGCCGATGTTCGCCGTGCCCCTGATAGCCCTGGACTCCACCCTGTGGATCGCCCGGGCGCGCGCCGAGGAGCAGCTGCGGGACCCGCTGACCGGCCTGCCCAACCGCCAGTGGCTGCTGGAGCGCACCTGGACCGCGCTGGACGACGCCGAGCGCATCGGTGCCCGCTCGGCCCTGGTCCTCATAGACCTCGACCGCTTCCGCTCGGTCAACGACACCCTCGGGCACCTGGCCGGCGACCGGCTGCTGCTCCAGATCGCCGACCGGCTCCGGCACGCGCTGCCGCGCGGGGCGGAGGTCGCCCGGCTCGGCGGCGACGAGTTCGCGGTCCTGCTGCCCACCGCCGATTCCCTGACCAGCGCCCAGCGGGTGGCCCGCAACCTGGTCGCGGCCCTCGGCTCGCCGCTGGACCTGGACGGCCTCACCCTCGTGCTCGAAGCCAGCGCGGGGGTCGCCGTCTTTCCCGATCACGCGCTGGACGCCGAGGGGCTGCTGCGGCGCGCCGACGTCGCCATGTACCAGGCCAAGCGGGACCGCAGCGGCGTCGAGGTGTACGAGGCCAAGCGCGACGGCAACACCCCGGACCGGCTCGGCCTGTTGGGTGACCTGCGTCGCGCGCTGGACGCCGGCGACGTGGAGCTGCACTACCAGCCCAAGGTCGGCTTCGACGGCCACGTGGCCGGGCTGGAGGCACTGGTCCGGTGGGTCCATCCGGAGCGCGGCAGAGTCCCGCCGGACGAGTTCATCGCCATCGCCGAGTCCTCCGGGCTGATGCCGCGCCTGACGGAGTACGTCCTGGAGACCGCGCTCGCCCAGGTGGCCAGGTGGCGCGCGTCCGGCCTGGAGGTGCCGGTCGCCGTCAACGTCTCGCCGCGCGACGTGCACACCCCCGGCTTCGCGGGCGCGGTGGCGGCCAGGCTGGCCCGCCATCAGGTGCCACCGGGGTCCCTCCAGTTGGAGATAACGGAACACGTCCTGCTGGAGGACCCGCAGCGGGCCGCCGACACACCGGCCGGGCTGACCGGGCACGGCGTCAAGATGTCCCTCGACGACTTCGGCACCGGCTACTCCTCCCTCGTCCACCTGCGCCGCCTGCCGGTCAGCGAGCTGAAGATCGACCGCTCCTTCGTCGCCCGGCTGGCCGTGGACAACGAGGACGCCGAGATCGTCCGCTGCACGCTGGACCTGGCCCACTCGCTGGGCCTGCTGGTCGTCGCCGAGGGCGTCGAGGACGACGAGACCTGGGAGCGGCTGCGGGACCTGGGGTGCGACGCCGTACAGGGCTGGCTGGTCGCCGCCGCGATGCCGCCGGACGAGACCACGGCCTGGCTGCGGGCCCGCGGCGAGCGCGGCTGGCAGCGTGAGGCGGAGCGGGCGGCCGCCGAGCCGCGGCACGAGCGGGCCGCCGCGGTGGAGGAAGCCGACCAGCGCGTCACCTGACCGCGTCACCGGTCCGCGTCACCTGGCCGCGTCACCTGTCCGGGCCCGCCGCCGCTCCCGGCCCGCGCGGCCCCCGCGGGGCGGGAGCGGCCGGGCGTCCCGCCCCGCGATCCGGGGCCCACCACGCCGTACCGCCCGGCCCGCGCCCGCGACTGCGGGAATGCGTTTCGAACCCCCGTTGCCTACGCCATAGGATTGGCCCGGACAACAAGCCAAGACACTCACCCTGAGGATCGCTGCATGCCTGGCATCACGCGCGAGGAGGTCGCCCACCTCGCCCGGCTGGCGCGCTTGGAGCTGAAGGGCGAAGAGCTCGATCACTTCGCCGGACAGCTCGACGACATCATCGGCGCGGTCGCCCGCGTCTCCGAGGTCGCCGACCAAGACGTACCGCCGACCTCCCACCCGCTGCCCCTGACCAATGTCATGCGCCCGGACGTGGTCCGTCCGTCGCTGACGCCCGAGCAGGCGCTGTCCGGCGCCCCGGCCCAGGAACAGCAGCGTTTCAAGGTGCCGCAGATCCTGGGGGAGGAGTGACCGACATGGCAGATCTGATCAAGCTCACCGCCGCCGAGATCGCGGCGAAGATCGCCGCCGGCGAGGTCACGGCCGTCGAGGTCACCGAGGCGCACCTGGCCCGGATCGAGGCCGTCGACGAGAAGGTGCACGCGTTCCTGCACGTGGACCGCGAGGGCGCGCTCGCCCAGGCCCGCGCGGTCGACGAGAAGAAGGCGCGCGGCGAGAAGCTCGGCCCGCTGGCCGGCGTCCCGCTCGCCCTGAAGGACATCTTCACCACGGAGGGCATTCCCACCACCGTCGGTTCGAAGATCCTCGAAGGCTGGATCCCGCCGTACGACGCGACGCTGACCAAGCGGCTCAAGGCCGCCGACGTCGTCATCCTCGGCAAGACCAACATGGACGAGTTCGCCATGGGGTCCTCCACCGAGAACAGCGCCTACGGCCCGACCGGCAACCCCTGGGACCTCACCCGCATCCCCGGCGGCTCCGGCGGCGGCTCCTCCGCCGCCCTCGCCGCCTACGAGGCCCCGCTCGCCATCGGCACGGACACCGGCGGCTCCATCCGCCAGCCCGCCGCCGTCACCGGCACGGTCGGCGTCAAGCCCACCTACGGCGCGGTCTCCCGCTATGGCATGGTGGCGTTCTCCTCGTCCCTCGACCAGGGCGGGCCCTGCGCCCGTACGGTCCTGGACGCGGCCCTGCTGCACGAGGCCATCGCCGGCCACGACGAGCTGGACTCGACCTCCATCGACGCGCCGGTCCCGCCGGTCGTCGAGGCGGCCCGCAACGGCGACGTCAAGGGCATGCGCATCGGCGTCGTCAAGGAGTTCTCCGGCGAGCACTACCAGGCCGGCGTCATGCAGCGCTTCAACGAGTCCGTCGAGCTGCTGCGCGAGCTGGGCGCGGAGATCGTGGAGATCTCCTGCCCGTCCTTCGACCTCGCGCTCTCGGCGTACTACCTGATCGCGCCGTCCGAGTGTTCCTCGAACCTGGCCCGTTTCGACGCCATGCGCTACGGCCTGCGGGTCGGCGACGACGGCACGAAGTCGGCCGAGGACGTCACGGCCCTGACCCGCGAGGCCGGCTTCGGCCCCGAGGTCAAGCGCCGCGTCATGCTCGGCACGTACGCGCTCAGCTCCGGCTACTACGACGCGTACTACGGCTCCGCGCAGAAGGTCCGCACGCTGATCACGCGGGACTTCGAGAAGGCCTTCGAACAGGTCGACGTGCTCGTCTCCCCGACGACGCCGACCACCGCCTTCCCGATCGGCGAGCGCGCCGACGACCCGATGGCGATGTACCTCGCCGACCTGTGCACGATCCCGACGAACCTGGCAGGCAACGCGGCCATGTCGCTGCCCTGCGGCCTGGCCCCCGAGGACGGGCTGCCGGTGGGTCTGCAGATCATCGCTCCTGCCATGGCCGACGACCGGCTCTACAAGGTCGGTGCCGCGGTCGAGGCCGCGTTCACCGCCCGTTGGGGGCACCCGCTGCTTGAGGAGGCACCGTCCCTGTGAGTGGAAAGCTCGCGAAGGCCAAGGGCTTCAAGAAGTCCAAGACCGGTACGTATCTGTCCATCGGCACCACGCTGTTCGGTGCGGTGAGCGTCGTCAAGCAGGCGAAGAAGGCGAAGGGCGAGCAGGACAGGCTCCAGCTCCTCGACGCCGTCGTCTCCGCCGCCGCCATCGCCACCGGAGTCGCGCTGCTGATCCGCGATCTGCGTCGTCTCGCCGACGACGACGTGCTCGCGGGCTGAGCGGGACTGAGAGGTTAGTTTTCCGTGACCGTCACTGAACTGGTGTCGTACGAGGACGCGCTGGCCACCTACGACCCTGTGATGGGTCTTGAGGTGCACGTCGAACTCGGCACCAAGACCAAGATGTTCTGCGGGTGTTCGACCACCCTGGGTGCCGACGCCAACTCGCAGACCTGCCCCACCTGCCTGGGCATGCCCGGCTCGCTCCCGGTCGTCAACGCGGTGGGCGTCGAGTCCGCCGTCAAGATCGGCCTGGCCCTGAACTGCTCGATCGCCGAGTGGTGCCGTTTCGCCCGGAAGAACTACTTCTATCCGGACATGCCGAAGAACTTCCAGACGTCGCAGTACGACGAGCCCATCGCCTTCGACGGGTACCTGGACGTGCAGCTGGAGGACGGCGAGGTCTTCCGCGTGGAGATCGAGCGCGCCCACATGGAGGAGGACACCGGCAAGTCCACCCACGTGGGCGGCGCGACGGGCCGTATCCACGGCGCCTCGCACTCCCTCCTGGACTACAACCGCGCCGGCATCCCGCTCATCGAGATCGTCACCAAGCCCATCCAGGGCGCGGGCGAGCGGGCCCCCGAGGTCGCCAAGGCGTACGTCGCCGAGCTGCGCGAGCTGATCAAGGCGCTGGGCGTGTCCGAGGCCCGCATGGAGATGGGCCAGATGCGCTGCGACGTGAACCTGTCGCTGCGCCCGAAGGGCACCGAGAAGTTCGGCACCCGCTCGGAGACGAAGAACGTCAACTCGCTGCGGTCGGTCGAGCGGGCCGCGCGCTTCGAGATCCAGCGGCACGCGGCCGTGCTGTCCTCGGGCGGCACGATCATCCAGGAGACCCGCCACTTCCACGAGGAGGACGGCTCCACCACCCCCGGCCGGGTCAAGGAGGAGGCCGAGGACTACCGGTACTTCCCGGAGCCCGACCTCGTCCCGGTGGCCCCGTCCCGCGAGTGGGTCGAGGAACTGCGCAAGGGCCTGCCCGAGCTGCCGCGCGTACGCCGTAACCGGCTGCGCGAGGAGTGGGGCGTCTCCGAGCACGACATGCAGTCGATCCTCAACGCCGGCGCCGTGGACCTGATCGTCGCCACCACCGAGGCCGGCGCGGACTCCGCCGCCGCCCGCAAGTGGTGGATGGGCGAGCTGGCCCGCCGCGCCAACGAGGACGGCGTCGACCTCGCCGCCCTGGCCATCACCCCGCAGCAGGTCGCGCGGGTGGCGGCGCTGGTCGCCGAGGGTTCCCTCAACGACAAGCTGGCCCGCCAGACCATCGAGGGCGTCCTCGCGGGCGAGGGCGACCCGGACACCGTCGTCGAGAAGCGCGGCCTGAAGGTCGTCTCCGACGAGGGCGCGCTGGGCAAGGCCGTCGACGAGGCCATCGAGTCCAACGCGGCCATCGCCGACAAGATCCGTGGCGGCAAGGTCGCGGCGGCCGGCGCGCTGGTCGGCGCGGTCATGAAGGCCACCCGCGGCCAGGCCGACGCGGCCCGGGTCCGCGAGCTCATTCTTGAGCGGCTTGCCGTGAAAGAATAATTGAGCACAGCCTGGAGAAGCTGGGCGTCGAGGGCTGACACCCTGGCGGAAACGCGGTAAGGGGCGGCACACCACCGGTGTGCCGCCCCTTTCGCTGCCCTACGGCAGGTTGTGCACGTGCGGTCCCACCGCGTTCGACCAGGCGTTGCCGGTCGCCGCGTCCCAGTTCGTGGACCAGGTCATGGCGCCGCGCAGGGACGGGTAGGTCTTGGCGGGCTTGAAGGAGCCGCAGCCGGTGCCCTTGGTGAGGCAGTCCAGGGCGTTGTTGACGATGCCGGGCGAGACGTAGCCGCCGCCCGCGGCGCGGGGGGAGGCGGGCAGGCCGAGGCCGACCTGCGAGGGGTCGAGGCCCCCTTCGAGCTGGATGCAGGCCAGCGCGGTCAGGAAGTCCACCGTGCCCTGCGAGTAGACCTTGCCGTCACAGCCGAGCATCGAACCGCTGTTGTAGTACTGCATGTTGACGACGGTGAGGATGTCCTTGATGTTCAGCGCCGTCTTGAAGTAGCCGCCCGAGGTGGACTGCATGTCGATGGTCTGCGGGGCCATCGTGATGACCAGCTTGCTGCCCGCCTTCTGGGACAGCGAGCGCAGGGCCTGCGTCATGTAGGTCGGGTTGATGCCGTTTTCGAGATCGATGTCGACGCCGTTGAAGCCGTACTCCTGCATGAGCGCGTAAGCACTGTTGGCGAAGTTGTTCGCGGAGGTGGAGTCGTTGACGGAGATGGTGCCCTTCTCGCCGCCGACGGACAGGATGACGTTCTTGCCCGCCGCCTGCTTCGCCTTGATGTCGGCCTTGAACCGGTCCACGGTGTAGCCGCCCAGGCCCGCCGTGTCGAGGTTGAAGGTGATCGCGCCGGGTGTGGTGGTGGCGTCCGCGAAGGAGACCGCGATGATGTCGTACTGGTCCGGCACATCGCTGATCTTCTGCACGGTCGCGCCGTTGTTGAAGTTCTGCCAGTAGCCGGTGACCGCGTGCTTCGGCACGGAGGGGCCGGGGCCGCCGCCACCCGGGGACGTGGTGGCGGTGACGGCCGCCGACTTGGCGGACTCGCCGGCCGCGTTGGTCGCGGTGACCTCGAAGCGGTACGCGGTGGCGGGGCTCAGTCCGGTCACGGTGGCCGAGGTGCCGGTGACGGCCTGGACCTTGGTGCCGTCGCGGTAGACCTGGTAGCCGCTGGCGAACTTGGCCGGGCTCCAGGACAGGGCCACGGAGGACGCGGTGACCGCGCCGGCGGTCAGGCCGGTGGGGGCGTTCGGCACCGGGTCGCCCGGGTCGCCGCCTCCGCCGTCGGGGCCGTGGACGCTGATGTCGTCGGCGAAGAAGGCGGGCTGCCCGTACCAGCCGTGGGTGTAGACGGTGACCGAGGTGGTCGAGGGGCCGGTGGTGAAGGTGGTGTTCAGCTGCTGCCAGGTGGCCGCGTTCGCCGTCCAGGTGGACACGTCGGTGGTGCCGGTGCCGCTCGCGCCGAGGTAGACGTACGAGCCCTGGACGTAAGCGCTGAGCTTGTACGTGGAGCCGGGCTTGACGGCCACGGTCTGCGAGCACTTGGCCTGGTCGGTGCCGGACGGGGTGGCCTTCAGGGCCGAGGTGCCGCCGTGCACGGGGGAGGACACGGTGGCACCGGAGGCCGCCGAGCAGGTCCAGTCGGCGAGGCCGGCTTCGAAGCCGGGGTTCTTGGCGTTGTTGACGTCGGCGGCGGCCTGGGTGGCGGTGTGGGGAGCCGCCGAGGCGCCGGCCTGGGTGCCGGTGACGGCCAGGGCGGCGGCCGCCAGGCCGGTGAAGGCGGTGGTGAGCCACCGTCTGTGCCGGGAGCGGGGGGTGCGGGACGTGAGGGGGTGCGGCATGGCTGTCTCCAAGTCCTGGGCCCGGGAGGGCCGTCCGCCCGGTCCGGAGGCGGGGCGGTCGTTGCGCACAAAATGGTCCAGACCAATGCGGTTGTCAAGACTTCGTGAAGTCTTTCGTCTCTGTTGCCGCTGCCGTACGGGCGGCGAGAACCGTCCTCGGGGATGATGCGCGCCCATCGCGAGCCCTCCTGAAGGAGGGGTGGCAACGCGTGGCGTACCTCTTCCTCCCTACAGGGGAGGTGGTCACCGGGGACGATGATCGGACGCCCGGCGGACCCGAAAGTGGAGAGGTGCACCAACACCAACCACTATCGCCACCACCACAGTTACGGGAGCGGACCATGGCTGAAGTAGCGCGCCGGACCTTGCTCGCGGGAGCGGCCGCGCTGGGGGGCGCGGCCGCGGGACTGGCCGCTCCGGGCATCGCCGCGGCGGCCCCGGCCGCATCCGCTGCCGCCGCGTCCGCCCGGCCGCCGGGGCAGGGCCCGGTCACGCTCGGCCCCGACGACCCGCGGTACTCCTCCCTCACCCGCCGCGGCAGCAACGGGCGCTTCGTCGGCAAGCCCGAACGCGTCCACGTCGTGAGCACCACCGAGCAGGTCGTCGGCGCCGTACAACAGGCCGTACGCGACGGCAAGCGCATCGCCGTGCGCAGCGGCGGCCACTGCTTCGAGAACTTCGTGGACGACCCGTCCGTGCGCGTACTGATCGACACCTCACCCATGCGAGCGGTCTATTTCGACGCCGCCCGCCGCGCGTTCGCCGTCGAACCCGGCGCCCTGCTCGGCGAGGTCTACCGCGCCCTGTTCCTCGGCTGGGGCGTCTCCATCCCGGCCGGTGCCACGGCCGAGGTCGGCGTCGGCGGCCACGTTCTCGGCGGCGGGTACGGCACACTCTCGCGGCGCTACGGCCTGTCCGTCGACCACCTGTACGCCGTCGAGGTCGTCGTGGTCGACCGGTCGGGCCGGGCCCGCAGCGTGGTGGCCACCCGCGACCCCGAGGACCCGAACCACGACCTGTGGTGGGCGCACACCGGCGGCGGAGGCGGCAACTTCGGCATCGTCACCCGCTACTGGTTCCGCGACCCGGCGGCCGAGGGCGACGACCCCACGCGGCTGCTGCCCAAGGCCCCGGGGGTCCTCCTGAGCTTCTCCGCGACCTGGAACTGGAAGAACCTCGACGAGCACGCCTTCTCCCGGCTGGTCCGCAACCACGGCACCTGGTACGAGCACAACAGCGCCCCGGAATCCCGCTACGCCGACCTGTTCAGCGTGCTGATGCTCAACGCCCGCAACACCGGCGAGGTCATGCTGGTGGGCCAGCTGGACGCCACCACACCCGACGCCGAGCGGCGGATGCGCGCCTACGTGGACGCCGTCGGGCGCGGCGTGGGCGCCCGGCCCGCGCTCGACCACTCCGTCCGGCCGTGGCTGGAGGCGGTGGCCGCCGTACAAGAGAGCGCGCCGGCCCCGTACAAGGTCAAGTCCGGCTACCTGCGCAAGCGGTACACGGACCGGCAGATCACCGAGGTGTACCGGCACCTGGCGGGTTCGGTGCCGGAGGGCGTCACCGGGTCGCTGTGGCTGGTCTCGTACGGCGGGAAGGTCAACGCCGTCGCACCGGACGCCACCGCCGTCGCCCAGCGGGACTCGATCCTCAAAGCGATCTGCATGACCGGCTGGGAGGGCACGGACGAGGCCGGAGCGAAGCACCTGGCCTGGGTCCGCGACCTTTACCGCGGCATCTACGCCCACAGCGGCGGGGTGCCCGTGCCGGACGCGGTCAGCGACGGCTCGTTCGTCAACTACCCGGACCGGGACCTGGCCGACCCGAAACTGAACACCTCCGGCGTCCCCTGGCACACGCTCTACTACAAGGACAACTACCCGAGGCTGCAAAAGATCAAGGCCCGCTGGGACCCGCGCGACGAGTTCCGGCATGCGCTGTCGATCCGGCCGGCGCGGTAACGCGGACCGCCCCCGGGCCGCCCACGGGGCGGCCCGGGCGCGGGCGGTCACCCCTGGCCGGGCGGGATGACGAAACCCCGGGTGGGGCCGCCGTCAGCGCGTCGGGTGGTTTCCGGGCTCTCGCCCCTGAACTTGGCGACGACGGCCGCCAATGCGTCAGGGGTGATGTCCTGCCGCGTCCCGGGATCAGGCCTGTCGTACACGCGCCAAGCCCCTCCCGTGCCGCCCGGGTCCTCCGGCGCGACGATCCCAGGGATACCCAGTCGTCTCAGCGTGGCGTCCACGTGCCGGGCTTCTTCCGCGTCCATGCCCTCACCTTCTCTGCCGGGGTGCGGCAGCCTAGCTCCCCTGACCGCCACCATGGGAGCCACAGCCGCCAGGGTTGACGGGGCCGCAGCCACCGGGCTTCGGGGTGTGCGAGCAGTTCGCCGCAACCGGTACGAGTGTCTTGACCGGCCCCGTCCACAACTCGCTGTCCACGCTGTGCCCGGCTTGTTCGATCAGCGCCACGGTCCGGGCCAGCGCGTGCGGGGCGTGCCGCTCGGGGTCCTCTCTGTTGAGGTTGGTGGGATTCAACGAGGAGCCTGAAGCGGTGGAATCTCCGCCTTCCCCTCGTTCAGTTCCAGGCGGCGCACGAACGCCACATCCTCGAAGGTCCGGGCGAACGTCGGATGCCCCGTACGGCCCGTGTGCGTCATCATCGCCAGGTCGGCCGCCTTCAGGTCGGCGGTCGCCGTCAGCGTCCACGAACATCCGCCGGTCAGGCAGCACGCCGAGACGGTGATCTCGCTACGGGGATGCGTGGCGATGGCGTGCTTGACGGCGCGGATCACGCTCCGGGGGCTCACGGGCGTACCGCCGGCGCGTTGACCGGCAGCCCCGCCGCGCGCGGCTCGTGCGGGTGGTTACGGATCTCCAGCGAACAGTCCACGGCTGCCGAGTGGTTCGTGTAGCCGCCCGCCGTGCCCTTTCCCGTCCGGTACGCCCGCCGCCATGCCGCGGCATGTGCACACACCTCGCAGCCCTGGACCGGCACCGGTTCGAGTGACGGGGACTGCATGGGGAGATCGACCGGCGGTTCCGGATAGCTCCGGTGCGGTGCGCAGTGGGACCGGTTCACGACCGACTCCTGACCGGACGTGCCCAGGTCAGCGCCCGCGCGCGCTCCTCGCCGGTGGGCTTGCGCAACTGGTCGGGACGCACCGCCCACTCACGTCCGCCCCCAGGCGGGACGAGGTAAACGGCCCCTTCGAGCCACCTGCGTACCTCGCCGATCCTGTTATTCGTCGTGTCCACCGCGTACGTTCCTGTGGTGGGGGCCCAGTCGTAGCCCATGGTTCATCGCCGTCCCCTCGGTGTTTCGTAGGGCGATCGTCGTGCCGGGACCGGCATGTCCACCAGCGGCCCCGTGTAGGCCAGGTGTCGGCCAGACTGGCCCCATGGGAAGCCGCATCGGGGCCAACATCCGGCGTGAGCGGGGCCGCCGTGGGTGGAGTCAGGAGCGCTTGGCGCGTGAGATCTGCCGGGGCGCCGGGGTCATGGGCGAACCGGTCGGCCGCCAGGAGGTCAGCCGGTGGGAACAGGGGAAGCGCACGCCCCGCCAGTGGCTGCCGTTCATCGCTGCTGCCCTCGGGATGTCCGTGGAGGTGCTCCAAGAGCCGCATAAGCCTGATCAGCCACCCTTGCCGACTCTGGCGGACTTCCTGCCCGACGATGATCCGCTGGCCCCGCTCCGTGCTCGCGAGGGCCGACGTGTCGGTATGGGGCAGGTGGGTGACCTGCAAAAGCGCGTGCACGGGCTCCGGCTCGCCGATGACGTGCTGGCCGGGGGTGACTTGATCCGGCCCGCTCTGCGGGAACTCCGCGCCGCTGTACGGGTCTACAAGGAAGGCGCCCACTCCGGAGAGGTGGGGCGTGCTCTCCTCGGGCAGATCGGCGAGTTGGCACAGATCGCGGGATGGATTGCCAGTGACGCCGGGCAGCACGCGGATGCGGAACGGGTTTACCGGCTCGGAATCAGTGCGGCGATGCAGGCGGGCGACCGGACGCTGGCCGGAAACCTCGCTGGATCGCTGGCCTATCAACTGAGCAACACCGGCGCGGAGGTTGAAGGGGTCCGGCTTGCACGGGCAGCCCTCGACGGGGTGGGGTCGGATGCGCCCCCGAAGGCCCGCGCGTTGTACCTCGATCGGGTGGCATGGGCCCACACCAAGGCGGGGGAAGCCCAGCCTGCCATGCGGGCACTCGGAGAGGCCGGTGAGGCGTTGGCCGCGGACAGCGCGGGCGCCGAGTCTCCCGCCTACCTGTACTGGGTGGACGCCGGGGAACTACGGGTCATGGAAAGCCGGGTCTACACGGAGCTGCGTCGGCCTTTGCGGGCGGTGCCCCTGCTGCGGGACGTGCTCAGCCGGTACGACACGACACACACCCGGGAACTCGCCCTGTACCTGTCGTGGCTGGCCGTCGCGCTGGCCGACGCGAACGAACCGGAAGAGGCGGCAGCGACAGCGGAACGGGTCATCACGTTGAGCGAGGCCGTGACCAGCGACCGTACGGCCGAACGGGTCCGTGTCGTACGGGAGCGGCTGGAGGGTTACCGGGACGTGCCGGAAGTCCGGGCGGTGCTCGACGGCGCCGCGTGAGCGCCGACGACGGGGCGAGGCCGCCACGCCCGTAACCGGAACCGGACCCATCTGTTCCCGAACTTGTCACCCCGGCACCTGTCGCCCGCCACCTCGCTCCACTACCGTCCCGTTCGCCCCGGCCAATGGGCCGACGGCGAACCATTGGCAGAGCGTGGGCAGTCGACTGGGAGGTCGAGCGTGGCATCCGAGGTATCTCGCAGGCGGGTCGTGGGACTTGGCGCGGCGGTGGCAGGAGGGGCCGCCGTCGGTTCGTTCCTGCCGCCGTCGTTGCAGCAGGCGCTGGCGGCGGAGCGGCCCGCGGCGGGGCGTGGGCGCGGCGGGGGTGGTCTCGGCGACATCAGGCACGTGGTCGTGCTGATGCAGGAGAATCGTTCCTTCGATCACTACTTCGGGATGCTGCGCGGCGTACGCGGCTACGCCGACCGCAACGCCGTCCGGCTCCCCGGCGGCAGAAGCGTCTACGAGCAGCCGGGCGCGCTCGGCATCGGCACCGTCCTGCCCTTCTCGGTCCGGGAGGCCGCGGCGGCCCAGAAGAAGGACCTCCAGTACATCGGGGCGCTCAACCACGAGTGGTCCGGCGGCGCCAAGGCCTGGCACAACGGCTGGATGGACAACTGGGTCACCGCGAAGACCGCCGCCACCATGGCCCACTACGACCGCCAGGACGTCCCGCTGCACTACGAACTCGCCGACACCTTCACCGTCTGCGACGCCTACCACTCCTCGATCCACTCCTCCACCAGCCCCAACCGCAACCACCTGGTCAGCGGCTGGACCGGCTTCGAGCCGGGCTCCGGCAAGCGCGCGGTGGGCAACGACGCCTACGCGGAGGACTCCCACCCCGGCTATACCTGGACCACGTACGCCGAGCGCCTGGAGAAGGCCGGGCACAGCTGGCGCGTCTACCAGGAGTGGGACAACTTCACCGACAACAACCTGGAGTTCTACGCCACTTTCAAGGCCGTCATGAAGAAGGCGCTGGCCAAGGTGGGCGGTGGCGTGCAGAACATGACCGCGTTCTATGGGAAGGTCGCCGCGGCCGGGGAAGCGGAGCGCAAGCGCTTGCAGGGGCTGCTGGACGAGGGCGTACGGGCGCTGAGCGCGGCCGACCGCAGCCTCTTCGAGCGCGCGCTGCGCCGCGGTGAGCCGGGCTCCACGGCCACCGCCTTCGCCGCCGACGTCGCCTCGGGCAAGCTGCCCGAGGTGTCCTACATCGTCCCCTCCGCCGCGGACTCCGAGCACCCGGGCTCGTCCTCGCCCGTCGCCAGCGCGACCATCGTCTACAAGGTGCTGGACGCGCTCGGGAAGAACCCGGACGTGTGGCGGCACACCGCGCTGTTCCTCACCTACGACGAGAACGACGGGTTCTTCGACCACGTGCCGCCGCCGGTGCCGCCGGCCGGCACGGACGGCGAGTTCCACGACGGCAGGCCGACCGGGCTCGGCATCCGCGTACCGATGATCGTGATCTCGCCCTGGACGGTGGGCGGCTACGCCTGCTCGCAGGTCTTCGACCACACCTCGATCGTCCGGTTCATGGAGCGCTGGACGGGCGTGCGCGAGCCCAACATCAGCGCCTGGCGGCGCACCGTATGCGGCGATCTGACCAGCGCCTTCGACTTCTCGCGTGGACGCAGGAAGCCCGCCGTCGACCAGCCGGGCGCGATCCCGCCGTTCAGCGGGCGCTGGTCGCCGCGCCCGCCGCGCGAGCAGCAGCTGCCCCGCCAGGAGCCGGGCACCCGGCCCGCGCGCCCGCTGCCGTACCAGCCCGACGCGGACGGCGCGTACGACGCGGGCGCGGGGCGGTTCCGGCTGGCGGTGCGCAACGGCGGCCGGGCGAGCGCGCACTTCGCGCTGTACCCGTACGCGGGCGAGTACCCGGACCCGCAGCACCGCGACGTACGGGGGAAGGACACCTGGGACGTCCCCGTCAAGGACGGCGCGTACCGCTTCACCCTCACGGGGCCGAACGGCTTCCGGCGCGAGCACGCCGGCACGGCGGCGGGCGCCGCCGCGGCGGTCCGGATCGGCACCCGCCTGGACGCGGACCGGCGGGAGATCCACCTCACGGTCGTCAACGAGGGGCACACGGAGCTGACCCTCACGCTGAAGCCGCTGGCGTACGGCGACGCCGCGCCGCGCACGCTCCGGGTGAAGGCGGGCGGCACCCGCACCGTCGCGCACGGCGCGGCCGCCGCGCACGGCTGGTACGACCTGGAGCTGTCCGCCGCGGAGGACGCGTCCTTCCACCGCCGCTTCATGGGCCACATCGAGAACGGAAAGGAATCGATCACGGGCTGACCGAAGACGAGCGCAGTCGATCGGTTCATGGTCGCGGGCCGGGTTCCGCTTCCGGGTCCCTTTGTGGGGAAGTCCACAAAGAGGTCAAAGGATCTTTTCGTGCTGTCACTCTGCAAGAGGTGCGGGGCCGCCGCCCCTTCGTCGGCAGGCTGCGGTCCCGTTCCCTCCCCCTCCATTACGCGTTCGGCCCCGCGGGTATACCCCGTCAGACATCGGCGCCTGACCCGGGAAGCAGACGAAGAGCTCGATGACCGGACTGACCCGGTGGTGCCTGCGGCGCCGCATCGTCGTGATCGTGCTGTGGCTCGCCGCCCTCGCGGGAACCGCGGCGGCGGCCGGAGCCGCCGGCTCCGCCTACTCCGACCACTACGACGTCCCCGGCACGGAGTCCGGACGGGCCGGAGCCCTGCTGGAGCGGGCGTTCCCGGACCGGTCAGGCGACCGTGACACGATCGTCTGGCACACCGCGTCCGGCACCGTCCGCGCCGGCAGTGTGCAGAAGGACCTGACGCAGACCCTCGACAAGATCGCCCGGATGCCGGGCGTCGCGTCCGTACAGAGCCCGTACACACCGCAGGGCGCCGGGCAGATCAGCCGCGACGGGCACACCGCCTACGCCGGCCTGGCCTTCGACGCCCCGGCGCTGGACCTGGACGAGGCCCAGGTCCAGCGCGTCGTGGACGCCGCCAAGGCCGCGGCCGGCGACGGGCTTCAGGTGGAACTGGGCGGCACGGGCATCGCGGTCACCGAGTCCTCGGGGACCCGGCTCGCCGAACTCATCGGCCTGGGCGCCGCCGCCGTCGTGCTCTTCCTCGCCTTCGGGTCGCTCGCCGCGACCCTCCTGCCGATCATCACGGCCGTGGTGAGCGTGGGCACCGCCTCGGCGGGCATCACCCTGCTCGGCCACGCCATGACGGTGGCCGACTTCGCCCCGATGCTGGGCATGCTCATCGGCCTCGGCGTCGGCATCGACTACGCGCTTTTCATCGTCACCCGGCACCGCAGAGGGCTGAAATCCGGCCTCACCGTCCAGGAGGCCGCCGAGCGCGCCGTCAGCGTGTCGGGACGCGCGGTGGTCTTCGCGGGGGCCACCGTCTGCATCGCCCTGCTCGGCATGCTCGTCCTGCGGCTGGGCTTCCTCAACGGCGTCGCCATCGCCGCCTCGCTCACCGTGGTCCTCACCGTCGCCGCGTCCGTCACCCTGCTTCCCGCCCTGCTCGGCGTCATCGGGCAGCGGGCGCTGAGCCGCCGCGAGCGGCGGCAGCTGGCAGCCGACGGACCCCTGCCCGAGCCGCCCGCCGGCTTCGCGGCGCGCTGGTCGCGCTTCGTGGAGCGGCATCCCAAGCTGCTGGGTGCCGCCGCGGCCGTCGTCATGCTGGTCCTCGCGCTGCCCACCCTCTCCCTGCACCTGGGCACCTCCGACCAGGGCAACAATCCCGGCGCCAGCACCACCCGGCAGGCGTACGACCTGCTCGGCGAGGGCTTCGGGCCGGGCTCCAACGGGCCGCTGACCCTGGTCGGCGACCTGGACGGGGCCAAGGACCGGCTGGCCTTCGACCGGCTGCCCGCCGAGCTGCGGACCACGCCGGGCGTGGCCGAGGTCCAGGGGCCGGAGTTCGACGGCAGCGGCAGCACGGGCGTCATCACCGTCGTACCGGAGGGCTCCCCGCAGTCTCGGCAGACCTCCGACCTGGTCGAACGGCTGCGCGACAAGGTGCTGCCGAAGGCCGCGGAGGGCACCGGCATGCGGGTGCACGTGGGCGGGGTGACCGCGAGCTACGACGACTTCGCCTCCGTCATCGTCGGCAAGCTGCCGCTCTTCGTGGGCGTCGTGATCGGCCTGGGCTCCCTTCTCCTGCTGCTCGCCTTCCGCAGCATCGGCATACCGCTCAAGGCCGCCGTGATGAACATCGCGGCCGTCGCCTCCTCCTTCGGGATCGTGGTGGCGATCTTCCAGTGGGGGTGGGGGAGCGAACTCCTCGGGCTCGGCAGCGCGGGCCCGATCGAGCCCTTCCTGCCGGTGATCATGGTGTCCGTGCTCTTCGGGCTCTCCATGGACTACCAGGTCTTCCTGGTCAGCCGGATGTACGAGGAGTGGCAGCGCACCGGCGACAACCGGCGGGCCGTCCGGATCGGCCTCGCCGAGACCGGCCGGGTCATCAACTCGGCCGCCGTCATCATGATCGCGGTGTTCGGGGCCTTCGTCCTCAGCGGCGACCGCATCATCGCGATGTTCGGCATCGGCCTGGCCGCCGCCGTCGCGCTGGACGCGTTCGTCCTGCGCACCCTGCTCGTGCCGGCCCTGATGCACATGCTCGGCGGCGCCAACTGGTGGCTGCCGGTGTGGCTGGAGCGGCGGCTGCCGCGCCTGAGCATCGAGCCGCCTGCGGCCCCGCACCCGGTGGAGGGCGATCCTCCAGTTCCGGTTGTGGTTCCGCTTGCCGTTCCGGAGCAGCGCCGGGACGACGAAGGGCTGGTACGGCGGTGACGGGCGGGGTTCCGGTCCGGTGCCGGGCGAGGGCTTGGGCCGGGCGTCCGACGGGAGCTTGGGCCGGGTGACGGGCGGGTGCGCCGCGCCCGTCGCCGACGGCACCTGCGTACCCCGCGGAGGCTGGTTTCCCACGGGACACCGGCATTCTCATACGTCTCTCAGACGCGACGCCTACGGTCGCGCCCATGGACACGACCAAGACCGAAGAGCGCACCGACGACACGAAGGCCGACGAGGCCAAGGGGGCCACCGGGACGCCCGAGGCCGGAGAGACGGGCGAGAAGCCGGCGTCCGGGGCCGCGGCGGTCGAGGAGGACGCCCCGGCCGGTACGGACACCGCGGACGCGGACCCCGAGGAGACCGACGAGGCCGCCGACGACGCGCCGCCCGCCGCGGCGGGCGCGAGCGGCTCGGTGGCGGCCGGCGCCGGCGCCGTCGTGGCCGCCGGCCTCGGCCTCGCCTCGCTCTCCGGCACCTGGATGGGCACCGTCCTGGCCGAACGGCAGACGGTGCTCGGCCAGATCAAGCTCCAGACGGGCAAGGCCGCCGACCAGATCGGCGCCGTCTACGGCACGCCCTGGCACACCCACGCCCTCGTCAACGGCGCCTTCGCGCTGCTCGCCGTCGTGGTCGCCGCCCTGGTCCTCACCCGGACCCGCCCGGCCTGGGTGCGGGCCGTGGCCTGGGGCGGCCTCGCCCTCGGCGTCGTCGGGATCGTCGTCGCCGCCGGCATGTACTTCGACCTGTTCGCGAGTCTGCCGGCGCTGCCCAAGACCGGCGGCGCCGGAACCCCCGGTTCCTGAGGCACCCGCATACGGCAGCCGGTCCGGAACCCGGCGGTACGTAAGGGCGTACCGCCGGGTTCCGCGGCTGTCTAAGGAGGTGCCGGGCCGGGGTCCCCACCGGTCTAAGGCATCGCAGTGCCACAAGATCGGGAATCCTCCCGATGCGGGGCGCCTCCCTGGGCGAGCAGGGTTGAGCACGTCGAAGGGACACCGCCACCGGGTCCCTTGGCGCCAACCACCACCAGGGGAGCACACCGTGTACTACGGGGAACTCGAACACCGCGTCCGCCACGAGGAACTGCGGCGCCAGGCCGACCGGGAGCGGCTGGTCCTCCAGGTCCGCAAGGCGCGCCGGGCCGCGCGCCGGGCCGCCGCTTCCGGAACCGACGACTCCGGAGGGCGGGTGAGCGGCCTGCGGGAACGGTTCTCCCGCGCGGCCTGACGGGGCGGGCCGCGCGCCGTCCCCGGCGGCGGCTCGCCGGCGGTCCCGCCTGCCGTTCCGGCCCCGTGCACCGCACCGGCCCCACGGGCCGTCCCGCGTGACGATAACCACTGCCCCGCTGTCGGACCCCTGTGCCATGCTCGGCGACGTGGAGACCAGGTCCGTCAGTCCGGTGTTCGTCGGCCGCAGCAGCGAGCTGGGCACGCTGCGCGGCGCTCTCGCCCGCATCCAGGCGTCGGGCGAGCCCCGCGCGCTGCTCATCGGCGGTGAGGCGGGCGTCGGCAAGACCCGCCTCATCGACGAGTTCGCCGAGGCGGCGCGGGCCGACGGCGTCCTCGTCGCCGTCGGCGGCTGCATCGAAATCGGCTCCGAGGGCCTGCCGTTCGCCCCGTTCTCCGCCGTCCTGCACCTGCTCAACGCGCAGTTGCCCCGCGAGCTGGCCGCCGCGGTCGCCGGCCAGGAGGGCGAACTGGCCCGCATCCTGCCCGAGCTGGGCGAGACCGCCGTCGAGGGACACGACGAGGAGTACGGCCGCGCCCGCCTGTTCGAGCTGACCGCCCGCCTCCTGGAGCGCCTCGCCGCCCACCGCCCGCTCGTCCTGGTCATCGAGGACCTGCACTGGGCCGACCGCTCCACCCGCGAGCTGTTCTCCTACCTCCTGCGCGCCCTGCACGACGCCGGCATCCTCCTCGTCGCCACGTACCGCTCCGACGACATCCACCGCCGCCACCCGCTGCGCCCCTTCCTGGCCGAGATCGACCGGACGCGCACGGTCCGCCGCGTCGAACTGGCCCGCTTCAACCGCGCCGAGGTCCGCAGCCAGATCGCCGGAATCACCGGCAAGGACCCCGACGAGGCGCTGGTCGACCGGGTCTTCAAACGCTCCGAGGGCAACGCCTTCTTCGTGGAGGAGCTTGCCCGCGGCATCCGGGACGGCTGCCTGACCGGGCTCAGCGACCCGCTGCGCGACCTGCTGCTGGTCCGGGTCGAGGCGCTGCCGGAAGACGCCCAGCGGGTGGTGCGGGTGGCCGCCGAGGGCGGCTCCACGGTCGAACACGAGCTGCTCGCCGCTGTCTGCGGCCTGCCCGAGGACGACCTCATCGAGGCGCTGCGCGCCGCCGTCGGCTCCAACACCCTGGTGCCCGACCGGGACGGCACCGGCTACCGCTTCCGGCACGCGCTGGTCCGCGAGGCCGTCGTCGACGACCTGCTCCCCGGCGAGCGCACCCGCCTCAACCGCCGCTACGGCCAGGCCCTGGAGGCCGACCCCTCGCTCGTACGGGCCGACATCCGCGCCGCCCGCCTGGCCAGCTACTGGTACCACGCCCACGACCCGGCCAAGGCGCTGCCCGCGGTCCTCGCCGCCTCGGTCCAGGCCCGCCGCCGCCATGCCCACACGGAGCAACTGCGGCTGCTGGACCGGGCCCTGGAGCTGTGGGACGACGCGCCCAAGGAAGTCCGCCTGGCCGTGCGCCCGGTGGACTACGCGCAGGCGTACCCCGCCTGCGGCGTCGACGACGACGCGATGCGCTTCATGGACCTGCTCGCCGAGATCACGGTGGCCGCGCGCCTCTCCGAGGACACCGAGCGCGCCTTCACGATCGCCAAGCGCGCCCTGCGCGCCCTGGACGCGGAGCAGGACCCGCTGCGTACGGCCTGGTTCCTGCTCCAGCGCTCCCGCCTCGTGCAGTGCACGGGCCGCGGCGACGGCTGGGCCGAGCTGGACCGCGCGCAGGAGCTGGTGCGCGGCCTGCCGCCGTCCGCCGTGCACGCCGCGGTGCTCGCCCAGTCGGCGGCCTGGGCGGTGCTGCACAACCCGGGCCCGGACAGCTTCGCCACGGCCGAGCGCGCGGTCGAGCTGGCCCGGCTCGTCGGTGACGCGGAGGAGGAGCTGAACTCCCTGCTCACGCTCGGCGGGCTGCGAGTGGACGCGGGCGAGGTGGACGCCGGGCTCGCCGAGCTGCGCACGGCCCTGGACCGGGCCGTCGCCGACGGCTGCTTCCCGGTGATCGCCCGCGGGCACATCAACCTCTCCTCCTGCCTGGAGGGCGTGGGCCGGTCCGGCGAGGCCGTCGAGGTGGCGGACCGCGGACTCGGCCTCGCCGAGCGGTACGGCATGAAGGAGAGCATGAGCTGGATGAGCGGCAACCGCTCCGAGTCGCTCCTGTCGCTGGGCCGCTGGGAGGAGGCGGCCGAAGCCGCGCTGGACGCCCGCCGCAGGTCCCAGAGCGCCCGGTCACTGGCGCTGGCCTCCAGCCGCCTGACGGACCTGGCCCTCAAGAAGGGCGACCTGGACCGCGCGGAGCGGAAGCTGGCCGCCGCCCGTGAGCACTACGGCACCCACGACCCGCAGCCCCAGTACATCATCCCCCTCGCCCGCTTCACCCTGGAGACGGCGGTCGCCAGGGGCCGCGTCACGGACGTGCGGGCCGCCCTCCGGCAGGCCCTCGAAACGGGCCTCCCGCCGGGCACGCAGCGCTACGTCTGGCCGCTGCTGTGGTCGGCGGCCACCGCCGAATCGGACCTGCGGGGCCTGCCGGCCGCCGAGGCGGACCGGCCGGCCGCCCTCGCCCGCATCCGGGAGGCCGCGAAGCACACGCCCGCGGTGTCGCCGGTGTGGGCGGCGTACGGCCGCGCCGTCGAGGCCGAGCTGCTGCGCGCCGCCGACCGCACCGCGCCGGACGCCTGGGCCGCGGCGGTCGCCGCCTTCCAGCGGGTGCAGCGCCCGTACGAGCTCGCCGCGGCCTGCTACCGCTGGGCGGAGGCGCTGCTGTACGGCGCCGCGCGGGCGACCACGGGCCTGGAGGGCCGTACGCCGCGCGAGGCCGCCGCGCTGCTCCTCGGCCAGGCGCACGCCGAGGCGCGGCGGCTGGGCGCCCGGCCGCTCGCCGAGCAGACCGCGCTGCTCGCCCAGCGGGCCCGGATACCGCTCGCGGTGGCGGGCAGCGACGCCGGGCGGTGTGCGGCGGACTGCCCCGCGGCCGGGCCGGACGAGCCCGCCGAGGCGTTCGGCCTGACCCCGCGCGAGCGGGACGTCCTGCGGCTGGTGGCGGCAGGACGCAGCAACCGCCAGATAGCCGACGAGCTGTTCATCTCGCCCAAGACGGCCAGCGTCCACGTCTCCAACATCCTGGCCAAGCTGGGCGTCTCCGGCCGGGGCGAGGCGGGCGCGCTGGCCCACCGGCTGCGGCTGTTCGCCCCGGCGGAGCAGCAGGCGGGGTAGCCGGCGGGGCAGCCGGGGCGAAGGCGGCCGCCCGTCAGGTGTGCCGCGGCGGCTCCTGGTCCGGCAGGCGGATGGTGACCTTGCCCGAGGACAGGTCTATGGGCCCTTTGCCCGGATCGTTGTCGCCGGTGTCGCTGACCACCAGGGTCAGCCGCCGCCGCTCCTCGTCGGTGTGTTTGCGCCCCGGCGCGAACAGCTCTTCCACCAGGTTGAACATCCGGCCCCCTGACGACGTGGCTTGTCCCGTAAGCCGAGTGTAGGCACCACCGGAACGGAACGGGCTGCTGACGACGACTCGGTCCGCGTATCCCCGCGCCGTCAGCTCACCGCCAGTCTCAGGATCCGGTCGTCGTCCTTCTTCGGGTCGCCGCGCCCGTCGGTGTTGCTGGTGACCAGCCACAGCCCGCCGTCCCCGGCCGCCACGACCGTACGCAGCCGCCCGTACTCGCCTTGCAGGAACGCCTGCGGCGCGGCCGCCGCCTCGCGCCCGGCGAGCGGGATCCGCCACAGCCGTTCGCCGCGCAGCCCCGCCATCCAGACCGAGCCCCGGACGTACGCGATGCCGCTCGGCGAGGCCTCCGCCGTGCCCCACTGCGCCACCGGGGCCGTGAACCGGCCGCCGTCCCCGCCCTTGCCCTCCACCTCGGGCCAGCCGTAGTTCCTGCCGGGCTCGATCAGGTTCAGCTCGTCCCAGGTGTTCTGGCCGAACTCCGCGGCCCACAGGCGGCCCTCGGCGTCCCAGGCCAGGCCCTGCACGTTGCGGTGCCCGTACGTGTACACCACCGAGCCGGCGTCCGGATTGCCGTGCACCGGCTCGCCGTCCGGCGTCATCCGCAGGATCTTGCCGCCCAGCGACTTCCTGTCCTGCGCGAGGCCGGTGTCGCCGGTCTCTCCGGTGCCCGCGTAGAGCATCTTGTCCGGGCCGAAGGCGATCCGCCCGCCGTTGTGGATCAGCCCCTTCGGGATGCCCTTCAACACCGTGTCGGGCGCTCCCAGTTGCTGGCCCGGCGGCTTTCTCTCGTCGTAGCTCATACGGGCGATGCGGTTGTCGGACTCGGTGGTGAAGTACGCGTACACCCAGTGGTCCCGCCCGAACGACGGCGCCACCGCGAGCCCCAGCAGGCCGCCCTCGCCGCCCGGCGCCACCCCCGGCACCGTGCCCAGCTCGGTCTTCTTGCCGCCCTTCGCCGCCACCCGGAAGACCGTGCCGGTGTCGCGCGAGGAGACCAGCAGGTCGCCGCCCGGCAGCGGGGCCAGTCCCCACGGGGTCGCGAGGTCGGTGGCGAGGGTGCTCACCACCTTCACCGAACCCTTGGCGGGCGGGGCCGAGGCGGAGGCGGAGACCTGCGCCTCGCCGGGGGAGGAGAGGACGGGAGACGCGGGGGAGGAACCGGAGGCACCCGGCGAGCCGCCGGTCGAGCATCCCGCAGCCAGCAGCAGCGAGGCGGCGGCCAACACAGGGGTCACGGAGCGACGTTGCACGGCGGAGTCCTCTCGTCGACGGGTCCCGCCCACCCCACCACACCCCGCCCCGCACGTCAGGACCCCACTCCGGCACCGCACGGCCCGGTTTGCCGCGTGACACCCGCGCACGCGCGTAGAGTCAGTCCCAGGATCCCAGCGCCGACGGCAGCGCGGCGATCTCCGCCAGGTCGCGGCGGTCGAGCGTCAGCCTGACCGCCTCGGCGTTCTCCGCGGCCCAACGTTCCTTCTTCGTCCCCGGCACCGGCACCACGTGCGGCCCCTGCGCCAGCACCCACGCCAGCGCCACCTGCCCCGGCGTCGCCCCGTGCCGCGCGCCGACCCGCCGCAGGCCGGCCACCACCGGCTGGTTGGCGGCCATCATCTCGGCCGTGAAGCGCGGGTGCCGCGCCCGTATGTCCGCCGGCTCGAAGCCCTGCCCCGGCGTCAGCGTGCCGGTGAGGAAGCCGTTGCCCAGAGGCATCGCGGCGAGGAACCCCACGCCACGGGTGACGCACCACGGCAGCAGTTCCTCCAGGGCCTCCTTCGACCACACCGACAGCTCGGCCTGCACGCTGCTGACGGGGAACACCTGCTGAATGCGTTCCAGTTGCCGCAGGGTCCCGTCGTACAGCCGGGCACCCCGGCGGCGCCCGGCGCGCGCCCCCACCGCGCACAGCCCCAGCGACCGCACCTTCCCGGCCGCCACCAGCTCCGCCATCGCGCCCCAGGTCTCCTCGATCGGCACCTCCGGGTCGGTCCTGTGCAGCTGGTACAGGTCGATGCAGTCGGTCTGCAAGCGGCGCAGGGAGGCGTCACAGGCCCGTTTCACGTATCCGGGGCGCCCGTTGGCGACGATGTGCTGCTCGCCCACCAGCAGCCCGACCTTGGTCGACACGAAGGCTTCCGCGCGGCGCTCCTTCAGGGCCCGCCCGACCAGCAGCTCGTTGGTGAAGGGCCCGTACATGTCGGCGGTGTCCAGCAGGGTGCAGCCCCGGTCGAGCGCGGTGTGCACGGTGCGCAGCGAGCTCTCGCCGTTGCGCTGCGACTCGGTGTACCCCCAGTTCATCGGCATGCAGCCGAGTCCGATTGCACCCACTTCGAGCGCTGTAGCCCCGATTGTCCTGCGCTCCACGCGGTCGTGCCTCCATCCCCTCGCCCCCGATCAAGGGCCTGACCAAACTAACGTCTGAGCACGGGGGGTATCGCATAGCCTCTGGCCATGGCACCTGCAGAACCGCGTACCGCCGCGAACGACGTATGGCTCCCGCTCCCGCCCGACGGGATCGGCGGACTGCCGGACGGCTTCCGCTACGTCCATTGGGACGCCGGGCCGGAGTTCCCCGCCGACCCCGCCCGCTGCGCCTTCTATGTGGTCCCGTACATGAAGAGCCCGGAGGCGTGCATACGACCGCTGCCGGAGATGACCGGGCTGCGCGCCGTACAGACGTTGACCGCGGGCATCGAACACATGCTGCCTGCCCTGCACCTGCTGCCTCCCGGCACCCACCTGTGCAACGCCCGCGGCCTCCACGACGCCAGCACGGCAGAGCTGGCGCTCACCCTGACGCTCGCCTCGCTGCGCGGCATCCCGGACTTCGTCCGGGGGCAGGACGCCGAGCGGTGGCTGCCGGGGTTCCAGCCGGCGCTGGCCGACAAGTCGGTGCTCATCGTGGGTTACGGCTCGATCGGCAGTGCGATCGAGGACCGGCTCACACCTTTCGAGTGTGCGCGGGTGGCGCGCATTGCGCGCACCGCCCGTGAGACCGTGCGCGGGCCCGTGCTTCCGCTCGCCGAACTTCCCGCCGAACTGCCCGGCGCGGACGTCGTGATCATCGCCACGCCACTCACCGACGCGACCCGCGGCCTGGTCGGAGCGGACTTCCTGGCGCGCATGAAGGACGGAGCGCTGCTGGTGAACGTCGCGCGCGGCGCCGTCGTCGACACCAAGGCGCTCCTCGCGGAGCTGGAATCCGGGCGGCTGCGGGCGGCCCTGGACGTCACCGATCCGGAACCGCTGCCCGCCGGGCACCCGTTGTGGCACGCTCCCGGCGTGCTCGTCACTCCACATGTCGGCGGCCCCAGCTCCGCGTTCCTGCCCCGTGCGAGGCGCCTCGTAAGGGATCAGCTGACGCGGTTCGCCACCGGGGAGCCCTTGCGCAACGTCGTGGCTACGGCCGGGTGAAACCTTCCCCACCCCCTTGCGGGTAGCTCTACGGGGCCGTACGACTGCACTGGGTATCGGCATCCCACCGATAGTCACGCTACGTATAGAGGCTATGTCCCTGAGTGACGAACCTGGTGTATCGTCCGAGCGGGGACCGCGCCGGCAGTGATACGGCGCAGCGCGAAAGACCGGAACCGAGGGGGGCGACGGGCGATGTACGGCCAATGGACGAATCGCAAGACAGGCTTTCCGCGATCTCCCGGGGGGACACCTCCGGGCCCCTGGGCGCTTCGGGCGCCCCGCGCACAGCGGCCACCACGATGTCGCGCGGCAGACGGGAGGAGAGGGCGGTGAGCGCCACGGGCGCGGTCCTCACCCGGCCGCCGGTGCAGACCGGCGGGGCCCCGGGTGTGCTGCCGCAGGTCGTGCTCGCGGTCGTCTGCGGCGGCTACGCCATCGGTGCCGCGCTCGGCTGGGGTTCACCCGAACTGGCGCTTTTCATGGGCGATTTCGGTCTGAGCCTGGCCGCCTTCGCCGCCGCCGTCTCCTGCTTCCTGTACGCCCGCAGGCACCACGGCCGCTTTCGACCCGCCTGGCTGCTGTTCGCCGCCTCCTCCGCGATGGCGGGGATCGGCAACGGCGTCTGGGGCTGGTACGAGG
The DNA here is from genome assembly GCF_044329785.1 of Streptomyces sp. NPDC017529. NCBI lineage: Bacteria > Bacillati > Actinomycetota > Actinomycetes > Kitasatosporales > Streptomycetaceae > Streptomyces > Streptomyces sp. NPDC017529. Next base: position 113,629 of record NZ_JBIRJY010000008.1, read on the forward strand.
TCGTGCTGCGCGCGCCGGTGCCGAGCCCGTCGCTCGCCGACTTCTGCTTCCTGCTCTTCGCGCCACCGGCCATCGTCGGCCTGCTCGTGCTCGCCAAGAGGCCCGTGACCAAGGCCGGCTGGGTGTGCCTCGGCCTCGACGCCTGGCTGATCGGCGGCTCGCTGCTCACGCTCTCCTGGAGCCTGGCGCTCGCGCACACCGCGCACTTCCAGGGCCAGAGCGTGCCGCAGGGCGCGCTCGCGCTGGCGTATCCGCTGCTGGACATCGTGCTGGTGAGCATGGTGCTCGCGCTGCACTTCAAGCGCTCCTCCGCGCACCGCTCGGCCATCAACACCGCCATCGCGGCGCTGGCCCTGACGGTGCTGTGCGACGCGCTGTTCAGCTCGCCGCTGCTGCGCGAGCACTACCGCTCGGGGCAGATCCTGGACGCCGGCTGGTTCGCCGGCTCGATGCTGCTCACGTACGCGCCCTGGGTCGCCCGGCGGCTGCCCGGCGGCGATGCCGCGGACGACGAGGGCAAGCGCGCCGCGCACCGTCAGCCGCAGGCCCCGGGCACCCGGCCCATCGCGGGATCGCTCGCCGCGCTCACGCCGTACCTGGCCGCGGCCGTCTGCACCCTGGGCATCCTGTACAACGTCCTGGACGGCCGCCGCATCGACCGCGTGGTGCTCTTCACCGGCTGCACGGTCGTCCTCGCCCTGGTCGTGCGCCAAGGCATCATGCTGCTCGACAACATCACCCTTACGCAGGAACTGGCGCAGAAGGAGAACCACTTCCGGTCACTGGTGCAGGGCTCCAGCGACGTCATCATGATCGCCGCGCCGACCGGGATACTGCGCTACGTCAGCCCCGCCGCGGCGGGCGTCTACGGCCGGAACGCGGAGGAACTGGTCGGCTCCGAGCTGGCCTCCCTCATCCACCCGGAGGACCTGGGGCGCGTGGTGCACGAGGTGCGCAGATTCCTCGCCGCCCGGCCCGAGGACGAGCCGACCACGCGCATCGAGTGCCGGTTCCGCGCGGGCGGCCGCCGCTCGGGCGTCGAGAAGTGGCTCAACGTCGAGTCCACGGTCAACCGCCACCACGGCGGCCTCATCTTCAACTCCCGCGACGTCACCGAACGCGTCCGCCTCCAGGCCCAGCTCCAGCACAACGCCTCGCACGACGCGCTCACCGACCTGCCCAACCGGGCGCTGTTCACCGAACGGGTCAGCCAGGCCCTGACCGGCCGCCGCGCCAGCGATCCGGGCACCGCCGTGCTCTACATCGACCTGGACGGCTTCAAGCAGGTCAACGACACCATCGGGCACCAGGCCGGGGACGAGCTGCTGGTGCAGGCCGCCCGCAGGCTGGCCGAATCCGTACGGGCGGGGGACACCGCCGCGCGGCTCGGCGGCGACGAGTTCGCCGCGCTCATCATGGGCGACGGCACCCGCGACCACTCCGCACGCGAACACCGCATCCACGAGATCGCCGACCGGCTGCGCATCCGCCTCTCCGACCCGTACAAGATCGACGGCAGAGACGTACGCGTCGCCGCCAGCATCGGCGTCGCCTTCGCCGAGCCCGGCATCACCCCCGGCCCCCTGATGCGCAACGCCGACCTGGCGATGTACCGCGCCAAGCAGGCCGGAAAGGGGTGCGTCAAGTTGTACGCCCCCCAGATGCAGGACGACGTGGTGCGCCGGGCCGAGCTGGCCACCAAGCTGCGCACCGCCCTGCACGACGGCGAGTTCGCGCTGCTGCACCAGCCCGTGGTCGAGCTGGCCGGCGGCCGGATCACGGCGGTCGCCGCGCTGGCCCGCTGGCGCTCCGCGCAGGGCATACTCTTCACCCCCGCCGAGTTCCTGCGGGTCGGCGACCGCGGCCGGCTCAAGGAGGACGGCGACCGCACCGCGGAGCTGGGCCGCTGGCAGCTGGAGGAGGCGGTGCAGCAGGCCGCGGGCCGGCACCGGGCGGGCCACCCGGTCCCGGTGGCCGTCCGGATCTCCGCCCACCGGCTGCTGGACCGCGCGCTGCCGCCGAAGAGCATCGAGGCGCTGCTGTCCCGGCACGGCCTGCCGTCCGGCTCGCTGGTCCTGGAGCTGTCGGACACCGATCCGCGCATACCGCTGGAGGAGCTGGAGCGGCGGCTGGTCGCCCTGCGCCGGCTGGGGGTGCGGATCGCCCTGGACGGCTTCGGCAGCGGCGCGGCCGCCATCGGCGCCCTGCGCCGGCTGCCCGTCGACGTCCTGCGGCTCGACCGCGACCTGGTCGACGGGGTGGTGGAGTCCGCGCGCCTCCACAAGATCACCTCGGGGCTGCTGCGGATCGCCTCCGACCTGGGCATGCAGTCCGTGGCGGACGGCGTCGACCTGCCCGAGCAGATCGTCGCGCTGCGCTCCATGGGCTGTACGCACGGCCAGGGCATGGCCTTCTCCGGGCCGCTGGACGAGCACCGGCTGCGCCGCGCGCTGGCGCAGGGGGTCTATCCCGTGCCGGGCCCGGGGAGCGAGGGCCGCGCCGTGGTGCTGAGCGGTACGGGCCTGCCCGTACGCCACGTCAAGAAGGGGCGGGAGCCGGTGTCACCCGGACGGACGCTGGGCGAGCTGCCCAGACGGTTCGGTCCAGGCGAGGTCAGGGACGGGGCCGAGTCGGTCACGCATCCGACCCTGCGCCCAAATAGTGAGACCTCCGTCCCACCCACTTGACACTCGGCTGGCCCCGGGGGGAGGGTCAGTTCCATGCGCACCCGAATTCTCGTACTTGGAAAGCGCGTCGGCTGAAGCTGGGTCACCCACGAAACCCAGCGCTCCGCACCGGCGCGCTCCCCTCGCTTGCCTCATGGCACGAGGGGTTTTTTGTTGCATAACCACTCCCATACCCCGCCAAAACCCTCAGCTTCGAGAAGAGACGCAGATGACCGAGCAGGCCACCGGGGCCCACCATCCGCAGCCGCGGGCCCGCAACTCCGGCGGAGCGCACGCGACCACCGCCGTCGAGCACGTCACGGGCGCGCAGTCCCTCATCCGTTCGCTCGAAGAAGTCGGGGCCGACACCGTGTTCGGCATCCCGGGTGGCGCGATCCTCCCCGCGTACGACCCGATGATGGACTCCTCGAAGGTCCGCCACGTCCTGGTCCGCCACGAGCAGGGCGCCGGACACGCCGCCACCGGCTACGCCCAGGCCACCGGCAGGGTCGGGGTCTGCATGGCCACCTCGGGCCCCGGCGCCACCAACCTCGTCACCCCGATCGCCGACGCCCACATGGACTCCGTCCCGATGGTCGCGATCACCGGCCAGGTCGCCTCCAAGGCGATCGGCACGGACGCCTTCCAGGAGGCGGACATCTGCGGCATCACCATGCCGATCACCAAGCACAACTTCCTGGTCACCGACCCCGCCGAGATCCCCCGCACCATCGCCGAGGCGTTCCACATCGCCTCCACGGGCCGCCCGGGACCGGTCCTGGTGGACATCGCCAAGGACGCCCTCCAGGCGCAGACCACCTTCGTCTGGCCGCCGCACACCGACCTGCCCGGCTACCGCCCGGTGACCAAGCCGCACGCCAAGCAGATCCGCGAGGCCGCCCGCCTGATCACCGAGGCCCGGCGCCCGGTCCTCTACGTCGGCGGCGGCGTCATGAAGGCCGGCGCCACCGCCGAGCTGAAGGTGCTGGCCGAGCTGACCGGCGCGCCCGTCACCACCACTCTGATGGCCCTGGGGTCCTTCCCCGACACCCATCCGCAGCACGTGGGCATGCCGGGCATGCACGGCGCGGTCGCCGCCGTCACGGCGCTGCAGAAGGCCGACCTGATCGTCGCGCTCGGCGCCCGCTTCGACGACCGCGTCACCGGCAAGCTGGACTCCTTCGCCCCGTACGCGAAGATCGTGCACGCCGACATCGACCCGGCCGAGATCGGCAAGAACCGCGCCGCCGACGTGCCGATCGTGGGCGACGCGCGCGAGGTCATCGCCGACCTGGTCGTCGCCCTCCAGGCCGAGCACGCGGCCGGCCACACCGGCGACTACACCGCCTGGTGGAAGGACCTCAACCGCTGGCGCGAGACCTACCCGCTCGGCTACGACCACCCCGACGACGGCAGCCTGGCCCCGCAGCAGGTCATCCAGCGCCTGGGCGAGCTGGCCCCGGAAGGCACGATCTACGCGGCCGGCGTCGGCCAGCACCAGATGTGGGCCGCCCACTTCATCGACTACGACAGGCCCGCCACCTGGCTGAACTCCGGCGGCGCGGGGACGATGGGGTACGCCGTTCCGGCCGCCATGGGCGCCAAGGCCGGGCAGCCGGACCGTACGGTCTGGGCGATCGACGGCGACGGCTGCTTCCAGATGACCAACCAGGAACTGGTCACCTGCGCGCTGAACAACATCCCGATCAAGGTCGCGATCATCAACAACGGCGCGCTGGGCATGGTCCGCCAGTGGCAGGCGCTGTTCTACAACCAGCGGTACTCGAACACGGTCCTGCACCGCGGTCCCGAGGACTGCCTGGCCACCGCGGACGTCTCCGGCGGCGGCACCCGCGTCCCGGACTTCGTCAAGCTCGCCGAGGCGATGGGGTGCGTGGCGATGCGCTGCGAGGACCCGGCCGAGCTGGACGCGGTGATCGCCAAGGCGAACGCGATCAACGACCGCCCGGTCGTGGTGGACTTCATCGTCCACGAGGACGCCCAGGTCTGGCCGATGGTCGCGGCCGGCACCTCCAACGACGAGGTCATGGCGGCCCGCGGGGTGCGCCCGGACTTCGGCGACAACACGGACGACTGAGACCCGGGACGCGCGAGAGACGCGGATAGAAGAGAGAAGACCGACCCATGTCCAAGCACACGCTCTCCGTCCTGGTGGAGAACACCCCCGGCATCCTGGCCCGGATCGCCGCACTGTTCTCGCGCCGCGGATTCAACATCGACTCGCTCGCCGTCGGCGTCACCGAGCACCCCGACATCTCCCGCATCACCATCGTCGTGAGCGTCGAATCGCTCCCGCTGGAGCAGGTCACCAAGCAGCTCAACAAGCTCGTCAACGTCCTGAAGATCGTGGAGCTGGAACCCGGCGCCGCGGTCCAGCGGGAACTGGTGCTGGCCAAGGTGCGCGCCGACAACGAGACCCGCTCGCAGATCGTCGAGATCGTCCAGCTCTTCCGCGCCAAGACCGTCGACGTCTCCCCCGACGCGGTGACCATCGAGGCGACCGGCAGTAGCGACAAGCTGGAAGCCATGCTCAAGATGCTGGAGCCGTTCGGCATCAAGGAGTTGGTGCAGTCCGGCACCATCGCCATAGGGCGCGGCGCCCGTTCCATCACGGACCGCTCGCTGCGGGCGCTGGACCGCTCCGCCTGAGCCGGCGCGCCCGGACCGTATCGCGAGACCCCCGAACCCTTCCTTCCCCGCCCGACGTAATGTGTCGGGCAACCAGCTAGATCCAAGGAGATACCCGAAGTGGCCGAGCTGTTCTACGACGACAACGCCGACCTGTCCATCATCCAGGGCCGCAAGGTCGCGGTTCTCGGCTACGGCAGCCAGGGCCACGCCCACGCCCTCTCCCTGCGCGACTCCGGCGTCGACGTGCGTGTGGGTCTGCACGAGGGCTCGAAGTCGAAGTCCAAGGCCGAGGAGCAGGGGCTGCGCGTGGTCACCCCCGCCGAGGCGGCCGCCGAGGCCGACGTCATCATGATCCTGGTGCCGGACCCGATCCAGGCCAAGGTCTACGAGGAGTCCGTCAAGGACAACCTGAAGGACGGCGACGCGCTGTTCTTCGGCCACGGCCTGAACATCCGCTACGGCTTCATCAAGCCCCCGCAGGGCGTCGACGTGTGCATGGTCGCCCCCAAGGGCCCGGGCCACCTGGTGCGCCGCCAGTACGAGGAGGGCCGCGGCGTGCCGTGCATCGCGGCCGTCGAGCAGGACGCCTCCGGCAACGCCTTCGCGCTGGCCCTGTCGTACGCCAAGGCCATCGGCGGCACCCGCGCCGGCGTCATCAAGACCACCTTCACCGAGGAGACCGAGACCGACCTGTTCGGTGAGCAGGCGGTGCTCTGCGGTGGCGCCTCGGCGCTGGTCAAGGCGGGCTTCGAGACGCTGGTCGAGGCCGGCTACCAGCCGGAGATCGCGTACTTCGAGTGCCTCCACGAGCTGAAGCTGATCGTGGACCTCATGTACGAGGGCGGCCTGGAGAAGATGCGCTGGTCGGTGTCCGAGACCGCCGAGTGGGGCGACTACGTCACCGGCCCGCGGATCGTCAACGACGCCACCAAGGCCGAGATGAAGAAGGTCCTCGCCGAGATCCAGGACGGCACCTTCGCCAACAACTGGATGGCGGAGTACAACGCCGGCCTGCCGAAGTACAACGAGTACAAGAAGGCCGACGAGGACCACCTGCTGGAGACCACGGGCAAGAAGCTCCGCAAGCTGATGAGCTGGGTGGACGACGAGCAGTAAGCCGTACGGCGCGGGGCCGTGGCACACGCCGCGGCCCCGTTCGCCGCGACCGGGCCCGCAGGCGGCCGGCCGCCGGAGCGCCGGCACCGCACGGCGTTGTCCATCCCGTCACACCACTACCGGGTGATCCTTCCGAAACGGCGGAGGAACCCTCCCGGACCGCCACTACACTGCACACCACAAGCGCGTCAGGCTCACAGCGTCGTGCGTCTTCCACGCGGCTGCCCCCTTCACCGCCTTCGGCCGTCGGGACGGTCGTCCGCGAAGGACAAGTGAGGACTGAAGACCACGTGAGCTCGAAACCTGTCGTTCTGATCGCCGAGGAACTGTCGCCCGCCACTGTCGACGCTCTCGGTCCGGACTTCGAGATCCGGCACTGCAACGGCGCGGACCGCGCCGAGCTGATCCCCGCCATCGCCGACGTCGACGCCATCCTCGTGCGCAGTGCGACCAAGGTCGACGCCGAGGCCATCGCCGCCGCCGGGAAGCTGAAGGTCGTCGCCCGCGCGGGCGTCGGCCTGGACAACGTCGACGTCTCCGCCGCCACCAAGGCAGGCGTGATGGTCGTCAACGCGCCGACCTCGAACATCGTCACCGCCGCCGAGCTGGCCTGCGGCCTGCTGGTCGCCACCGCCCGCAACATCCCGCAGGCGAACACCGCGCTGAAGAACGGCGAGTGGAAGCGCAGCAAGTACACCGGTGTCGAGCTGTCGGAGAAGGTCCTCGGCGTCGTCGGCCTCGGCCGTATCGGCGTCCTGGTCGCGCAGCGCATGTCGGCGTTCGGCATGAAGATCGTCGCGTACGACCCCTATGTGCAGCCGGCCCGCGCCGCGCAGATGGGCGTCAAGCTGGTCTCGCTGGACGAGCTGCTGGAGGTCGCGGACTTCATCACCGTCCACCTCCCCAAGACGCCCGAGACCCTCGGCCTGATCGGTGACGACGCGCTGCACAAGGTCAAGCCGACGGTGCGCATCGTCAACGCGGCGCGCGGCGGCATCGTGGACGAGGCCGCGCTCGCGAGCGCCCTCAAGGAGGGCCGGGTCGCCGGCGCCGGCCTGGACGTCTACGCCACCGAGCCCTGCACGGACTCCCCGCTGTTCGAGTTCGACCAGGTCGTGGCCACCCCGCACCTCGGCGCCTCGACGGGCGAGGCGCAGGAGAAGGCGGGCATCGCGGTCGCCAGGTCGGTGCGCCTGGCGCTGGCGGGCGAGCTGGTGCCGGACGCGGTCAACGTCCAGGGCGGCGTGATCGCCGAGGACGTCAAGCCGGGGCTGCCGCTGGCCGAGCGCCTGGGCCGGATCTTCACCGCGCTGGCCGGCGAGGTCGCGGTCCGCCTCGACGTCGAGGTGTACGGCGAGATCACCCAGCACGACGTCAAGGTGCTGGAACTGTCCGCGCTCAAGGGCGTGTTCGAGGACGTGGTGGCCGAGACGGTCTCGTACGTCAACGCCCCCCTGTTCGCGCAGGAGCGCGGCGTCGAGGTGCGGCTGACCACCAGCAGCGAGTCGGCCGAGCACCGCAACGTGGTCACCGTGCGCGGCACCCTCGCGGACGGCGACGAGGTCTCCATCTCCGGCACGCTGGCGGGCAACAAGAACCAGCAGAAGATCGTCGCGGTCGGCGAGCACTCGATCGACCTCGCGCTCGCCGACCACATGGCCTTCCTGCGCTACGGCGACCGCCCCGGCGTCGTCGGCACGCTCGGCCGCATCCTCGGCGAGGCGGGCATCAACATCGCGGGCATGCAGGTCTCGCGGGCCGACGAGGGCGGCGAGGCGCTGGTCGCGCTGACCGTGGACGACACGATCCCGGCCGCGGTCCTCAGCGAGATCGCCGACGAGATCGGCGCCACCTCGGCGCGCGCGGTCAACCTCACGGACTGATTCGCGGCCGTCCCACCACCGGGCCCGGGCCCCCGCCATGGCGGGAGCCCGGGCCCGTCGGCGTGCTGGGTGTCCCTTCAACCAATCACCCGTTCGGCGTAACGCGGGCCGTTCGCGGGCGCCCCGCAAACTCGCCGCCGGGCCGGTGTTCCGGGGGTTTCCCGACTCGCTGCGCGTGGCGGTGCGACGCGCAATGGGAACTGCGCGTGCCCCCTGCCGGCGCGTGCGGAAGGAGAAGGACGCCATGAACGCACCCCTGGGTGAGAACCCTAAGGATCTGACCGGTATGAACGTGGTCGACCCGGAGGGCACCAAGGTGGGCTCGGTCCAGCAGGTCTACCGGGACGACGCCACCAACGCCCCTGAGTGGATCACCGTGCGCACCGGTCTGTTCGGGATGAAGGAGACCTTCGTACCGCTCGCGGGAGGCCGGCGCGTGGGTGACGAACTACAGGTTCCGTACACCAAGGACCAGATCAAGGACGCCCCGCGGATCGACGCGGACGGCCACCTGGAACCGGCAGAGGAAGAACGCCTGTACCGCCACTACGGCATGTCGCGTCCGGGGACCGCGCCCACCGGCACCGTTCCGGGCCGCACGACCGGCGCGGGGATGGGGACCGCGGGCGCGGCCGGGATGGGCCGGCCCGAGGAGCGCAGGCGGACCGAGTCCGCGCCGCTGGCCGGCGCGGGGGCCGGCGCGATGGCCATGTCCCGCGGCCGGGGCGACGACGCCGCGCGCGCCAAGGAACAGAACCAGGAAATGCTCATCTCCGAGGAGCACGTGGAGCTCGGCACCGAGTCGCGCGAGAGCGGCCACGCCCGGCTGCGCAAGCACGTGGAGACCGAAGAGGTGCATCGCACCGTGCCCGTCAGCCACGACGAGGCGCGCATCAGGCGCGAGAAGATCACCGAAGAGGACCGCCGCAAGGGGCGGGCCCAGCAGCCGAAGCTCGGCGACGGCGAGGTCGACGTCACGCTCTACGAGGAGCAGGTCGTCGTCCGCAAGGAGAACGTGCCGGTGGAACGGATCCGGCTGGAGACCGAGCGGGTCACCGAACAGCAGGAGGTCAACACCGAAGTCCACCGCGAAGAGGTGGAGTTCGACGACGGCAAGGGCACCGGCAGGCGAGGCCGGCGCGACCGGGGCGGCCCCGGTCCCGAGCGGGGCCGGTAGCTCCGGCGCCGGCGGGCGCCCGTGGACGGCCGTACCGGACATCTGCCCGGTACGGCCGTTCCGCACGGGCATAGGCTGGCCGCATGGGACACCGTGAAGACCTGCTGGAAGGCGCCAAGCGCTGCCTGCTCGAAAAGGGGTACGCGCGCACCACCGCCCGCGACATCGTGGCCGCGTCCGGCGCCAACCTGGCTTCCATCGGCTACCACTACGGCTCGAAGGACGTGCTGATGCGCCAGGCATGGGTGGAGACCGTCGCGGAGTGGGGCGAGGGGTTCGCGGGAACGGGTGACGGGGGCGGGGACGGCGATCCCGTGGAGCGCTTCGCGGACACGTGGGACCGGATCCTGCGGCGGTTCACCGAACAGCGGGAGTTCGTGACCTCCCAGGTCGAGGTGCTCGGCCTGCTGCCCCGCGACCCCGAGCTGCGCGCGGCGCTGGCCGCGGTCCTGCCGGAGGGCGGCGAGGGCCTGGTCGCGGTCTTCGAAGGCGTACCGGACACCGAGGTCGACGCGGAGGCGGCACGCGTCGTCGGCTCCTTCTACCAGGCGCTGCTCACGGGCCTGATGGTGCAGTCGCTGATCACCCCCGAGTCGCTGCCCTCGGGCCGGGACCTGGTGGAGGCGATGCGCCGGGTGCTGTCCGGTGCGGTGCTCGGGCCGGGGCCGGGCCGTACGGACGGCGGTCCGGCCGCTTCCTGAGCGGGCTCCGCGCCCGTCGCCCCACTCCGCGCCCGTCCGCCCAGCTGGCCGAGAGAATTCGGTAATTGGCCGCTCCCTGTGCTTGTCCGGTCACCCCACCCGGTTCTACGCTCCCCATACGGACCTGGCAGCGGCCCAGCGGCCTGCCGTCCGGCCCGGATCTCCCAGACCTTGAGGTCGCCGAGCAGCCCGTCACCCACGATCGGCCGGAGATCCGCGCCACGCAGCGAACAGCGACTCCGGCCCCGCCCTTCCCGGCCCGACCTGCCGGGGGCCCTCCCGCGCGCCCTCGGCACGCCAGGAAGGGCGGCCAGTACCGGGCGCAGGGGAAGAGGAGCCCCGTCGTCCGGTAGCCGGTCGCCGCCGGTCCCGGTTCTTCTCCCGGCGGCGGCCGCATCCTCCCGCGGGCACCCCGTCGTCCGTCCCCGTGCCGACGCTTCGCGGACTTTCATCGTGCGTCCGGGCCCGTCGTCTGTCCAGTACTCAACAAACGGCTTTCGCGCGGCCGCCGGCGGTGGCGGCGGTACCGTTTCACAGGCGTGCCGTTTTCAGGGCCATGTGCAGCAGCAGCCGGTCGCCGCCCTCGTCCAGATCGAGCCCGGTGAGCTTCTCGACGCGGCCGAGCCGGTAGTAAAGCGTCTGGCGGTGGATGCCGAGCGCCTGGGCCGCGCGGCCCGCCTGGCCCGCGCAGTCGAGGAACACCTCGGCGGTGCGCGCGAGTTCGCTGTGCGCGGGGGCCAGCAGGGGGCGCACGGTCGCGTCCGGTTCGGCCGGCGGCAGACCTGTCAGCAGACGGTAGGAACCGATCGTGCTCCATTCGGCCACCGGGCCCAGCCGGGATTCCGCGCGCGCCGCACGGGCTGCGGCCAGCGCCTCCTGCCAGGCGGCGGGCAGCGCGGACAGCTCCCGCACCGGCATGCCGAGACCGGCGGCGCTCGGCAGCGTACGGGCCTCCGAGCCGGACGGCACCGGGCCGCCGCCCGCGCGCGGCGAGCGCAGCAGGTGCTCGGCCACTGTGTGTGCCGCGGCCAAGGAAGACGGCGAGCGCAGCCGTACGAGGGCGGCCAAGGACGGGGTGTCGGCGGTCGCGCGGTGCGGCGGGGCGGCGGCGGACGGGTCAGGGCCCGCGGCGTCGGCACCGTCGCCCGACCCGTTCGCGGCGGGCAGCGCGCAGGCGGCGAGCAGCCCCGGCAGGGTGGGCAGCGGCGCGTGATCCGTTTCCGGGACACCCCACGGCGTCACCGCCACCACCATCAGGGGCGCGTCCGCCGCGGACCGCAGCCCGTCACGCAGCGCGGCCGACGCGGCGGCTCGCTCCGCCGGCCGCGATACGAGCAACGCGCGCAGCAGGTCGCCCAGTTCGGCCCCGGAGCGGGCCTCCGCCGCCAGCAGGGCGCCGATCCCCGCCGCCGACTCCATCGCCTGCTCGATACGGGGGTCCGGTGGCGTTCCGCCACCGCCCAGCTCCAGGTCGGTCAGGTGCCCGTCGTCCAGCAGCCACACGTATCCGTGCACGATGCCGCGGTGGCGCACGGGCAGGCAGATACGGCCCTTGAAGACGCCGGCCGCCGGGTCGGGCGGGATGCGCAGCGCCGTCTTCGCGCGGGCGATGCCGAACGCCTCGAACCAGGCCCGTACCGCCGCCGTCGAGCGGCGCTGGAGGATCGACCGGGTCCGTACCGGGTCCATGACCAGGTCGTCGTCGCCCTCGTGCGCGCCGAAGGCGATCAGCCCGAAATCGCGGTCCTCCAGGGTCGCCGGGGCGGCGAGGGCGGCCGAGATCTCGTCCACGAGCTGTTGGTAATCGCCCCGCATGCGCCGCGTGGCTCCTTTCCGGTCGCACCCGGCGGCCCGACGGCCCCGGTGTCCGCGCGGTCACCGGTGCGGTTGGGCCCGCCGGTGCCGTTGTGGTCTTCCTCCATTCTCATACATCTGTCTGAGATGCCGGCCACGAAGGCCAGACAGCTGTCGATGGCCGCCGAGTAGCGAGATCCTTAAGTTTCAGGTGGCTCATCTTGCCGTCGCGCCCGCCTGCCAGGCGCCCGCCCGGCATTGTCATCTTGAATCGTGGAGGTGCCCCGTGCTGGGTCCCGTGCTTCTCGCAGCAGCCCGCAGCGACAGCATCCGCCGTATCGTCTCGGCCGCCCCGGTCACCCGCCCGGTCGTCGACCGGTTCGTGGCCGGCGAGCGGTTGGACGCGTCCATGGCCGCCGTGCGGTCCCTGGCGGACCGCGGTATGGAGGTCACCCTCGACCACCTGGGCGAGGACATCACCGACCCCGCCGAGGCGCTGCGCAACCGCGACGCCTACCTCCAGCTGACCGCCGCCCTCAATGACCTGGGCCTGGGCGAGCGCGCCGAGATGTCGGTCAAGCTCTCCGCCTTCGGGCAGGCGCTGCCCGGCGGCCACGAGCTGGCGCTGAAGAACGTCACGCCGGTCGTCGAGGCCGCCGCCGAGGCCGGCACGACGGTCACCCTGGACATGGAGGACCACACCACGGTCGACTCCACCCTGGCGATCCTCGGCGAGCTGCGCGCCCGCTTCCCGCAGACCGGCGCCGTGCTCCAGTCCTACCTCTTCCGCACCGAGGACGACTGCCACGCGCTCGCCGGGGAAGGCTCCCGCGTGCGCCTGGTCAAGGGCGCCTACAAGGAGCCCGCGACGGTCGCGTTCCAGGACAAGCGGGAGGTCGACAAGGCGTACGTACGCTGCTTGAAGATCCTGATGGCGGGCAAGGGCTACCCCATGATCGGGTCGCACGACCCGCGTATCGTGGCGATAGGCCAGGAGCTGGGCCGCCGCTTCGGCCGCAAGCCCGCCGAGTACGAGTTCCAGATGCTGTACGGCATCCGCGAGTCCGAGCAGCAGCGCCTGGTCGCGGAGGGCCACCGGATGCGTGTCTACATCCCGTACGGCACGGACTGGTACGGCTACTTCATGCGGCGCCTCGCCGAGCGCCCCGCCAACCTCGCGTTCTTCCTGCGCTCGCTCGTCACCAAGGGCTGAGCCGGGCGCCCGGCCACGGCCGGGCCGCACGCGCCGGACCGCCGCCCGCGGCCCGGCGCCCCACAACTTGACGCACCCGCACACCCCCGATCGAAGGAGACGGCCGACATGGACGCCGTGACCCACGTCCCCGCCCCGTACAACGAGCCGGTGCACGGCTACGCCCCCGGTTCCCCGGAGCGCGCCCGCCTGGAGGCCAAGCTCAAGGAGCTGGCCGAGAACCCCATCGACCTGCCGATGACCATCAACGGTGAGAAGCGGATGGGCGGCGGCGAGCGCTTCGACGTCGTGCAGCCGCACAACCACAAGGCGGTCATCGGCACGTACGCCAACGCCACCCGCCAGGACGCCCAGGACGCCATCGACGCCGCCCTGGCCGCCGCCCCGGCCTGGCGCGCCATGTCCTTCGACGACCGCGCCGCGATCCTGCTGAAGGCCGCGGACCTGCTGTCCGGCCCGTGGCGCGAGACCATCGCCGCCTCCACGATGCTCGGCCAGTCCAAGACCGCCCAGCAGGCCGAGATCGACGCGCCCTGCGAGCTGGTGGACTTCTGGCGCTTCAACGTCCACTTCGCGCGCGAGCTGCTCCAGGAGCAGCCGCCCGTCCAGCCGAACGGCGTCTGGAACCGCCTGGACCACCGCCCGCTGGAGGGCTTCGTCTACGCGATCACGCCCTTCAACTTCACCGCCATCGCCGGCAACCTGCCGACCGCGCCCGCCCTGATGGGCAACGTCGTGGTCTGGAAGCCGTCGCCCACGCAGACCCACTCCGCGATCCTGCTCATGCAGCTCCTGGAGGAGGCCGGCCTGCCCAAGGGCGTCATCAACCTGGTCACCGGTGACGGCAAGGAGGTCTCCGAGGTCGCGCTGCCGCACCCGGACCTGGCCGGCGTCCACTTCACCGGCTCCACCGCCACCTTCCAGTACCTGTGGAAGTCGGTCGGCGAGAACATCACCAACTACCGGTCCTACCCGCGCCTGGTCGGCGAGACCGGCGGCAAGGACTTCATCGTCGCCCACCCGACCGCCGACCCGGCGATCCTGAAGACCGCCATCACCCGCGGCGCGTTCGAGTACCAGGGCCAGAAGTGCTCCGCGGCCTCCCGCGCCTACATCGCCCGCTCCATCTGGGACAACGGCTTCAAGGACGACCTGGTCGCCGAGGTCGAGGGTCTGACGATGGGCGACGTCACCGACCTGTCGAACTTCGTCGGCGCCGTCATCGACGACCGCTCCTTCGCCAAGAACAAGGCCGCGATCGACCGCGCCAAGCAGGACCCGACCTGCGAGATCGTCGCGGGCGGCACGTACGACGACTCGGTCGGCTACTTCGTGCGCCCGACCGTGATCGCCTGCTCGGACCCGGAGAACGAGGTCTTCAAGACCGAGTACTTCGGCCCGATCATCGCCGTCCACGTCTACGAGGACGCCGACTTCGACGCGATGCTGGAGCAGATGGAGTCCGCCTCGGCGTACGCCCTGACCGGCGCCGTCCTCGCCCAGGACCGCCAGGTCCTCGTCGCGGCGTCCGAGAAGCTCCGCTTCGCGGCCGGCAACTTCTACCTCAACGACCGCCCCACCGGCTCCATCGTCGGCCAGCAGCCCTTCGGCGGCGGCCGCGCCTCGGGCACCAACGACAAGGCGGGCTCCAAGTTCAACCTGCTCCGCTGGATGTCGCCCCGCGCCATCAAGGAGACGATGGTCGCCCCCACGGACTACCGCTACCCCCACATGGGCTGACGCGCCGGCGGCACCATGCGGACGGCCCGGCGCCCCTTCGGTGGGGTGCCGGGCCGTCGGCGTGGAGTCAGCCGCTGCGTGGCGGGCCGGTGATCGCCTCCCCGATGACGAAGCCCTTGGCGGGGCCTTCGGGGATGGTGACGTCGGTGCCGTAGGGGACGCGGGCCTCGGCCCTGTAGTCCGCCTTGTCCGGGACCGGGGAGGTGAAGACGGTGACGGTGCCGCCGTCGTTGTGGGCGTCGACGAGGACGTAGACGGGGATACCGGCGCGGGCGTAGGCGCGGCGCTTGCGGACGCGGTCGCGAGTGGTGCTGTCGTGGCCGGGAGAGACGATCTCCATGACGAGCGGGACCCCGCGGGCGTCGATGCCCAGGCCGTTGTCCGTGAGGAATTCGTCGTCGTCCCGGGGGGCGACGAGACCGTCCGGGATGAAGACCTTGCGGCCGTGCAGGACGTTCATGTCATTGCAGACGGTGTAGTCGCTGCTCTGTTCCCGGAGGTAGAGGAGAAGCTCCTCCCGCAGCCTGTTGCTGGTCCTTGCGTGGTTGTGACAACCAGTCGGCGACACCTCGATGAACCCCTCGACGATCTCGGCGTGATAGCCCTCGGGGAGTTTCATGGCTTCCCACGCCCGCCACAGGACCTCGTCCAGGTCTGGCCTGAGTGCCCCCTGGTCGGTCGGTTCGGAATCGACGCCGCAAGGGGCCTCGTGGGCAAGAGCGGTCATGACGTAGCACCTCCTCCTCAAGTGTGGGCGCGCCCGGCCCCGTGGCACAAGCGACGCCATCACGCTACGGAGGCGTGTCACCCACCGTGGCAGATCGTCTGACGATCACCCGGACGGGCAGCCGCCGGCCACCCGGCGAATTCCGGCACCCGCCCGAAAAGTGATAGCGCCCCGGAATGGCCAGAGTCAGAAAAAATGGCCGTTCCGGGGCGCCGGGCCGTCAAGGTGTCACAGAATTTCGATGGAATTCACCTTGGGCGGGCGGTTCGGGAAGGAAATCTCGGTCCAGCGGTTGACCCGCACCGAATCGCCGTTGGCGTCGTAGTAGATCAGGTCGTTGTTGCCCGTGGAGATCTTGTCGACCCACCACCCGCCGAAGTCGGTCCGCCCGCGGTTGGCGTAGCAGTCCACGCTCTGGCGGCCGCCGCTGTGCGACCAGATCTTCAGGAAGTTCTCGCCGCCGCGGCACTCGACCTTGTCGATCGCGAAGGCGTTGCCCGTCGGCATGGCCATGGTGAACGCGGCGGCCGCGGCGAATGCCACGGCGACGGAACGTCCGACCCTCTTCTTCTTGGAAATCACGGGGGTTCTCCTTAATTCGAATGTCGAACCGGGAGGGCACGCGGCAACCGGCTAAGGCTGCCTCGTGCTGACAAAAAGACGATCCTGTAAAGCCGCTGTAGGTGGCAATCTTCTTCGGTGCCCCAGGCTAAAATTCGACCACGAATGTCCGGATCGGCTCTATGTTGACAGATTGGGCGGTTTAGGCCCCGCGTTCGCCGGTCGCGGCCTTCGTCGCGCGGTGACCCCTTCGCCCCCGGACGTACCCCGGTCCGCCGGCCTCGGTCGATCACTCGAACATGCACCTCAGGCCAGGGCCTGTCTCAGATAGTAGGAAGGCCAAGTAATTGTGCAGACAGCACGGCGATGCTGGCTTAGCTTTGTAGGAGCCGAACGTTCCGCTCGATCGAGCGGCGGCGGGTGCGGCCCGGTGTGTGCGCGCAGGTGATCCCTGCTGATGCCGCGGCCCCCGCGTCTGTCGGCCGTTTCCGGAAGGACGCTTCCGTTCATCTTCTCGGGGCTTTGGCATTGGAGGCGCATCATGACCAAGACCGCTGTCCGCAGGATCCGTCACTCCGCCCGTAAGACCAACGAAGCCGACCGCAAGAACGCCGCGGCGGCGCTCCAGCGGGCGCTCGACCGCCGGGACAACGGCGGCTCGACCGGGCACTGAGCCCGGGAGCCGTCCGGCGAGCGGCGGGCGCGGATGCGCCCGCCCCGTCCGCGTCAGCGACGCCGGGTGACCTCGAAGCGGTCGATGCTCTCGCCCGACTCGGCGAGGGCCGTCACCTTCATCCGGGGCCGGTGGCCCGGCAGCACCTCGACCGCGATGAAGGAGTAGCCGGTGTAGCGGACCCGCGACCACTGCACGGCTTCCTTGACCTTCACCTTGCCCTCGGCCCAGTGGTACGTGTCCACGTGGTCGAGGTCCCGGACGTGGCCCTCGTAGCTGTCGGGCACCGGGAAGTCGTACAGCGACTTGCCCGCGCCGCCGGCCGTCACGTACACGATGCCCTCGCGCGAGGAGTCCACCGTCTCGCCGATGGGCACCTTCTTCGAGACCCGGCCGCCCTTGAGGGCGTCGGTCCGCTCGTAGACGTGGTTGTGGCCGTTGACCACCAGGTCCACCTGGTGCTTCTCGAAGAGCGGCAGCCAGGCGTCGCGCACTCCGCCTTCGGAGGCGTGCGAGTTGGTGGTGGAGAAGGCGCAGTGGTGGAAGAAGACGACGATGAAGTCGATGTCCCGGGCGGCGCGCAGCTCGCCCAGCTTCCGGTCCAGCCACTTCGTCTGCTTGCCGTCGGTCACGCCGAGATTGGCGGGGATCTCGTACGAGACGTCGTTGGCGTCGAGCGCGACGACGGCGACGTTGCCGTACGTGAAGGAGTAGACGCCCGGTGCCTGCTCGGCGTCCGGGCCGTTCTCCGGCAGGCTCCAGCGGGCGCGCTGGCCGCCGTACCCGTTGGGGGAGTACCAGGCTTCCATGTCGTGGTTGCCGGTGGTCACCATCCACGGCACGGTCTTGGCCACCGTCTCGGTCTGCGCGAGGAACTGGTCCCACTGGCGCGCGTCGTAGGTGTCCTGGTCGGTTCCGGTGCCGTTCGGGTCGGCGTAGCAGATGTCGCCGGCGTGCAGGTGGAAGGACGGGTTCTGGCCCAGGATGAGCTGGTCGTTGGCGAGCGCGTGGTAGCTGACGCCCTGGTCGCCGAAGGCGGTGAAGACGAAGCGTTCGGCGCGGGCCGGTGCGGTGCGGAAGGTGCCGAGGGTGCCGAAGTGCCGGGAGTCGGCGGGGTCGAAGCCGGCGTGGCCGACGCCGTAGTAGTACGTGGTGCCAGGGCGCAGGCCGTCGAGCGCCGCGTGCAGGTAGTACTGGTCCACCGCGGGCAGCTTCTTGCTCAGCGCGGGCGTGTGCAGCTCCCGTACCTCGGCCTGGATCTTCCGGCTCAGGTCCCAGGGCCGCAGCCCCACCCGAAGGAACGGCCGTTTGACCGCGAACGGCACCTGCCACGAGACGCGCATCTGGTGCCTGGGGTCCGCGCCGAAGGCCAGGTGCCGGCCGAACGGCGCGACCAGCGAGCCGTGCACGGCGCCGGTGGCGGGGGAGGAGAGCAGGGTGGGGGAGGCGGCCTGGGCCGGACCCGCCAGCAGGCCGCCGCCCGCGACGGCGCCGGCGGTCGCGGCGGAGGTGCGCAGCAGTCCGCGGCGGGTCAGTTTCGTACGGAGGTACTCGTGCTGCTCGGGCATGCTCATCCGGCTCGCGAGCGGTTCGGGAATGCCCACGCGTGGTGTGTCCATGGAGCGCAACGTCGCATTCCTGTTCGTCGGGCCGGGGCCCTGCGGGTGAACGGCAGGTGTCCGCCTGCTCATGTGTCCGTATGCCGGACGGTACGTGTCAAGAAATGGGACGGAGAGTAGGGTCCAGCCATGTCTCGCAGCATTCGCCTCGCAGTGATCCCCGGTGACGGTATCGGCCAGGAGGTCGTGGCCCAAGGACTGAAGGTCCTCGGCGCGGTCCTCCCGCAGGACGTCAAGCTGGAAACCACGGAGTACGACCTCGGCGCCAGGCGATGGCACGCCACCGGCGAAACCCTGCCGGACGCGGAGCTGGAGTCCCTCAAGGACCACGACGCCATCCTGCTCGGGGCGATCGGCGACCCGTCGGTGCCGTCCGGCGTCCTGGAGCGCGGTCTGCTGCTCAAGCTGCGTTTCGCCTTCGACCACTACGTCAACCTGCGCCCCTCCAAGCTCTTCCCGAACACCGCGACGCCGCTCGCGGGCCGTCCCGACATCGACTTCGTCGTCGTCCGCGAGGGCACCGAGGGCCCCTACACGGGCAACGGCGGCAGCCTGCGCACCGGCACCCCGCACGAGGTCGCCACCGAGGTCAGCCTGAACACCGCGTACGGCGTGGAGCGGGTGGTCAGGGACGCGTACGAGCGGGCCGACGCGCGGCCGCGCAAGAAGCTGACGCTGGTGCACAAGAACAACGTCCTGGTGCACGCCGGCCACATGTGGAAGAAGATCTTCGACAAGGTCGGCGAGGAGTACCCCGAGGTCACCACCGACTACCTGCACGTCGACGCCGCGACGATCTTCTTCGTCACCCAGCCCGAGCGCTTCGACGTGATCGTCACCGACAACCTCTTCGGCGACATCCTCACCGACCTCGCCGCGGCCGTGACCGGCGGCATCGGCCTGGCCGCCTCCGGGAACATCAACCCCACCGGCGCCTTCCCGTCCATGTTCGAGCCGGTGCACGGCTCCGCGCCGGACATCGCGGGCACCGGCAAGGCCGACCCCACGGCCACCGTCCTGTCCGTCGCCCTCCTGCTGCGCCACCTCGGTTACGACGCCGAGGCGGCCCGTATCGAGGAGGCCGTCGCCGCCGACCTCGCGGCGCGGGACGAGGCCACCCGCACCACCGGCGAGATCGGCGACGCGCTCGCCACGCGAGTAGCCGGCTGAGGCCCGCCGCTCGGCACGCGAACACGCGCGACCGACAGCGCCGGGCCGTTCCCGCCCGGCGCTGTACGGCATTCTCACGACTGTGCTACCGCCGGGTTGGGTGCGACCATCGACCCCTGGCAGCCGCACACGGGTCCGCCTTCGGAACCAAGGCGTCCGCTCTCCGGGCACCACGGCATTTCCGTCCCCGCGCGTACGGGAGCGATAATCGAACGTGGAGCCGCTGTACGAGGGGAATCCCGGATGTCCTGTACCGACAAGGACTTCGTGAGCGCGGCCCCACAACCTCACCGGTGAAGGACACGCACTCATGACGACGCCCACGATCGAGCTCAAGCCCTCCTCGCACCCGCTCTCCGATGCGGAGCGGGAGCGGATCCTGGCCAGCCCCGGCTTCGGCCGTTACTTCACCGACCACATGGTGACGATCAAGTGGACGGAGGGCCGCGGCTGGCACGACGCCCAGCTGGTTCCGTACGCCCCGCTGTCCATGGACCCGGCCAACATGACGCTGCACTACGCGCAGACGATCTTCGAGGGCCTCAAGGCGTACCGCCAGCCCGACGGCACCGTCGCCACCTTCCGCCCGGACGCCAACGCCAGGCGCTTCCAGGCGTCGGCCCGCCGCCTCGGCATGCCCGAGCTGCCCGTCGAGACCTTCGTCGAAGCCTGCGACGCCCTCGTCAAGCAGGACAAGAACTGGGTGCCCGCCACCGGTGAAGAATCGCTTTACCTGCGTCCCTTCATGATCGCGTCCGAGGTCGGCCTGGGCGTCAGGCCCGCCAACGAGTACCTCTTCATCGTGATCGCCTCGCCCGCCGGCGCCTACTTCTCCGGCGGCGTGCAGCCGGTCTCGGTCTGGCTCTCCCAGGAGTACGTGCGCGCCGTGCGCGGGGGCACCGGCGCCGCCAAGACCGGCGGCAACTACGCCGCTTCCCTCGTCGCCCAGGCCCAGGCCGCCCAGCACGGCTGCGACCAGGTCGTGTGGCTGGACGCGATCGAGCGCCGCTGGATCGAGGAGATGGGCGGCATGAACCTGTACTTCGTGTACGGGAACAAGATCGTCACCCCGGAGCTGTCCGGCTCCCTGCTCCCCGGCATCACCCGCGACTCCCTCCTGAAGATCGCCGCCGACCTGGGCTACGAGTCCGCCGAGGGCCGCATCTCCGTCGAGGACTGGCGGGCCGCCACCGAGGACGGTTCGCTGACCGAGGTCTTCGCCTGCGGCACCGCCGCCGTCATCACCCCCGTCGGCTCCGTGAAGTCCGAAGCCGCCAACTGGACCGTCGGCGACGGCAAGCCCGGCGAGGTCACCATGAAGCTCCGCAAGGCCCTCCTGGACCTCCAGACCGGCGTCACCCCCGACACCCACGGCTGGATGCACCCCCTGGGCTGATCCACGACCTGCCTCCGAAAACGGCCGTCCGGCTCCCTGCCGGGCGGCCGTTTCGTATGTCCGCGTAGTTGAGTGCCACTCAAAGTATCCGACGAGGTTTCTCGTTCAATGGTTCTCCCATGCCGTATGTGGAGTTAGAGTGACGCACTAAACGACCCCGGAGGAACCCATGACGACCCCCGCCGCCGACGGCTTCCGTATGCCTGCCGAGTGGGAGCCGCACGAGCGGACCTGGATGGCCTGGCCGGGGCCCAACGCCACCTTCGGCGAGGAAGGCGGCGAGGTGCTGGCGCGGGCCCGGGAGGCCTGGGCCGCCGTCGCCCGGACCGTGCGCCGGTTCGAGCCGGTCACGGTCGTGGCGGGGACCGGGCAGGGGGACGGGGCGCGGCGGCTGCTCGGGCCGGGCGCCGAGGTCGTCGAGCGGCCGCTGGACGACGCGTGGATGCGGGACATCGGGCCGACGTTCCTGACGGACGGGACCGGACGGCTGGCCGCCGCCGACTGGGTGTTCAACGGGTGGGGCGGCCAGGACTGGGCCCGCTGGGAGCGGGATGCGGAGATCGGCGGGTACGTGGCCGGGCTGGCCGGGGCCCGTACGTACCGGTCGTCGCTGGTGAACGAGGGCGGCGGACTGCACGTGGACGGCGAGGGGACGGTCCTGCTGACGGAGACCGTGCAGCTCGACCCCGGGCGCAATCCGGGCCGTACCCGCGAGGAGGTCGAGACGGAGATCCATGCCTGCCTCGGCACCACGAAGGCGATCTGGCTGCCGCGCGGACTGACCGCCGACTACGGGCGGTTCGGCACCCGCGGGCACGTGGACATCGTCGCGGCGTTCGCCCGGCCCGGCGTCGTCGTCGCGCACACCCAGCCCGACCCGGTCCACCCCGACCACGAGGTGTGCGAGGAGATCGCCGGGCTGCTGCGCTCCGCGACGGACGCGCGCGGCCGGCGGCTGGAGGTGGTCGAGGTGCCCGCGCCGGCCGTCGCCGAGGCGGACGGCGAGCCGGTGGACTACTCGTACATCAACCACTACCTGTGCAACGGCGGCGTGGTGCTGTGCGGGTTCGGCGACCCGCGCGACGAACAGGCCGCGGAGATCTTCCGGCGGCTGTTCCCCGGGCGGACGGTCACGCTCGTCGACGCCCGTACGATCTTCGCAGCGGGTGGCGGCATCCACTGCATCACCCAGCAGCAGCCCAAGGTGGGCACCGTGTGACGATCTGGAGGTTCCCGTGCCCGGACCGGCCCGCCGACCCCGGCAGCGGCTCACCCGGCCCCGCGAGCAGGTCCTCGCCGCGGCCATGGCCACCATCGCCGAAGCGGGCCTGGACCGGCTGACCATGGCCGGGCTGGGCCGCGAGGTCGGCATGAGCAGCGGGCACATCCTCTACTACTTCGGCACGAAGGACGAGTTGCTGCTCCAGACCCTCCAATGGAGCGAGGAGCAACTGGGCGCCCGGCGCCGGGCCGAGCTGGCCCGCCGCGTACCGGCCCGCGAACGGCTCGACGCGCTGGCCGGGCTGTACCTCCCCGAGGGGCGCCGCGACCCGCGCTGGACGCTGTGGCTGGAGGTGTGGAACCGCTCGCAGTACGCGGACGACGCGGCCCGCGAGCGTCAGCTCGACCTGGAACTGGCCTGGCACCGCGACCTGGTGGCGCTGCTGGCCGAGGGCGCCTCGAAGGGCGAGCTGCGGCCGGTGGACGCGGAGCGGTTCGCCACCCGTACGCGGGCGCTGCTGGACGGGTTCGGCACACACCTCGTCGTCGGCCTCCCTGGGTTGGACCGGGGGCAGGCGCTGCGGCACGTGGGGGAGTTCCTGGACGAGGCGCTGCTGCCCGCGACGGGGGAGTGACGGCCGGCCATGTACGTCCGGCGTGCGGCCCGGGTTGTACGGAAAAGAGCGCATTGACCCTGTCGCCGCTGATGCGGTGGTATCCCCTGGCGCTCCGGCGCAGGGCCGACGGCCGCTATGTCGCCTATGCGGGTACGCAGGGCGCCGTCCCGCCGGAGAAGGAGGAGCTGGGCCGACATCCGCCTCCACGACCGGCGCACCGGCGAGCAGCTGCAGATCGACACCACCGCCGACGGCCTGCCCGCCACCTCCGGCTCCACCGACCCGCTGCTCAGTGCCGACGGCCGCACGGCCGTCTTCGAGTCGCGCCTCGACGACGTGGTCGCGGGTGACACCAACCACGAGACCGACGTGTTCCTGCGGCACGTCCGCTGCGGGAGCCGCCGCACGCATACGCCGCAGGTAACGAAGCGTGATCGTTGCTCGCCGTGCCCTTGCCGCGGCGGGCCGCGTCGGCGACCGTGATCCGTCATGGGACGAGAGCAGTGGAAGAAAATCTGGGTCGGCTCGGCCGGCAACATGGTCGAGTGGTTCGACTGGTTCGTGTACGCCAGCTTCGCGGTGTACTTCGCCGACTCCTTCTTCCCGAAGGGCAACGACACCGCGAACCTCATGAACACCATGGGCATCTTCGCGGTCGGCTTCTTCATGCGGCCGGTGGGCGGCTGGCTGCTCGGCCGGGTCGGTGACCGCCAGGGCCGCAAGGCCGCGCTGACCCTCACCGTCACGCTCATGTCCGCCTCGGCCATCCTGATCGCCGTCGCGCCGACCTACGCGGTGGCCGGGTACGGCGGCGTCGCGGTGCTGCTCATCGCCCGCATGCTGCAAGGGCTCTCGGTCGGCGGCGAGTACGCGGCCAGCGCGACCTACCTGACCGAGGCGTCCGCGCCCGGCCGGCGCGGCTTCGCCTCCAGCTTCCAGTACGTGTCCATGACCGCGGGCCAGCTCCTCGGACTCGGCCTCCAGATCGTCCTCCAGCGCACCATGTCCGAGGAGGCGCTGCACAGCTGGGCCTGGCGCATCCCGTTCATCATCGGCGCGCTCGGCGCGGCCATCGTCTTCTACCTGCGGCGCAACATGCTGGAGACGGAGGTGTACGCGCAGGACGACAGCGCGCACAGCGACCCGGCGCGCGGCACGGTCAAGGCGCTGTGGGCCCACAAGCGCGAGGCGTTCCTCGTCATAGCCCTCACCATGGGCGGCACCGTCGCGTACTACACGTACACGACCTATCTCACCAAGTACCTCTCCGGCAGCGCCGGGATGGCCAAGCCGACCGCCTCGCTGGTCAGCTTCTGCGCGCTGTTCGTCTTCATGTGCATCCAGCCGCTGGCGGGCCGGCTCTCCGACCGCATCGGCCGCCGCCCGCTGCTGATCACCTTCGCGGTGGGCTCGACCTTCCTGACCGTGCCGATCATGACCCTCCTCCAGCACGCGGGCAGCTTCTGGCCCGCGCTCGGCCTCTCGCTGCTGGCGCTGCTCGTCGTCACCGGCTACACCTCGATCAACGCGTGCGTGAAGGCGGAACTCTTCCCCACCGGCATCCGCGCCCTCGGCGTCGCCCTCCCGTACGCCATCGCCAACGCCCTTTTCGGCGGCACGGCCGAGTACGTGGCCCTGTGGTTCAAGAAGGGCGGCATGGAGTCCGGCTACTACTGGTACGTGGCCGGTTGCGCGGCCGTCTCCCTGATTGTCTACATCACGATGCGTGAGACGAAGACGATCGACCTCAACCGGGTCAAGCCGGCCGAGGAGACGCACGTTTCCAGCCCGTCCGGAGTCTGAGGGCACCGTGCGGGCCGCCCCCGGTGGCCCGCACTGTGAGACGTCCGCCCGCCTCTCGGAGGCTTATGGCAAACTGCCACCCATGCTCTCGTTCGCCATGATTATTGGCAGCAGGCGCGCCGGTCCGCAGTGACCACCCGTACGTACCGCGTACGGCGTGGTCGCCGTCGTCCCAGACCCGCGCGCAGACCTCTCGCATCCGCGAGGGGTTTTTTCGTTTCCGGCCCACCCAGCACCGGCGGCGAAGCGCGAGGGCCACGAGGGGGCGGTGGAACCGGTTATTCCGGTAAACCGAGACCCGACAGGAGCCAGACCAGCATGACGGACGCACCCGAACCCTCCTTGCCCGACGACTTCCACGTCTTCGACACGACGCTGCGCGACGGGGCCCAGCGCGAGGGCATCAACCTGACCGTCGCCGACAAGCTGACGATCGCCCGGCACCTGGACGACTTCGGCGTGGGCTTCATCGAGGGCGGCTGGCCCGGCGCCAACCCCCGGGACACCGAGTTCTTCGAGCGGGCCCGTACGGAGATCGACTTCCGGCACGCCCGGCTGGTCGCGTTCGGCGCCACCCGCAAGGCGGGCGTACGGGTCGAGGACGACCCGCAGGTCGCGGCCCTGCTGGAGTCGCAGGCCCCGGTCGTCACGCTGGTCGCCAAGTCGCACGTGCGGCACGTGGAGCTGGCGCTGCGCACCACGCCGGAGGAGAACCTCGCGATGGTGCGGGACACCGTCGCCTACCTGCGCGAGCAGGGCCGCCGGGTCTTCCTGGACTGCGAGCACTTCTTCGACGGCTACGCCCTCGACGCGGACTACGCCAAGCAGGTCGTACGGACCGCGAGCGAGGCCGGCGCCGACGTCGTGGTGCTCTGCGACACCAACGGCGGCATGCTGCCCGCGCAGATCACGGCCGTGGTGCGGACGGTACTCGCGGACACCGGCGCCCGCCTGGGCATCCACGCCCAGGACGACACCGGCTGCGCCGTGGCCAACACCCTCGCCGCGGTGGACGCGGGCGCCACGCACGTGCAGTGCACCGCCAACGGCTACGGCGAGCGGGTCGGCAACTCCAACCTCTTCCCCGTCGTGGCCGCCCTGGAGCTGAAGTACGGGCGCCGGGTGCTGCCCGCGGGCAAGCTGGCCGAGACCACCCGCGTCTCGCACGCCATCGCCGAGGTCGTCAACCTCACGCCGTCCACGCACCAGCCGTACGTCGGCGTCTCCGCCTTCGCGCACAAGGCCGGGCTGCACGCCTCCGCGATCAAGGTCGATCCCGACCTGTACCAGCACATCGACCCGGCCCTGGTCGGCAACACCATGCGGATGCTGGTCTCCGACATGGCGGGCCGCGCCTCGATCGAGCTCAAGGGCAAGGAGCTGGGCTTCGACCTGAGCGGCGACCGGGAGCTGGTCGGCCGGGTGGTGGAGCGGGTCAAGGAGCGCGAGCTGGCGGGGTACACGTACGAGGCCGCCGACGCCTCCTTCGAGCTGCTGCTGCGCGAGGAGGTGGAGGGCAAGCCGCGCCGGTACTTCCAGGTGGAGTCCTGGCGGGCGATCGTCGAGGACCGGCCGGACGGCACGCACGCCAACGAGGCGACGGTGAAGCTGTGGGCCAAGGGTGAGCGGCTGGTGGCCACCGCCGAGGGCAACGGCCCGGTCAACGCGCTGGACCGGGCGCTGCGCGTCGGCCTGGAGCGGATCTACCCGGAGCTGGCCGGGCTGGAGCTGGTGGACTACAAGGTCCGTATCCTGGAGGGCCGTATGGGCACCGGCTCGATCACCCGCGTGCTGGTCTCCACGAGTGACGGGCAGGGCGAGTGGTCCACGGTCGGCGTCGCCGAGAACGTCATCGCGGCCTCCTGGCAGGCCCTGGACGACGCGTACGCGTACGGCCTGATGCGGGCCGGGGTCGAGCCGCAGGAGTAGCCGCCGGGCGCGGAAGAGGACCGCGGCCCCGTACCGGTCTCCTTGGGGGAGGAGCCGGTGCGGGGCCGCGGGGTGCGGGGCGGGAGGCGCCGCCGGGGTTCAGGCGGCCTTGACCGCGGAGATGTCGAAGGTGAGCCTGACCTTGTCGCTGACCATCACGCCGCCGGCCTCCAGCGCCGCGTTCCAGGTCAGGCCCCAGTCGGAGCGCAGGATCTCGGCGCTGCCCTCGAAGCCGACGCGCTCGGCGCCGTACACGTCGGTGGCCGCGCCCTGGAACTCCAGGTCGACGGTGAGCGGACGGGTGACGTCCTTGATCGTCAGGTCGCCGGTGACGCGGTAGGTGCCGGCGTCCACCTGCCCGGCGGCGGTGGAGCGGAACGTCATCAGCGGGAAGGCGTCGCTGTCGAAGAAGTCGGTGCCGCGCAGGTGGGCGTCGCGGTCGGCGATGCCGGTGTCCACGGAGGCGGTCTCGACGTCCAGGGCGGCGGTGGAGCGGGCCGGGTCGCTGCCGTCCAGGTGCAGCCTGCCCTCGTAGGCGCCGAAGGAGCCGCGGACGTTGGTGACCATGGCGTGCCGGACGGTGAAGCCGATCCGGCTGTGGGCCGGGTCGATCGTGTAGTCGCCGGTCAGCGCGGCGAGTGCCGGGTCCGCTTCGAGAACGGCGGTGGCACGGGTGGTGGCGCGGCCGGCGTCGGCGGTGGTGCTGCGCTTGCGGTGGAACAGAGCCATGGCTCCTCCTCGAAGACGGGGCGGGCGAGAGGTTTGTTTAACCTTCAACGAGATCGAGCGTAGCGCTATCTAGTTCAAGTTTCAACATTTGGGGTACGGGGGAGAGATGGACGCGGGTGTCCCGTGGGCGGACATGTCATGGGCATTGTCGGGGTGCGGTGGCCCGTGCTAGACCGTCGGACACCGGTCAACCAGGCTGTATCCGTACGCAGTTGACGTTCACGGAGAGGAGGGACCGTGCCGCCTTCCCCCGTCTGGTCCCGACGCGGATTCCTCGGCCGCTCCGGCGCGGGAGCCCTCGGACTGGCGCTGGCACCCGCGCTCGCCGGGCCCGCGCACGCCGCCGACGACCCGTACGAGACCCTGCGCCGCCGCTGGCTGGGCATCCAGCTCGGCACCGGCTTCGACCCCGGCGCCGCGCCGTACGCCGCCCGCCTCCAGGAGACCGGCGAGCTGGCCCGCGGCTTCCGCGCCGCCATGCGCCCGGACGCCGGCTCGCTCTGGCCCGACAGCCCCTTCGACCCGCCCGCCGGCATCACCCGCAGCTACAGCCGGCTCGCCACCATGGCCCAGGCGTACGCCCAGCCCGGCACCGGCCTGACCGGCGACACCGGCCTGGCCGCCGACGCCGTCCGGGGCCTGGACCACGTGCACGACACGGTCTACCACTCCGGCACGACCCGCTACGGCAACTGGTGGGAGTGGCAGATCGGCAGCCCCCGGCTCCTCCTGGACACCGTCGCGGTCCTCTACGAGCAGCTCGGCGCCGACCGGCGGGCCCGGTATCTGGCCGCCGTCGACCACTTCGTCCCGGACGCCATGCTCGGCGACTACAGCGGCACCAGCACCGGCGCCAACCGCGTCGACCTGTGCCGCGTCGTCGCGCTGCGCGGCATCCTCGGCCGCGCCCCGGCGAAGATCGCGCTGGCCCGCGACGCCCTCTCGCCGGTCTTCCCGTACGTCACCGCGGGCGACGGCCTTTATGCCGACGGCTCCTTCATCCAGCACACCTGGGTCGCCTACTCGGGGACCTACGGCTTCGTCCTCCTCGACGGCCTCGGCCGCCTCTTCACCCTGCTCGGCGGGTCCGAGTGGGCCGTCACCGACCCCGCACGCCGGATCATCTTCGACAGCGTGGAACACGCCTACGCGCCCCTGCTGTACAACGGCCTGATGATGGACAGCGTCAACGGGCGCGCCATCAGCCGGGGCTACCTGCGCGCCGACGAGCGCCGGGTGCTGCGCGGTGACCACTTCCACGGTCACGCGCTGGTCGCCGCCGTGGCCCTGCTGGGGGAGGGGGCCGGGGCCGAGGCGAGGGAGCGCTGGCAGGCGCTGGTCAGGGGCTGGATCCGGCGCGACACGAGCCACCCGGTGCTCGCCGACCGGCAGTTCGACGTCGCCGACCTCGCGCGACTGAAGGCGATCGCCGACGACGGCGGCCCGGTCGCACCCGAGCCCGTCGGCCACCGGCTCTTCCCGGCCATGGACCGGGCCGTGCACCGCCGCCCCGGCTGGGCCGCGGGACTGGCCATGGCCTCGCGCCGCATCACGTACTACGAGAACGGCAACGGCGAGAACCCGCGCGGCTGGCACACCGGCGCCGGGATGCTCTACTGGTGGGGCCGCGACTTCGGCGGCGACCAGTACACCGACGCGTTCTGGCCCACCGTCGACCCGTACCGGCTGCCCGGCACGACCGTGTCCGCCAAGCGGCTGGCCGACAACGAGGGCGGCGGCTGGGGCGCGCCCAAGCCCGCGGCGACGTGGGTCGGCGGGACCACGGACGGCGAGTTCGCCGCCATCGGGCAGGACGTACGCGGCCTGTCCGCCACCCTGCGCGCCAAGAAGTCGTGGTTCTGCGTCGCGGACTGCGTCATCTGCCTCGGCGCCGGCATCACCTCCCGGGACGGCGTGCCCGCCGAGACGATCGTGGACAACCGCAACCTCGGCGCGTCGGGGACACACGTGCTGACCGTCGACGGCGTACGGCAGCCCGCGGCACCCGGCAGGCCGCTGTCGTTCCCGCGCGCCCGCTGGATGCACCTGGCGGGGCACGGCGGGTACGTCTTCCCCCGCCTGCCCGGCGCGGGCAAAGGGCCGGTCCCGCGCGCGCTGCGCGACACCCGTACCGGCTCGTGGAGCGACATCAACACCGGCGGCTCACCCGACCCGTACACCCGCCGCTACCTGACCCTCTGGTTCGACCACGGCACCGACCCGGAGGACGCCGCGTACGCGTACCTGCTGATGCCCGGCGCGGGCCCGCGCGCCCTCGCCGCCCGTGCCGCCGACCGCCACTGGCTGACCGTTCCGGCCAATTCCGGCGCCCGGCAGGCCGTCGCCGTCCCCTCGCTCGGCCTGGTCGCCGCCAACTTCTGGCAGGCCGGTTCGGCGGGCGGCCTGGCCGTCACGGCGCCCGCCAGCGTCCTGGTGCGCGAACGGCGGCAGCGGGCCGCGTACGGGCACCGGGGCGGCCCGATCGCGTCACTGTGTGTCGCCGAGCCACCGCGTACAGGGGTACCGTTCGAGGTCTTCTGGGACCGCCCGGCGCGGGCCGTGCTCACCGCCGACCCCGCCATCGAGGTCCTGGAGACCGCTCCGTCCCTGCGGCTGCGGGTCACCCCCGGAACCGCCTGCACCACGCACACCTGCACGGTTGCCCCGCGCTGACGCTCCCGCCCGGTCGGCCACGCCGTGCCGGCGTCCGGCCGACCGGTGGACTACCACAACGTCACACCGGCGCGTTTTGTCGGGCTCATACATACCGCCGGGGGTGCCTCGCGTGCCCGGGACCCCCGGCGGGGGCCGCGTACAGGCTGCTTCTGTCTTGCCTGCCCACCAAATCGCTTCCGACGTTGTACGAAACCGACATCGGTTCTGGAGGGTCCGGCCACGTACCGTCGATACATGACCACTGTCGAAGATGCGCCCGCCGAGGCGAACGACGCCCGCGGGCGGGTCGCCGAGCTGCATGCCATCCGTGAGCAGGCCCGGCGAGGCCCGAGTGAGCGGGCTACCGAGGCCCAGCGTGCGAAGGGCAAGCTGACCGCCCGTGAGCGGATCGACCTTCTCCTGGACGAGGGGTCGTTCAACGAGGTGGAGCCGTTGCGGCGGCATCGGGCGACGGGGTTCGGGCTGGAGGCGAAGAAGCCTTACACCGATGGTGTGATCACCGGGTGGGGGACGGTGCACGGGCGGACGGTGTTCGTCTATGCGCACGATTTCCGGATCTTTGGTGGGGCGCTGGGCGAGGCGCACGCCACGAAGATCCACAAGATTATGGACATGGCGATCTCGGCGGGGGCGCCGCTGGTGTCGTTGAACGACGGGGCCGGTGCCCGGATCCAGGAGGGTGTCTCGGCGCTGGCCGGTTACGGCGGCATCTTCCAGCGCAACACCAGGGCGTCGGGGGTGATCCCGCAGATCTCGGTGATGCTGGGCCCGTGTGCGGGCGGTGCGGCCTACAGTCCGGCGCTGACGGACTTCGTGTTCATGGTCCGGGAGACGTCGCAGATGTTCATCACCGGCCCGGACGTGGTGCGTGCGGTGACCGGTGAGGAGATTTCCCAGAACGGGCTGGGGGGTGCGGATGTGCACGCCGAGACGTCGGGGGTGTGCCATTTCGCCTACGACGACGAGGCCACCTGCCTTGAGGAGGTCCGCTACCTGCTGTCCCTGCTGCCGGCCAACAATCGGGAGAATCCGCCGTCGGTGGTGTGTGACGATCCCGCCGACCGCTGCGGGGACGCGCTGTTGGATGTGGTGCCGGCGGACGGCAACCGGCCCTATGACATGCGTGCGGTGATCGAGGAGCTGGTCGACGACGGCGAGTTCCTGGAGGTCCACGAGCGCTGGGCGACCAACATCATCGTGGCGTTGGCGCGGTTGGACGGCGAGGTGGTGGGGTTGATCGCCAACCAGCCGCAGTCGCTGGCGGGGGTGCTGGACATCGAGGCCTCGGAAAAGGCCGCCCGGTTCGTGCAGATGTGCGACGCGTTCAACATCCCGATCGTCACGCTGCTGGACGTGCCGGGCTTTTTGCCCGGGGTGGACCAGGAGCACGGTGGCATCATCCGGCACGGCGCCAAGCTGCTGTACGCGTACTGCAACGCGACGGTGCCGCGGATCTCGGTGGTGCTGCGCAAGGCGTACGGGGGTGCGTACATCGTGATGGATTCGCAGTCGATCGGTGCGGATCTGACGTATGCGTGGCCGACGAACGAGATCGCGGTGATGGGTGCGGAGGGTGCGGCCAATGTCATCTTCCGTAAGCAGATCGCGGAGGCGGACGATCCGGAGGCGATGCGGACGCGGATGGTCAAGGAGTACAAGTCCGAGCTGATGCATCCCTACTACGCGGCCGAACGGGGGCTGGTCGACGACGTCATCGACCCCGCCGAGACCCGCCAGGTGCTCATCCGCTCCCTGGACATGCTCCGCAACAAGCACGCCGACCTGCCCGCCCGCA
The DNA here is from genome assembly GCF_044329785.1 of Streptomyces sp. NPDC017529. Taxonomy (NCBI): domain Bacteria; kingdom Bacillati; phylum Actinomycetota; class Actinomycetes; order Kitasatosporales; family Streptomycetaceae; genus Streptomyces; species Streptomyces sp. NPDC017529. The sequence goes on from NZ_JBIRJY010000008.1 coordinate 145,487, forward strand.
AGCACGGCAACCCACCCCAGTAACCGGCGAGCAGCGCCGACCACCCACCGACCGGACCTTCCGCAGACCGGAGAAACGACGTGACCACTCCCGTTCAGACCAGCCCCATCCGCGTGGAGAAGGGCGATGCCAGCGAGGAAGAGCTGGCGGCGCTGACCGCCGTCCTGCTCGCCCGCGCCGCCCACCGGCCGGCCGCCGCCGTCCCGGGCCGCCGGAGCGCCACCACCGCCCGCTGGCGCCGCCTGGAGCGCCAGCACGGCTTCCAGAGCGCGGGCAGCTGGCAGCGCTGAGTCGCTCCGTCACCGCGGGGGCCCGGTACTCGTACGAGTACCGGGCCCCCGCGCTTTCTTCGTGTACCGCACACAGTTCCTGCGGCGGCCGAAACAAGGCGTAGGTTCGCACCGACTCTCGGGGCGACAGGTGTGCATTCCGTGATCCACGTGCTGGCATGCGCTCGTCATTCCACTCCCGGCGTCCCCGTACCGCCGAAGCCGGGAGCGGATCCCAGCACGACCGGAAGGAATGCCCATGTTCCGCACACTGGGTGCCGGTGCCGCCGCGGCATCGCTCGCGCTCCTCGCCGGGTCGGCGTCCCCCGCCTCCGCACAGGCCGCCCGGTACGGCGAAGAGGCGCCGCCGACGGGCCAGATCACCATCACGGTCGCCACCGTCAACGGGTCGGGCTGCCGGCCCGGCAGCGCCGCGGTCGCCGTCTCGCCCGACAACACGGCGTTCACCGTGACGTACAGCGAATACCTCGCCCAGGCGGGCAAGGACTCCAGACCCACGGACTCCCGCAAGAACTGCCAGATCGCGCTGCGCGTGCACGTCCCCCAGGGCTTCACCTACGCCATCGCCAAGGCCGACTACCGCGGCTACGCCCAGCTCGCGCCCGGCGCCGTGGGCCTGGAGCAGGCGGGCTACTACTTCCAGGGCAGCTCGCAGACCAACCGCGCGAGCCACCGCTTCACCGGCCCGTACGACGCCAACTGGCAGACCTCGGACGAGACGGCCATCGACGCGCTGGTCTACGCCCCCTGCGGCGAGCAGCGCTACTTCAACATCAACACCGAGCTGCGGGTGGACGCCAAGGGCTCCGACCCGAAGCTCACCAGCTTCATGGCGATGGACTCCACCGACGGCAGCATCAACACCAAGTACCACTTCGCATGGAAGCAGTGCCCCAAGCCGGGGGCGTGACGGTACGGCTGCGGGCCCCGCGCACCTCGTGTGCGCGGGGCCCGTGCGTGCCGTGCCGGCTCAGCGGAGGCGGGCCATCAGGGCGTGCTCGACCAGGGTGATCAGGGCGCTCTTGGCCTCGCTGCGGTGGCGGGCGTCGGTGGTGATGATGGGGGCGTCGGGGCCGATCTGGAGGGCTTCGCGTACCTCGTCGGGGGTGTACGGCTGGTGGCCGTCGAAGCCGTTGAGGGCGATGACGAAGGGCAGGCCGCTGTTCTCGAAGTAGTCGACCGCGGGGAAGCAGTCGGCGAGCCGGCGGGTGTCCACGAGCACGACGGCGCCGATGGCGCCGCGTACCAGGTCGTCCCACATGAACCAGAACCGGTCCTGGCCAGGCGTACCGAAGAGGTACAGGATCAGGTCCTGGTCCAGGGTGATGCGGCCGAAGTCCATGGCCACCGTGGTGGTGGTCTTGTCCGGAGCGTGCGTGAGGTCGTCGATGCCGGCCGACGCCGAGGTCATCACGGCTTCGGTGCGCAGCGGGTTGATCTCTGAGACGGCCCCGACGAACGTGGTCTTGCCCACGCCGAAGCCGCCCGCCACCACGATCTTCGCGGAGGTGGTGGAGCGGGCTGCACCGCTAGAGCTTGCGAAGTCCACTGAGCACCCTTTCGAGCAGTGTCACATCTGGCTGTCCGCCGGCGGTCTCGTCCCCGCCGGGCTGATGGATGGCGACGAGCCCGGCCTCCGCCAGGTCGGCGACGAGGATTCGGGCGACGCCGAGGGGGATGGAGAGGAGGGCCGAGATCTCGGCCACTGACTTGATCTCGCGGCAGAGGTGGCAGATGCGCTGGTGCTCCGGCAGTTGGCCCTGCAGCCTGGCGGGGTCGGCGGTCGTGCTGACCAGCGCCTCGATGGCGAGCTGGTAGCGCGGCCTGGTCCGGCCTCCGGTCATGGCGTACGGACGCACGAGCGGGTTGCTCGTGCCCCCGGCGGGGCCCGACGGCGCGCGCCGCTGGGGCTGCACCGGCTGGATGCGGGGCGCCCGCGGCTGTTCGTACCCCGACGGCTCGTACGGCTGCCGGGAGTCGTACGGCTGCCGCTGCTGGTACGGCTGCTGGGGCTGCTGCGGCTGTGGTGGCCGCTGCTGCCGACGGCTGGGCGCGGAGGGAAAGTTGAAGCGGTTGTGATGGGTGTCGCCCTGGGACTCGGACTGCTGTCCGGGTCCGTACGGGTATCCGCTCGGGGGCGTTGCCACGTTTCCTCCTCCAACTTGCCATTCTGACGCCGGTCGCGCCACCGCACCCTATGGCGCGGTGGCGAGAAACGCACTGCCTGTCTGTTAGTTGAGAAGGCTGCCCTGCAGTTCGGCGCGCAGGTCGGGCGTCAGCACGGTGCCCGCGCGGTCGACCAGCAGGGCCATCTCGTAACCGACGAGGCCGATGTCGCACTCGGGGTGCGCCAGTACGGCCAGCGACGATCCGTCCGAGACGGACATGATGAAGAGGAAGCCGCGCTCCATCTCCACCACGGTCTGGTTGACGCTCCCGCCTTCGAAGATGCGGGAGGCGCCGGAGGTCAGCGAGGTGAGGCCGGAGGCCACCGCCGCCAACTGATCGGCTCTGTCCCGAGGGAAGCCCTCGGACATGGCGAGGAGGAGACCGTCCGCGGAGACCACGACCGTGTGGGACACACCGGGGGTGTTGTCCACGAAGTTGGTGATCAACCAGTTCAGGTTCTGCGCCGCCTGGCTCATCGGGCTCACACTAACGCTCCTGATCGTAGGTGCTGCCGGGGCCGAAGCCCTGTTGGTCATTCTGGGGGACCTCCGAGTGGTCCGTGCCCACGTTGCGTCCCTGCTGTACCCCGCGCCGCAGGTTGCTCAGCCGGCCGCGGACGTCCTCCGGAGCGCGGGAGACCTGCGGGCCGCCCTGCGGGCTCTGCTCCGCCGTGCCCTCGACCAGGTTGGCCTTGGGTACCCGCCGGGGCAGACCGGAGGAAGTGACTCCGCCCGCCTTCGGCTCGCGCAGCCGCTCCGCCCGCTGCCAGCGCTCGTCGTTGGCCGAGCGCCACTCGGAGTCGTCCGTGCCGGACTCCGGCGCGTTCCCCTGCGGGGCGGCCGCCGGGTCCTCCTGGGCACGGGGCCTGGAGGACGCCTCCTCGAACGGCTGCCACTGCTGCTGCTGAACCTGCGGCTTGCCGGCGGCTCCGCGGCGCGGAAGGCCGGCGTCGGTCAGCGACGGCGGGTCGTTCGGGGTGGGGTCCGGACGGTCGAATGCTACGCGCTCCGGCGCATCCAGGGGAGCGGCCTGCTGATTCCGGTCGGATTCCGTTTCCTGACCGAAATAGCCGGTGGCCGCACCCTGTTCGGGCCAGTCGTCCTGCTGCCGGGGCTCGTAAGGAGCGTACGGCTGCTGGCCGGGGGCCTCGCCGTAACCGGAACCGGGGTACTCCTGGCCCAGTGGCGAACGGTTGTCGTAGGAACCCTGTTCCGGTTCCGCATATGCCTGCCCGGGATAGCCCTGGTAGGCCGCGCCACCGGTCTGCGCCTCGTCCTGGAACAGCGGCCGTGCCGGGTCCTGGTACGGCGCGGCCGCGGGGTCGTGCGACCGGTCCTGGAGACCCGCGCCGCCGGTCTGCGCCTCCAGCGCCGCACGGCGCTCCTCGCGCATCAGCGAGCGGTTGACCGGGTCGAGCACGGCGCCGTGCGGCCCGTAGCCGGCCTCGTCGAAGCCCAGCTCGGCGGCGGAGCGGCCGTCGCTCTCGTAGGCCCCCTGCTGGTGCTCGGGGACGATCCGGGAGACGGTGAAGTCGTCGTCGTGGCCCTCCGCCTCGCCGCCACCGCCGTGGGTGATCGCCTCGGGGAGCATGACGAGGGAGGTGGTGCCGGCCTGCTCGCCGGAGGGGCGCAGCTGGACGCGGATGCCGTGCCGGTCGGCCAGCCGGCCGACCACGAACAGGCCCATGCGCTGGGAGACCGAGGCGTCCACGGTCGGCGGGTTGGCCAGCTTGTGGTTGATGTCCGCGAAGTCCTCGGGGGTCAGCCCGATGCCCTTGTCGTGGATCTCGATCATGACCCGGCCGTCCGGCAGCCGGGTGGCGGCGACCCGCACCTTGGTCTGCGGCGAGGAGAACGTGGTGGCGTTCTCCAGCAGCTCGGAGAGCAGGTGCACGAGGTCGGTCACGGCGGTGCCGTGGATGTCGCCGTCCGGCACGCCGGACAGCTCTATCCGCTCGTACGACTCGACCTCGGAGGTGGCCGCGCGCAGCACGTCGATCAGCGGCACCGGCTGGTTCCAGCGGTGGCCCGGCTCCTCGCCCGCGAGGATGAGGAGGTTCTCGCCGTTGCGCCTCATACGGGTGGCCAGGTGGTCCATCCGGAAGAGGCTCTCCAGCTGGTCCGGGTCGGCCTCGTTGTTCTCCAGCTCGGTGATCAGGGTGAGCTGACGCTCGATCAGGCCCTGGTTGCGCTGCGAGAGGTTGGTGAAGATCGCGTTGACGTTGCCGCGCAGCAGCGCCTGCTCTGCGGCGAGCCGGACGGCCTCCCGGTGCACCTGGTCGAAGGCGCGGGCGACCTCGCCGATCTCGTCGGTGGTGTGGATCGGGATGGGCTGCACGCGGGTGTCGACGCGGCCCGGGTCCGTACGGGAGAGCTGGTCGACCAGGGTGGGCAGCCGCTGCTCGGCGATGCCGAAGGCCGCGGTGCGCAGCTGGCGCATGTTGCGGCTCATCCGGCGCGCCATCATCCCGGCCACCAGGAAGGCGGCGACCAGCGCGGCGATCACGATCGCGGAGTCGGTGAAGGTGGACTGCCGGGCGTCGGAGGAGATCTGGGCGGCCTCGTCGACGGCCTTGTCCGCGAGGTCCTTCTCGATGGCGCGGTACATGTCGAACGTGCCGGTCGCCGCGGCGAACCAGGTCTCCGGGGTGATGCCCTGCGCGGCGAGCTGCTGCGGGGAGGCGCCGGAACCGATGGCGGCGGCCATCGCGTCGAAGGCCGGCGGGGCCTTGAACTGCTGGCCGGCGTTCTCCGCGCGCTGCTTCGCCCTGGCGACGGCGTCCGCGCTCTGCTTCTTCAGCTTGGCGGTGTCGTTCTTGAGCCGCTGTACGTCCTCGGGGGTGCCACCGGAGGTGTACTCGCCGATCGCGATGTTCTCCAGGTACTTGTACGAGGCGAACGAGGTCAGCTGCTTCTTGTGCTCCTTGCCGCCCTGCGGCGACGCCGGGTCGACCAGCAGGTGCGTACCGATGGAGCGGGTCAGCGACTCGGCGGCCTTGGCCAGCGAGACGGCGTACACCGTGCGGCCGTAGGAGGTGATGTTGCCGGTGCCCAGGCCCAGCTCGTTGGCGAACTCCATCAGCGGGTGCTGGATGGCGACGTAGCCCTCTTCGGTGCGCACGCCGGGCAGCTGAGGGGTGTAGGCGGCCTCGCGCAGCTTCTTCAGGCCGGGCTCGACCTTCTCGAAGGCGGCGAGGCGGCGCTTGAGGCCGTCCTTGTCGGGCATGGCCTTGACCGCGGTGTGGAACTCGGCCGCGGCGGCGTCGGTGGCGTCGCGGGCCTCGCGCACCACCGGTTCGTCGCGCTTGCCGCCGAGCAGCGGCTCGGCGGTGCGGTCGCGCTCGTCGATGATGGCGTGGCTGTAGGCGGCGGCGGCGCGGACCAGCTTGGCGGTGTTCTCGGCGTCCTGGGCCTCCTGCCAGGTCTCGACCGAGCTGTTCACCCGCAGGCCGCCGAATACCAGGGCGACGAGCACGGGAATGAGCAGGATCGCGTTCAGCCGGGTGGCCACCCGCCAGTTGCGCGGGGAGAACCGTCCGCCGCTCACGGGGACGGTGGCGACCGGGCTTTCGGACGCGCCGGCAGCCGGAGCCGCGCTGTGCGACGGCGGCGTGAAGTTGCCCCGCCGCGCTTCCTGCGGCTCGGGGCCCGACTTGCTTCGCCTCACTCGACCAACAACCTCTCGGCGCCGGCACCGCACCCTCTTGCGCTGTGCCGTTTTCTTCAGGGCGTTACTACTCCGGAGTTCAGCGAATTTCAGCACGTCAGGACCGTGCGTTCCAAACACTGGGGAAAGGGGGAGCAGCTCGCCGAGCGCGTCAGATAAAAGGGGCGTTAAGGGCGAGGGGCGGCAAAAGGCGAGAGAAATGTGAGCACAGCGGAGCCGCGTGTGCGCGCCGGGTGTCGGCGGCGGATGAATTCTCTGTCGAAACGTTATGAACAGCACCGGTGGCGTGTCCAAGGACACAGATCCAATGCCGTCATACGGGAACCGGGGCCCGCCCGGGACCTTTCCGGCGCCAGGCGGCGCCGGTCCGGTCTCTCATTGCCCGAGGCAACTTACTTTCGGGCGAAGCGACTTGGGGAAGTCACTTGAGGCGGGCCATCAGGGCGTGCTCGACGAGAGTGATCAGGGCGCTCTTGGCCTCGCTGCGGTGGCGGGCGTCGGTGGTGATGATGGGGGCGTCGGGGCCGATCTGGAGGGCTTCGCGTACCTCGTCGGGGGTGTACGGCTGGTGGCCGTCGAAGCCGTTGAGGGCGATGACGAAGGGCAGGCCGCTGTTCTCGAAGTAGTCGACGGCCGCGAAGCAGTCGGCGAGCCGGCGGGTGTCCACGAGCACGACGGCGCCGATGGCGCCGCGTACCAGGTCGTCCCACATGAACCAGAACCGGTCCTGGCCAGGCGTACCGAAGAGGTACAGGATCAGGTCCTGGTCCAGGGTGATGCGGCCGAAGTCCATCGCCACGGTCGTCGTGGTCTTGTCCTGTACGTGGCTCAGGTCGTCGATCCCCGCCGAGGCGGAGGTCATCACGGCCTCCGTACGCAGCGGGTTGATCTCCGACACGGCCCCGACGAAGGTCGTCTTGCCCACGCCGAAGCCGCCCGCCACCACGATCTTCGCGGAGGTGGTGGACCCACCGCCGCCCTGAGCGGCGGCGGGACCGGCGCCGTCAGAGCTTGCGAAGTCCACTGAGCACCCTTTCCAGCAGCGTCACGTCGGGCGTGCCGCCGGCCTCGGTGCCGCCACCCGGCTGGTGGATCGCCACCATGCCGGCCTCCGCCAGGTCCGCGACCAGGATCCGGGCCACACCCAGCGGGATGTGCAGCAGGGCCGAGACCTCGGCGACCGACTTCACCTCACGGGTCAGGTGGCAGATGCGCTGGTGCTCGGGCAGCAGGCCGGGCAGCTGGGACGGGTCGGCGGTCGTGCTGACCAGCGCCTCGATGGCGAGCTGGTAGCGCGGCCGGGTCCGTCCCCCGGTCATGGCGTACGGGCGGACCAGCGGCTGGTCACCTTCGCCCCCGTACGGCGCTTGGCTGTAGGCGCCGTACGGGCCGGGCGAGGCAGGTGGCGGGGTCATGGGGTCCTCCGGACGGGACAACTGACTGTCGTCGGGTTGGGCCGGTGGGGGGTGCGGCACGGTGGTCGGTCGGTCGGGTCGTGACGTTCGGCGGGACTCAGTGCAGCAGGCTGCCCTGGAGTTCGGCGCGCAGGTCGGGCGTCAGCACGGTGCCCGCGCGGTCGACCAGCAGGGCCATCTCGTAACCGACGAGGCCGATGTCGCACTCGGGGTGCGCCAGTACGGCCAGCGACGATCCGTCCGAGACGGACATGATGAAGAGGAAGCCGCGCTCCATCTCCACCACGGTCTGGTTGACCACGCCGCCCTCGAAGATGCGGGACGCACCGGAGGTCAGCGAGGTCAGCCCGGACGCCACCGCGGCCAGCTGGTCGGCCCGGTCGCGGGGGAAGCCGTCGGACATGGCGAGGAGCAGTCCGTCCGCGGAGACCACCACCGTGTGGGACACCCCTGGGGTGTTGTCCACGAAGTTGGTGATCAACCAGTTCAGATTCTGCGCCGCCTGGCTCATCGGACTCAACTAACGCTCCTGCTGGTGAGTGGGGTCGACAATGCCGTGATTGCCGGTGGAGTGGTTCTCCTCGGCCCGGTAACGGCCTTGCTGGATACCCCGTCGAAGATTGGTCAGCCGGCCGCGTACGTCGTCGGGCGCACGCGAGACCTGCGGGCCGGTCTGGTGGGACTGCTGCTGCGCGGTGCCGGCGACCAGGTTGGCCTTGGGCACCCGGCGGGGCAGTCCGGAGGTGGTGACGCCGCCCGCGGCGGGCTGGCGGATCTGCTCCGCCTGCCGCCAGCGCTCGTCGTTGGGCGAGGCGCGCCACTGTCCCGGCGCGCGGTCGCCGTCCTGGCCGGCACCGCCGAGCCCGGCACCGGGCGTGCCGGAGGGCTCCCGGCGCGGCAGCGGCGGTACCTCGGAACGGTCGGCCGGCGGGCTCGCCGGCTCGTCGGCGGCCTGCTGCGGCACACCGGCCGCGGCGGACGCCGGAGTGTTGAACCAGTTCGACTCGATCGTGTCGAAGATCGGCGTACGGCCGTCACCCGGGCCCGTGGGCGCGTCGCCGCCGAGCAGGTCGCCGTCGGCCGGACGCTGCCGGTCCTGCGGCCGCGCGGGGAACTCCCCGGTGTCCTGCCGCGGCGCTTCCTGCGGGTCGGCGGGCAGCGTGAACTCGCCGGTGGTCTGGTCGCCGCGCTGCTGCGCGCCGCCGCCGAAGGCGTTGCCGCCCTCGAAAGCGCTGCCGCGGCCGTCGGTGTCGTACCCGCCGTTCTGGAACGCGTTGCCGCCGAACGAGCCCTCGCCGAAGCCGCCGGCCTCGGGGCGGGCGAACTGCCCGGTGTCGCCGGTGTCCTGCCGCGGTGCTTCCTGCGGGTCGGCGGGCAGCGTGAACTCGCCGGTGGTCTGGTCGCCGCGCTGCGGCGTGCCGCCGCCGAAGGCGTCCTGGCCGGGGGCCGGGGCGTCGAAGTCGGGACGGGCGAACTCCGCCGTGTCACCGGGGCCGCCGGCCGCCGGAGCGGCGAAGGTGCCGGTGGTCTCCGGCTCCTCGTGGCCGCGCGGCCGGTCCTGCGCCTCTCGGGGCGCCATCGGCCAGTCGTCCGAGGCACCGCGCTCGCGGCGGGCTCCCCAGCTCGTGGTGCCCGGCTGCTGCGCGCCGCCGGTGGCGGTGTCCGCGCCGCCGGTCAGCTCGGCCGGCGCGCCGCGCTGCGGCAGCTGGGGCCGCTCGTCGCGGCGGGGCGCGCCCGTGGGCGGCGCCACCGTCGGCATCTGCGAGGTGTCACCGGCACCGGCGCCCGCACCCGCGTTCGCGCCGGCCGGCGCGCCACGGGTCGGCAGGGCCGGACGTCCGCCGCTCTGCTGCTGCCCGGCACCGGGCGCGCTCTTCGCGGGGCCCGTGCCGGGCGCGTTGCCCTGCCGGCCGCCCGGGGCACCGAACGCGCCGGCACCCGGACCGCCCTGGCCGCCGGGACCGCCGCGGCCCGGCAGCGCCGGACGCGCACCGCCCGCGCCGACCTGGCCGCGCGGCTGGAGACCGGCGAGCCGGTTGGCGGAGGAGTTCGGGGTGTTGGGCACGCCCTCGCCGTGACCGGCGCCGGGGCCGCCCTTGCCGCCCGGCTGCGGCTTCTTGCCGCCCTGGGCGACGTCGACCGGCAGCATGACCAGCGCCGTCGTACCGCCCGAGTCGGACGGCCGCAGCTGGATACGGATGCCGTGCCGCAGCGACAGGCGGCCGACCACGAACAGGCCCATGCGGCGGGAGACGGAGACGTCCACCGTCGGCGGGCTGGCCAGCCGCTCGTTGATCGCGGACAGGTCCTCGGGCGACAGGCCGATACCGGTGTCGTGGATCTCGACCAGCACCCGGCCGTCGGGCAGCGCGTGACCGGTGACCTTGACCTTGGTCTGGGGGGAGGAGAACGAGGTGGCGTTCTCCAGCAGCTCGGCGAGGAGGTGCACGAGGTCGTTGACGACGCGGCCCGCGACCTCGGTCTGCGGTACGGCGCTCAGTTCGATGCGCTCGTACTGCTCCACCTCGGACGCGGCGGCGCGCAGGACGTCGACCAGCGGCACCGGGCGCGTCCAGCGGCGGCCCGGCTCCTCGCCCGCGAGGACGAGGAGGTTCTCACCGTTACGGCGCATACGGGTCGCGAGGTGGTCCAGCTTGAACAGGGAGGACAGCTGGTCCGGGTCGGCCTCGCGGGACTCCAGCTCGGAGATGAGCGAGAGCTGGCGCTGGATCAGGCCCTGGCTGCGGCGCGAGAGGTTGGTGAACATCGCGTTGACGTTGCCCCGCAGCAGCGCCTGCTCGGACGCCAGGCGGACGGCTTCGCGGTGCACGTCGTCGAAGGCCGCGGCCACCTTGCCGATCTCGTCGCGGCTGTGCACGCCGACCGACTCGACGGAGGTGTCCACGTCCTGCGGGTCCGCCTCGGACAGCTGCTTGACCAGCTCGGGCAGGCGCTCCTGGGAGACCTTCTGCGCGGTGTCCTGGAGGCGGCGCAGCGAGCGCACCATGGACCGGGAGACGACGAACGCGCCGACGAGCGAGATGCCCAGGACGAGCAGGATCATCGCACCGTTGAGGATGGCTTCCTGCGTCGCCTCGTTGCGCAGCTCGCGCGACTTCTGCTCCATCTGCGAGAGCAGCGAGCTCTCGATCTTCTTCATCTCGTCGAGCTTGACGGTGTCGGTGTCGTACCAGTCGAGGTACTTGTAGTCCTCGCTGCGGATACCGCCGTCGCTGGCGAACGTCCGGTGCGCGAAGGCGACGGCCGCCTTGATGTCGTCGTTGTTGCCGTCCAGGCCCTTGGTGAGGTCGGTGGCGCCGACGGAGATCTGGGAGAAGCGGTCGCGGGCCGCCTTCTCGTTGTCCTCGGCGGTACGGCCGGCCAGCCGGTCGTTGGACGACAGCTGCGGGCCGCCCTTGTGCGCGAGGCCGGCGCTGACCAGCGCCCGCTGCATCGACGCGTACTCCTTGGCGGAGGAGAACGCCGCCAGCGCGCGGGTGCTGCGGATCATCTCCGGGTTGCTGGTCGCCTGCGCCATGTCCTGGGACAGCGCGAGCAGCGAGTTGATCAGCTGGTTGTAGCTGCTGACCGTACGAGCGGTGTTGTCCGCGTCCTTGTACGCGTTGTTGCGGATCTCGCTGAGGGTGTTCAGCTGGCGCCCGATGTCCAGCAGGGTCGCCTGCACGCCGGCCATCGTCGGGTCGTCGCGCTGGACGTCACCGGTGGCCTTGTTGAACGCCTGCTTGGCGCGGTCGGTCGCCTCACGGGGGGCGACGACGTTCGCGTCGTCCTTGACGTTGCCGCTGCCGGCGATCGGACCCGCCGACTTGTCCCGCTCGATCTGCAGCGCGTCGGCCAGCTCGGTCGCCTGCCGCGTCATCTCGGTGAGCAGCTGCATCTTGTCGAGCTGGTCCATGTTCTCCAGGGAGTTGGAGATACGCATGCCACCCAGCGTCGTCGCGGCGATGACGGGGAGGGCCAGCAGGGAGACCAGACGAGTGCTGATGCGCCAGTTGCGCATGGCTATTCGGGCGCCGGGGCCGCTCGGCTCCTTGGCGCCCTTCGACGGCTTGGCCGAGCCGTCGCCGTCGGCCGGGTCACCGCCCGGCGTCCGGCCGCCGCGGTCGGCCGGCAGACCGCCCGCCGGGCCGTTGCCCTGGGCATGCTGGGGCGAGGAGGCGCGGTCGCTTCCGCCGCGCAGCTCCGGGTCCGCCGCAGCTTCCCCTTGGCCCTGGCGGGCCTGGGGAGACCCCATGCCATCCCTCTTGAAACGTCCCTGCACTAGCGTCGCAACCTCTGGACCAGGCGTCCCTCCGCGTGAACGGCGGGACGGTTGTCGAGTCGTAGGGGGCCGGGGCCCCCGTTTGGCGGTCGTGAGTGACCGGCGGGCTACCCCCTCTGGCCGAGAGAGCGGCACCACCGCGCGGCGCTTCGCTGCGCCTCCTGCGCGCCGTCCGGCTGAAACCTGCGGCGGTCCGTGGAATTCCAGCACAGTGCAGGATCTCCAACAAGGGCGGTGCCGTCCGCTGTGACATGCGTGACGCAATGTGCGGGACACGTCACCACACGTAGAGAGTGACACAGTCGATAACGGACTTATGTCCGCGAGTCGCTCGCCCGCATCCCCTGTCCCAGGTGCGGTGATCGGGAGCGGAACATGCGCTTCAATCCGGCAATGTCCGTTTCGCCCCTGGATGTTGATCATGAGAATTGCGGCATTTGTCACACACTTCGTGAGGAAACTCACAAGGTTGAGGCCGACTTTCCCGGGGCGGCACGGGGAATAGCGCGCTTAGCCTGACGCTTTACACAGTTGCCCGAAATGACAAGGCCCCAATCCTGTGGCGGCCCTGTTTCCCGACGTCCTTACGCGAGGCATGAGCAGTGAAGACCACGATGATGTTCCGCAACATAGCCAACCCGCGGCGCACCACCCTCGCGCATCTGAAGGATGCCGACGAGCTCCGCGACGCCGCGGCCGATGCGCCGGAGCACCCCGTCGAGCTGCCCGCCCAGACCGCCAACCCGCGCCGCACCGTGCTGATGGAAGCCCCCGCGCCGCAGACCGTCCCCGCGCAGGCCGGCGCCCGGGACACGGCCGTCTGACCCAGGGGAAACGGGCCGGCCGCGCCCCCGCGATAGCCTGGAGTGTCAACTCCGGCCAGTGATCTATGAGGGGCAGCGGCAACCCGTGCGCATCGCCAGATTCTCCATCGACGGCAACGTCGGCTTCGGCGTCCTCGACGGCGACGACATCGACGTCATCAAGGGACATCCCTTCGCGGAATTCGAGCGCTCGGGTCACAAGGTCCCCCTCGAAAAGGTCCGCCTGCTGCCGCCGGTCCTGCCCAACAAGGTCGTCGCGGTCGGCCGCAACTACGCCGAACACGCCCGCGAGCTGGACAACGAGGTCCCGGACGTGCCGGTCACCTTCTTCAAGCCCTCCACCTCGGTGGTCGGCCCCGGTGACCCCGTCGTGTACCCCTCCTTCTCCCAGGAGGTGCACCACGAGGCGGAGCTCGCCGTCGTCATCGGCCGCATGTGCCGCGAGGTCCCGCGCGAGCGCGTCAAGGACGTCGTCCTCGGCTACACCTGCGCCAACGACATCACCGCGCGCGACGTACAGAAGCGCGAGGGGCAGTGGGCGCGGGCCAAGGGCTTCGACACCTCCTGCCCGCTCGGCCCCTGGGTCGAGACGGAGCTGGACCCCGCCGACCTGACGATCATGTGCACCGTCAACGGCGAACAGCGCCAGCTCGGCCGCACGAGCGAGATGGTCCGCTCCGTCGAGGACCTGATCGTGCACATCACCGAGGCGATGACGCTGCTCCCCGGCGACGTCGTCCTCACGGGCACCCCGGCCGGGGTCGGCCCCCTCCAGGACGGCGACGAGGTCGCCGTCCACATCGAAGGCATCGGCACTCTCACCAACAAGGTGATCAAGCGTGGCTAACGCGACCCCCGTCCGCGTCCGTTTCTGTCCCTCCCCGACCGGCAACCCCCACGTGGGCCTGGTCCGCACCGCCCTGTTCAACTGGGCCTTCGCCCGGCACACCCAGGGCACCATGGTCTTCCGCATCGAGGACACCGACGCGGCCCGCGACTCCGAGGAGTCCTACAACCAGCTGCTCGACTCGATGCGCTGGCTGGGCCTGGACTGGGACGAGGGCCCCGAGGTCGGCGGCCCCCACGCGCCGTACCGCCAGTCGCAGCGCATGGACCTCTACAAGGAGGTCGCGCAGAAGCTGCTGGACGCCGGCCACGCCTACAAGTGCTACTGCTCCACCGCCGAGCTGGACGCCCGCCGCGAGGCCGCCCGCGCCGCCGGCAAGCCCTCCGGCTACGACGGCAAGTGCCGGGTGCTGACGGCCGACGAGATCACCGCGTACGAGGCCGAGGGCCGCGAGCCGATCGTCCGCTTCCGCATGCCGGACGAGCCGATCACCTTCACCGACCTGGTGCGCGGCGAGCTGACCTTCACCCCGGAGAACGTCCCCGACTACGGCATCCTCCGCGCCAACGGGGCACCCCTCTACACGCTCGTCAACCCGGTCGACGACGCCCTGATGGAGATCACCCACGTCCTGCGCGGCGAGGACCTGCTCTCCTCCACCCCCCGCCAGGTGGCCCTCTACAAGGCCCTGATCGACCTGGGCATCGCCAAGTCGATCCCCCTCTTCGGCCACCTCCCCTACGTCATGGGCGAGGGCAACAAGAAGCTCTCCAAGCGTGACCCGCAGGCGTCCCTGAACCTGTACCGCGAGCGCGGCTTCCTCCCCGAGGGCCTCCTCAACTACCTCTCCCTCCTCGGCTGGTCCTTCTCCGCCGACCAGGACGTCTTCGGCATCGACGAAATGGTCGCGGCCTTCGACATCGCGGATGTCAACGCCAACCCGGCCCGCTTCGACCTGAAGAAGGCCGAGGCGATCAACGCCGACCACATCCGCCGCCTGGACCCGAAGGCCTTCGCCGAGGCCTGCCGCCCCTGGCTGCAGGCCCCCCACGCCAACTGGGACCCGGCCGACTTCGACGAGGCGGCCTGGCAGGCCATCGCCCCGCACGCCCAGACCCGCCTGACGGTCCTCTCCGACATCACCGCCAACGTCGACTTCCTCTTCCGCAAGGAGCCGGTCGAGGACGAGGCGTCCTGGACCAAGGCGATGAAGGGTGACCCGGTGGCCCTGCTCACCACCGCCCGCGAGAAGCTGTCCGGCGCCGACTGGTCCAGCGCCGACGCCCTCAAGGAGGCCGTCCTGGCCGCCGGCGAGGCCCACGGCCTCAAGCTCGGCAAGGCCCAGGCCCCCGTCCGCGTGGCCGTCACCGGCCGCACGGTCGGCCTCCCCCTCTTCGAGTCCCTGGAAATCCTGGGTAAGGACCGCACGCTGGCACGCATCGACGCGGCCCTGGCGAAGCTGGGCGCGTAACGCGGAGGCTTCACGTCGTACGCCGAAGGGGCGGCCGCCGGGTACCGGTGGCCGCCCCTTCGTATGTGGCGGGGCCGGCTCACGCGGCCACGAGATCGATGACGTTGATCACGACGTGCGTGTTGGACACCACGTACTGGATGAAGCCTCCCTCGAAAGTGGCCGACCAGCTGTTGTCCCGATGGCTCTTGGCAGGCGCGCCGAACGGATTCAGGCTGAGCCGTTTCTCCAGCTCCTCCAAGGAGGCCCGTTGCGCGGTGCCCAGAGCCGCCTTGCATCGTGCGGCGCGGTCCGCGTACCTGACGACGTAAGCGGTCATGGGCACCTGCCGACGTCGAGGGCATTGTTCTCGGCGTCGTACGCGTTGCCTTCGGCGTCCCAGAAGACCATGCCTTCCGTGTCCCCCTCCGCCAGGCGCTTGGCCATCTGCTCCACCTGATCCAGGTAGCCGGGCGTCGCGCACGCGCAAGCGAAGGGGAACCACTTGTCGACGACCCGGTCCAGCTCCGCACGATCGAATTCCGCCGCCGCGCTGAGCCAGTCCTGCTCGAAGTACCGCAACCAGTCCGGGCGCCGCTGCAACGCCGTACGGATCGCGTCCGGAGTCCGCTCGCAGGCGTCCCGATCCACTTCGATCTCTCTGTCCATGGCCGGCGACCTCCGGTACGTGTAGGCAGGGCGGGGCCCACGGTAGGCGGCGGTGGGGCACCCATCCAGGAGATCCGGGCTTCTGTGCTCCGGTGGACGAATCGGTCCGTCCGGCCCGGGGCGGCGACCTCCGCCCGCCCGTCCTCATAGGCCAGCCCCCAGGCGGCGACCTGCGCGTCCCGCAACCCGCCGACTGCGTACTCCTCAAAGTTCTCACTTATTCACTGGTGCGTGGTACGCCTTGCACATGCGTCCACTGAGAGGAGTGGCCTTGGTGGCAGCCATGCCGCCGACCTTGCGGCAGCGCCGCTTGGGCGCCGAACTGCGCAAACTGCGGGAACAGGCCGGGCTGACATCGACGGAGGCGGCGGCCAGGGTCGGCATCCAGCAGGCCCGGATGAGCATGATCGAGGCCGGGCGGTACGGGGTGAGCGCGGACCGGGTGCGGGCCATGGCCCACACCTACGCCAGCGCCGACGCCGCACTGACCGAAGTGCTGGGCGACATGACGGGGCGCCGCAGCCGCGGCTGGTGGGACGAATACCGTGAGTTGTTGCCCACGGCCCTGGTCGAGGTCGCCGAGTTCGGCACGGGGAGGCGCCGTTGCCCTACACGGCGATCATCCACGAAGCCGCGCTGCGGATGGGGATCGGCGGGTCGGACGTCGTACGCGCGCAACTTCGGCATCTCATGGACATGGGGGAGCACGAGCACGTCACGATCCAGGTCATCCCGTTCGGGCGGGCGGACTTCCCCGCGGCGGGGCAACCGATCACCTACGCGTATGGTCCCGTGCCGCAGTTGGACACCGCCCTGCTGGATTACGACCACGGCTGCGAGTTTCTCTTCGCGGGGGCCCAGTTGGCTCGCTACCGGGCGGTACTGGACCGTATGCAGCGGTGCGCACTCGATCCCACCCAGAGTCGCGACCTGATCCACAAGATCGCGAAGAGTCTGTGAGGCCCAGACGATGCACGTCTACCGCTGGCAGAAGTCCTCGTACAGCAACGAGGGCGTGAACTGTGTGAACGTCGCCGCCGCGCCCGACGGCACCTTCCGGCTCCGGGAGAGTGACGCCCCGGAGGCGATCCTCTCGGCCACCCGCGGCAGCCTGACCGCGTTCCTGGCCGCGATCAAGGAACGAGGCGCGCCCCCAACCGGCCACCGCCCCCGTGAGGTATCCGCGTGACCATCGAGGCCGTCCTCTGGGACGTGGACGACACCCTCTTCGACTACACCGGGTCCGACCGCGCGGGAGCGCTGCGGCATATCGAGGCGGAGGGGCTGCTCGGGCGGTATCCGGACGCCGAGTGCGCGCTCGGGCGGTGGCGGGAGTGCATGGAGGTGGCCTTCGGGCGGTTTCTCGCCGGGGAGGTGGGGTTTCTGGAGCACCGGCGGGAGCGGGCTCGGGCCTTTCTGGGGGAGGAGATGGGCGACGAGGAAGCCGACGCCTGGTTCGGGCGGTACGTCGCGCTCTACGAGGCGGCCTGGACCCTTTTTCCGGATTCCGCCCGGGCCCTCGCCGACCTCGCGCCGCTGACCCGGCAGGCCGTGCTCTCCAACTCCTCCGGCGCCGTCCAGGAGCGGAAGCTGCGCGCCCTGGGCATCCGTGACCGCTTCGAGGTGGTTCTGTGCGCCGACGGGCTGGGGTACGCCAAGCCGGCGCCCGAGGCGTTCTTGGCGGCCTGTGACGCGCTGGGGCTGGCGCCCGGCCGAGTCGTGTACGTGGGCGACAATCCGGCCGTCGACGCGATCGGCGCGCGGGATGCCGGGCTGGGCGCGGTCTGGGTGGACCGGGCCGGTACGGAGGGGGAGGTGCCGGACGGGGTGCGGCGGATCCGGAGCCTCGCCGAGCTGCCCGGGCTGGTGCGCGGCCTTATCGGTTTTGGAGCGTCGTCCACCTTCGGGTAATGTTCTTTCTGCGCCGCCCGGGAGGGCCGAGAGGCCGGGCCGGGAAGCGCAAGCCGAACAAAACCCCTACCGGGGGTTGCGTTTTGGTGGGCTATGGTGTAATTGGCAGCACGACTGATTCTGGTTCAGTTAGTCTAGGTTCGAGTCCTGGTAGCCCAGCAAGAGATCTTCTGAAGGTTTCTTGATCACGCAGTACCAGGCCCCCGTTGTGTAGCGGCCTAGCACGCCGCCCTCTCAAGGCGGTAGCGCCGGTTCGAATCCGGTCGGGGGTACAGATCCTTTCTCTCCGTCATCTTCGGGTCGCTCCCGGATGTGACGACGCAAGGATCGCTAGGGCCCCCGTTGTGTAGCGGCCTAGCACGCCGCCCTCTCAAGGCGGTAGCGCCGGTTCGAATCCGGTCGGGGGTACTGGTCTATACCACCATGGGCTATGGTGTAATTGGCAGCACGAGTGATTCTGGTTCATTTAGTCTAGGTTCGAGTCCTGGTAGCCCAGCGCGAAACCGCAGGTCGACTGCGGTTCTGCAGAGCAAGCCCCCGTTGTGTAGCGGCCTAGCACGCCGCCCTCTCAAGGCGGTAGCGCCGGTTCGAATCCGGTCGGGGGTACGCGACGAAGAGGCCCTTCCCGGTTGGGGAGGGCCTCTTCGCATGACAGGCCCCAGGGGCGGGGCCCCTTGTCATGAGGCGCCGCCGCGGTACCGGCGGTGCGACTCCTCCGCCTCCGCGATCCGCCGCAGGCTCAGCAGTACCGGTTCGAGCAGTACGGTCAGCGCCACCGCGGCCTCCACCTGCTCGGTGGGCGTCTCGAACTGCTCCACCAAATCCAGGTCGGCGACGGCCAGTTCGCCCGCGATCCGGGCGTACGGCAGCACGTTCGCGACGGCGTGCGGATAGCCGAGCCGGGCGAGCGCGGCCAGGGCGTTCACCAGCATTTCGTACGCGGGGGAGGCCGCCCCCGTCTCCAGTCCGTACCGCCAGCCCAGGCGGTGCAGCAGCTCGTCCGCCGTCCGGCGTGCCGCCGCGGTCTCCGGGGTCTCCTCCGCGGGGCCGGGGGCGTGCGGCAGGGCCCATACGGCAGCGCCGAGGCGCATGTGGTGGTCCAGCGTCTCGTCCTCGACCGCGGCCAGCACCTCGCGGGCGGTGGCCACCGGCATCTTGCCGACCTGGACCAGCGCCCTCACCAGGCGTAGCCGGCGCAGGTGGGCGTCGCCGTACTCGGCGGTGGTGGCGGTGACCCGCTCGCCCGGCGGGAGCAGCCGCTCCCGCAGGTAGTACTTGATCGTGGCGGTGGGCACCCCGCTGCGTTCGCTCAGTTCCGCCAGTCGCATCCTCTTGCGCCCTTCTTTGGAGAGTGCCACTATCCAAGCATGGATAGCATCGCTATCCAAAGTCCGGAGAGGCAGGGGGACAATCGTGAGCGACAAGGTCGTGCCGGGGCGCATGGTGGTGGACACCGACGAGGAGGTGGTCGTCTTCCTGATCGGGATGCGCGTCAACAAGTTCCGGGACGTGCGCAGTTGGATGCCCGTGTGGCTCGGTATGCCACGGATGCTCAAGGAGCTGTCGCGCGAGCGGGATGCGGGCTTGCTCGGCTTCCGGGTGCTGAACGGCGGGCCGCGCTCCTTCACCATCGTCCAGTACTGGGAGTCGCGCGAGAAGCTGTACGCGTACGCCTCGGAGCAGAACATGGAGCACCGCCCCGCGTGGGCGGCGTTCAACCGCCGCGCGCGGAGCGGCAAGGGGGGAGTCGGTATCTGGCACGAGACGTACGTCGTGCCGGCGGGGGCGTACAGCACGATCTACAACACGGTGCCGCCGACCGGGCTCGGGGCCGCGTACGGCCTCGCCCCGGCCGGCCGGGGCGCTCACGGGGCGTCCGCACCCGTGAGCGCGCCGCAGTACGGCTGACGCTCACGGGAGGGCGCGCCGCGCCGCTCCGGCCGGTGTTCTCGCTGGTCAGCCGGTGCGGCGCAGCGCCTCGCTGAGCCGGGCCGCCGCGTCGATGACCGCCTGGGCGTGCATCCGGCCCGGGTGGCGGGTCAGCCGCTCGATCGGTCCGGAGACCGAGACGGCGGCGACCACGCGGTTCGAGGGGCCGCGCACGGGCGCCGAGACCGAGGCCACGCCCGGCTCCCGCTCGCCGATCGACTGGGCCCAGCCGCGGCGCCGTACGCCGGACAGGGCGGTGGCCGTGAAGCGCGCGCCCTGGAGGCCGCGGTGCAGGCGCTCCGGCTCCTCCCAGGCCATCAGGATCTGGGCCGCCGAGCCGGCCTTCATGGGGAGCGTGGAGCCGACCGGGACGGTGTCCCGCAGTCCGGACAGCCGTTCCGCCGCCGCCACGCAGATGCGCATGTCGCCCTGGCGCCGGTAGAGCTGGGCGCTCTCGCCCGTCACGTCGCGCAGGTGGGTGAGCACCGGCCCGGCCGTGGCCAGCAGGCGGTCCTCGCCGGCCGCCGCGGCCAGTTCCGACAGCCGCGGGCCGAGGATGAACCGGCCCTGCATGTCCCTCGCCACCATCCGGTGGTGTTCCAGTGCCACGGCCAGCCGGTGGGCCGTGGGTCGTGCGAGCCCGGTCGCCGCGACCAGCCCGGCGAGGGTGGCCGGACCGGACTCCAGAGCGCTCAGTACGAGAGCTGCCTTGTCGAGAACGCCGACGCCGCTAGAGTTGTCCATGCAACGATACTCACGTCTCACAGTGTGAAACGCAAGTTCAATTTTCCCGGGAAGCCGCCAATCTTTAGTCACGGCCCCGACCAGGGCCCGGCACGACGTCCGGTTTCGGGGGCGGACGCTGCGCACACAGTCGAGTTGGGCCGGCAATGCGGCCGGCCGGAGGGAAAGCGATGGGACGGACACTCGCGGAGAAGGTCTGGGACGACCACGTCGTCCGGCGCGCGGAAGGCGAGCCCGACCTCCTCTTCATCGATCTGCACCTGCTGCACGAGGTGACCAGCCCGCAGGCGTTCGACGGCCTCCGCAAGGCCGGCCGCCGGGTGCGGCGCACCGACCTGACCATCGCCACCGAGGACCACAACACCCCGACCCTCGACATCGACAAGCCCATCGCCGACCCCGTCTCCCGCACCCAGCTGGAGACGCTGCGCAAGAACTGCGCGGAGTTCGGCGTACGGCTGCACCCGCTGGGCGACGTCGAGCAGGGGGTCGTCCACGTGGTGGGACCGCAGTTGGGGCTGACCCAGCCCGGCACCACCGTGGTCTGCGGCGACAGCCACACCTCCACCCACGGCGCGTTCGGCGCGCTGGCCTTCGGCATCGGCACCAGTCAGGTCGAGCACGTGCTGGCCACCCAGACGCTGCCGATGGCGCCCTTCAAGACCATGGCAGTCACCGTCGAGGGCGAACTGCCCGACGGCGTCACCGCCAAGGACCTGATCCTCGCGATCATCGCCAGGATCGGCACCGGCGGCGGGCAGGGCTACGTCATCGAGTACCGCGGCCCGGCCGTCGAGAAGCTCTCGATGGAGGCCCGGATGACCATCTGCAACATGTCCATCGAGGCGGGTGCGCGGGCCGGCATGATCGCCCCCGACGAGACCACCTTCGCCTACCTCAAGGGCCGCGACCACGCGCCCGAGGGCGCCGACTGGGACGCCGCGGTGGAGTACTGGAAGACGCTGCGCACCGACGAGGGCGCGGCCTTCGACCACGAGGTCGTCGTCGACGCCTCCGAGCTGGCCCCGTTCGTCACCTGGGGCACCAACCCGGGCCAGGGCGCGCCGCTTTCCGCGGCCGTCCCCGACCCCGCTTCGTACGAAGACGCTTCGGAGCGCTACGCCGCCGAAAGGGCCCTGGAATACATGGGGTTGACGGCGGGTCAGCCGCTGCGTGAGATCGGCGTCGACACCGTCTTCGTAGGTTCGTGCACCAACGGACGCATCGAGGATCTGCGCGCGGCGGCCGAGGTCGTCCGGGGCCGCCGGGTCGCCGACGGTGTACGGATGCTCGTCGTCCCCGGCTCGGTCCGGGTCGCCCTCCAGGCGGTCGAGGAGGGGCTCGACAAGGTCTTCACCCAGGCCGGTGCCGAGTGGCGGCACGCCGGCTGCTCGATGTGCCTGGGCATGAACCCCGACCAGCTGGCACCCGGCGAGCGCTCCGCCTCCACCTCCAACCGCAACTTCGAGGGCCGGCAGGGCAAGGGCGGCCGCACCCACCTGGTCTCGCCTCAGGTCGCCGCCGCAACGGCGGTTCTCGGCCATCTGGCATCGCCGGCCGACCTGGCCGGCGCCGACGCCGACGTACGCACGCCCGCGGGAGTCTGAGAACGATGGAAGCATTCACCACGCACACCGGCCGGGCCGTGCCGCTGCGCCGCAGCAACGTCGACACCGACCAGATCATCCCGGCCCACTGGCTCAAGAAGGTCACCCGGGACGGCTTCGAGGACGGGCTCTTCGAGGCCTGGCGCAAGGATCCGCGGTTCGTGCTGAACCAGGAGGCGTACCGGGGGGCGACCGTTCTGGTGGCCGGGCCCGACTTCGGCACCGGCTCCTCGCGCGAGCACGCGGTGTGGGCCCTGCAGAACTACGGCTTCAAGGCCGTCGTCTCCTCGCGTTTCGCGGACATCTTCCGGGGCAACTCGCTGAAGAACGGACTGCTGACCGTCGTGCTCCCGCAGGAGACCGTCGAGGCGCTACAGGAGCTCGCCGAGACGGACCCCGCCGCGGAGGTCACCGTCGACCTCGTCGGCCGGCAGGTCCGGGCGCCGGGCATCACCGCTGGGTTCGAGCTGGACGAGAACGCGCGTTGGAGGCTGCTGGAGGGCCTGGACGACATCAGCCTCACCCTTCGGGAGGAGGAGGCCATCGCCGCGTACGAGGCGAACAGGCCGTCGTTCAAGCCGCAAACGGTAGTAGTCTGACCTCGGGTTTTTTGGCTCAAAGCCTTATTGCGTACGATGCGCCCCTTGCTAGTTGGCAGGGGGCGCATCGGCGTGTGAAGGCTGCTGTTGAGGCCCCGTGAAGCGACAACTCGCCGCAGATGGCACAATTAGCGCATGGAACGCGACGACCAACTCAAGCTCTACGGTCTCGTCGCCGACCGACTCAAGGACGCACACACACGAGTGCGGACACTGCAAGTCCCGGAGGGCGTACGCATGGCGCTGACCCGGAAGCTGCTCGTCATCACGGCGGCGGCGAAACACGATCTGGCGGACGCGGCAAGGCGTCTGGAGTGGTTCATGAACGACCTCGACGAGGGTCGCTTTCCCGAAGACGTGCACGCCGACGGAACTCCGTGAAGGTCGAGTTCGTTGCGGCACAAGGGTGATTAGCCCGTTTCGTGTTTGATTTGCGGTATATATCTGCCTAACGTGCGAAAAGGCTTGAACACTTTCGTTCCAGCAATGTCTCCGAAGGGGAAGACGTGAACAAGGCGCAGCTCGTAGAAGCCATTGCCGACAAGCTCGGCGGCCGTCAGAACGCCGCGGACGCGGTGGACGCGGTACTGGACGCAATCGTCCGTGCAGTTGTCTCCGGCGACCGCGTATCGGTCACCGGATTCGGCTCGTTCGAGAAGGTGGACCGTCCGGCCCGCTACGCCCGCAACCCGCAGACGGGTGAGCGGGTACGGGTCAAGAAGACCTCGGTGCCCCGTTTCCGCGCGGGCCAGGGCTTCAAGGACCTGGTCAGCGGCTCGAAGAAGCTCCCGAAGAACGACGTGGCCGTGAAGAAGGCCCCCAAGGGCAGCCTCTCGGGCGGTTCTTCCACCCGTACGACGGCCAAGGCCGCCGCCAAGAAGGCCACCGCCAAGAAGTCGGCCGCGAAGAAGACCACGGCCACCGCCAAGAAGGCCACGCCGGCGAAGAAGACCACCGCCACGGCGAAGAAGACGACGGCGACGCCGGCGAAGAAGACCACCGCCACGGCGAAGAAGTCGGCGGCCAAGAAGACCACGGCCGCCGCCAAGAAGGCCACCCCGGCCAAGAAGGCCACCGCCACCACCGCCAAGAAGGCGACGGCCAAGAAGACCGCGCCCGCGAAGAAGGCGACGGCGAAGAAGGCCCCGGCCAAGAAGACCACGGCCCGCAAGACCACCGCCAAGAAGACCACCGCCCGCAAGCGGTAATTCAGCAGCGGCGACGCCACGCGTCGGGCCGGACTCCCCCCGGGGAGCCCGGCCCGCGGTGCGTGGCGATCCTACGGCCTCGGCGTACGGCAGCGGCGTATCCACGCCGTCTAGGCTGTCCGCATGCAGGCCACCGCGTACACCTACGACGACCAGACCCGTTCCGGCAGCGTGCTGCTCGACGACGGGACGCCGCTGCCCTTCGACGCGGCGGCGTTCGACGCGGGCGGCCTGCGGCTGCTGCGGCCCGGCCAGCGGGTACGCATCGACGTCGAGGGCGAGGCGGGCGGCGGGGACAAGGACGGGCGCCGGATCGTGCTCGTCACGCTCCAGACGTTCTGACGCCCTCCGCACGCTCCGCGAAAGCCGGTGTCCGCGGCAGGCAGCGGGCCGTGTGCGGCCCCACGCCCAGCGCCAGCGCGGCCCGCAGATCCTCGCCGGTGTCCACGTCCCGGCGTACGGAACCGGCGCCCGCCGGCGCGATCTCGCGGGCCCCCGAATCCAGGTGACGCGCCCGGGACGGCCCCCCGAAAGCGGGCGCCAATTCCACCCCGGAAGCCGCGGTCAGCAGCGTCGTACCGATTTCCGCCGCATCCGCGAGAAATGCCCGGGGAAATGCGGCGGCGGCCGACAGTACCCGGCGCAGTTCCGCCGGGCGCAACGCCGGGAGATCGGCGTTGAGTGCCGCCACGGGGGCCGCGGCGCGCCGGGCGCGTACCGCGTCGGCGCCGTGAGCCAGCGCCGCGTTCAAGCCCCGGGCCGGAATGTCGGCCACGATGCGCGCCCCGAGGGCCGCCAGGCGTTCCCCGGCCAGCGGATCGTCCGTGACAACCGCCACATCCGCGACGTCTTCGCAGGCCAGCGCGGCGGCCACGGTATCCAGCGCGAACGCCAGTGCCAACCGGGGCCGCAGCTCCTCGCCCACCGCAGGGGACAGCCTGCTCTTCGCCCGTACCAGGGGTTTCAGGGGTACGACCAGGCTCCAGCCCGCGTCCCCTCCGTCACTTCGCATCGCCCTCATTCTCACCCGCCGTCACCGCCATCCGGCAGCGGCGGGGTTACGGTGTTCTCGACATAGCGGGTACCTGGGGCGACACTTGTGCGGCTGCCGGGTCGCAGCAGCTCAGCAGATCCCACAAGGAGGGTGTCCCAGTGTCCCGCCGCAGAATCGGCTTCTGGTACCGCTTGGCCGCGGTCATCTGCAAACCGCCGCTCCTGGTTCTGTTCAAGCGGGACTGGCAGGGAATGGAGCACATTCCCGCCGACGGCGGATTTATCACCGTGGTCAACCACAACTCGTATCTGGATCCGCTCTCGTATGCGCACTACCAGTACAACACCGGCCGGGTCCCGCGATTCCTCGCCAAGTCGGGCCTCTTCAAGGGCGGCTTTGTCGGCCTGATGATGCGCGGCACCGGCCAGATCCCCGTCTACCGGGAATCCACCGACGCCGCCGTGGCCTTCCGCGCCGCGGTGGCCGCCATCGACAAGGGCGAATGTGTCGCCTTCTACCCCGAGGGCACCCTCACCAGGGACCCCGACATGTGGCCCATGCAGGGCAAGACCGGGGCCGCCCGGGTGGCGTTGCTCACCAAGGCGCCGGTGGTCCCGGTGGCACAGTGGGGCGCCAACGAGGTGATGCCGCCCTACGCCAAGGAGAAGAAGCTGCGCCTCTTCCCGCGCAAGACGCTGCGGGTCAAGGCGGGGCCGCCGGTCGACCTGAGCGAGTTCTACGGCAAGGAGCCGACCGCCGAGGTGCTGCGCGCGGTGACCGACAAGGTCATGGCCGCCGTCACCGAGATCCTCTCCGAGGTGCGCGGCGAGCCGGTGCCCGCCGAGCCGTACGACCACAAGAAGGCCGTCGCCGCCCGGCGCGACCGCAGCCGCCGCGACCGGGCAGCGGCCGAACGGGCGTGGGAACTGGACGAGCAGGGCGTGAAACTGGACGACCAGGCACCGAAGACACAGGAGGATGAAGGCAAGTGACGCGCTGCGCCGTCTACGGCACGGGGTCCTGGGGTACCGCATTCGCGATGGTGCTCGGTGACGCGGGCTGCGAGGTGACGATGTGGGGCCGCAGAGCGGGCCTGGTCGACGCCATCAACACCGGCCGCACCAACCCCGACTACCTGCCGGACGCGGAACTGCCCGCCTCCGTACGGGCCACCACGGACCCCGCGGAGGCCGCGCACGGCGCAGATTTCACCGTCCTGGCCATCCCCTCGCAGACGCTGCGCGAGAACCTCGCCGCCTGGGCGCCCCTGCTGCCCGCCGACACCGTCCTGGTCTCCCTGATGAAGGGCGTCGAACTGGGCACCGCCAAGCGGATGAGCGAGGTCGTCGAGGAGGTCGCCAAGGCCCCGGCCGAGCGCGTCGCGGTGCTGACCGGGCCCAACCTGGCCAAGGAGATCGCCGCCCGGCAGCCCGCCGCCGCGGTCGTGGCCTGCGCCGACGAGGCGGTGGCCCGGCGCCTCCAGGCCGCCTGCCACACCCCGTACTTCCGCCCCTACACCAACACCGACGTGGTCGGCGCCGAGCTGGGCGGCGCGGTCAAGAACGTCATCGCGCTGGCGGTCGGCATGGCCGGCGGCATGGGACTGGGCGACAACGCCAAGGCCTCCCTGATCACCCGCGGCCTCGCCGAAACCACCCGCCTGGGCCTGGCGATGGGCGCCGACGCGCACACCTTCGCCGGGCTCGCCGGAATGGGTGACCTGGTCGCCACCTGCTCCTCGCCGCTCTCGCGCAACAACACCTTCGGCGCCAACCTCGGCCGCGGCATGACGCTGGAGGAGACCATCGCGGTCACCAAGCAGACCGCGGAGGGCGTCAAGTCCTGCGAGTCGGTACTGGATCTCGCCCGCCGGCACGGCGTCGACATGCCGATCACCGAGACGGTCGTGGACATCGTCCACGAGGGCAAGCCGCCGCTGGTGGCCCTGAAGGAACTGATGTCACGCAGCGCCAAGCCGGAGCGGCACTGACTCCGCCTGGGGCAGCAGGTACGCTCAACGCGATATGAGCAGCGAGACCACCTCCCACAAGCCCCGCGTCGCCGTCGTGT
The DNA here is from genome assembly GCF_044329785.1 of Streptomyces sp. NPDC017529. Taxonomy (NCBI): domain Bacteria; kingdom Bacillati; phylum Actinomycetota; class Actinomycetes; order Kitasatosporales; family Streptomycetaceae; genus Streptomyces; species Streptomyces sp. NPDC017529. Next base: position 172,161 of record NZ_JBIRJY010000008.1, read on the forward strand.
TCGGCGGACGCAGCTCCGAGCACGCCGTCTCCGTGGTCACCGCGGGCGCCGTGCTGGCCGCCATCGACCGCGAGAAGTACGAAGTGCTGCCCATCGGCGTCACCCCGGAAGGCCGTTGGGTCCTGAGTGCCGACGATCCCGAGCGGATGGTCTTCTCCGACCGGCGGCTGCCGAGCGTGGCGGACCTGGCCGAGTCCGCAGAGGGCGCCGTCCAGCTCCCCACGGACCCGACCAGCCGCGAGGTCGTCTACGGCGAGCCCGGCTCGGTGCCCAAGGCGCTGGGCGAGGTCGACGTCGTCTTCCCCGTCCTGCACGGCCCGTACGGCGAGGACGGCACGATCCAGGGCCTCCTGGAGCTCTCCGGCGTCCCCTACGTCGGTTCGGGCGTGCTCGCCTCGGCCGTCGGCATGGACAAGGAGTACATGAAGCGGGTGTTCGTCTCCTACGGGCTGCCGGTCGGCCCGTACGAGGTCGTCCGCCCGCACGAGTGGGAGCAGGGCCCCGAGGGGCAGAAGGGCGCCGCGGCCCGCAAGAAGATCGTGGACTTCGCCGGGGAACACGGCTGGCCGCTCTTCGTCAAGCCCGCCCGCGCCGGGTCCTCCATGGGCATCACCAAGGTCGACGACCTCTCCGGCCTGGACGCGGCCATCGAGGAAGCGCGCCGCCACGACCCGAAGATCCTGGTGGAGTCGCTGCTGACCGGCCGCGAGATCGAGTGCGGCGTGCTGGAGTTCCCCGACGGGCCGCGCGGCAGCCTGCCGGCCGAGATCCCGCCCGTCTCCGACCACGCCTTCTACGACTTCGAGGCCAAGTACATCGACTCGGCCAGCGGCATCGTGCCCGCCCCGCTGACCGCGGAGCAGACCGCCGGGGTCCGGGAGCTGGCCGTACGCGCCTTCGAGGCGCTGTCCTGCGAGGGCCTGGCGCGCGTCGACTTCTTCCTCCAGGACGACGGCGAGTTCGTGATCAACGAGATCAACACGATGCCCGGCTTCACGCCCATCTCGATGTACCCGCGGATGTGGCAGGAGACCGGCGTGAGCTACCCGGAGCTGATCGACCTGCTGGTCCAGGCGGCGCTGCGGCGCTCCACGGGCCTGCGCTGACGCGGCCGGCCGGACGTCTCAGACCCCGGCCGGCACCGTCTTCTTGACGGCGCCCGCGAGGTCGGTGAGCACATCGACCTCGGGGGCGTACTTCTTCGGCACGCTCACCTCGACGTACGTCTTGCGCAGTACGGTCGTGAAGCGGTATCCGTCGTCCTGCTGCTCGAAGAGCCACTCGACGCCGTTGACTTCCGCCGCGTCCGCACCGGGGTTGTAATGTTCACTTCCAGGCGTCAGCACGGCGGGCTTCGGTACCCCGCAGCGCAGCCGGACGGCCGGATCGCCCCAGACGGCGGTGAAGTCCGACACCGGATCGGCGGTACCCCGCTCCAGCCCGTCCACGGTCCGCGGCAACTCCTTCCGGAGTGCCCGGCACTGCCGTGCGGCCTCGCCCTGTGGCGCGGGGGCCGCGGTGGGGACCGAGGACGAGCAGCTCACCGCGGCGAACGCCACGGTGAGCAGGGCCGGTGCCAGCAGCCGGCGCGACGAGGAGATCACCCGGCCGAGCATACGGGGAGCTAGAGATGGACCACCGGGCAGGTCAGGGTGCGGGTGATGCCGTCCACTTGCTGGACCTTGGCGACCACCATGCGGCCGAGCCCGTCGACCGTGTCGGCCTGGGCCCGCACGATCACGTCGTACGGGCCTGTGACGTCCTCGGCCTGGATCACGCCGGGAATCTTGGCGATCACTTCCGCTACGGCCGATGCCTTTCCCACCTCGGTCTGGATCAGGATGTACGCCTGTACCACGGGACCTCCAGGGCGGGTTCGAGGATCATGTGGGAAGAAGGGACGCCACGGTACCGCGTCGGTGCGCGCGCCGGGGAGACCCGCGCGGGGTACGCGGCGCGCGGCGCAACCGGCGGCGGAACGGGGACCGTCGACACAGGGGGAGCGGGGGCCGTCCCCGCGGCAGTGGAGTACGGATCGGCAGCGCAGTACGGATCGTCCGTACGCATCGGAAGGGCAGCAGCATGAAGGGCACCGTGGGCGAGCTGGGAGAGTTCGGCCTGATCAGGGAGCTCACCTCCCGGCTCACCGCCACGCCGGCCGTACGGATCGGCCCCGGCGACGACGCCGCGGTGGTCACCGCGCCGGACCGCAGGGTCGTGGCCAGCACCGACGTACTTCTCGAAGGGCGGCACTTCCGCCGCGACTGGTCCACCGCCTACGACGTGGGCCGCAAGGCCGCCGCGCAGAACCTGGCCGACATCGCCGCCATGGGCGCGGTGCCCACCGCCATCCTGCTCGGCCTGGTGGTGCCCGCCGAACTACCCGCGACCTGGGCGACCGAGCTGATGGACGGGCTGCGCGACGAGTGCCAGGTGGCGGGGGCCGCCGTGGTGGGCGGCGACGTCGTACGCGGCGACACCATCACCGTCGCGATCACCGCCTTGGGGGACCTGCGCAACCAGGAGCCCGTCACCCGATCCGGTGCCCAGCCGGGCGACGTGGTCGCCGTCACGGGCTGGCTCGGCTGGTCGGCGGCCGGGCACGCGGTCCTCTCCCGCGGCTTCCGCTCCCCGCGCGCCTTCGTGGAGGCACACCGCCGCCCCGAACCGCCGTACCACGCGGGCCCGGCGGCGGCCGGCCTCGGCGCCACCGCCATGACCGACGTCAGCGACGGCCTGGTCGCCGACCTCGGCCACATCGCCGACGCCAGCAAGGTCCGCATCGACCTGCGCTCCGGCCAGATCGACATCCCCACGCAGATGTCCGACATCGGCACCGCGGTCGGCGTGGACCCGATGCAGTGGGTGCTCAACGGGGGCGAGGACCACGCGATCGTGGCGACCTTCCCGCCGGACGTGAAGCTGCCCGCCCGCTGGAAGGTGATCGGCGAGGTGCTGAACCCGTCGGCGCTGCCGCAGGTCACGGTGGACGGCGCGCCGTGGGCCAAGGCGGGGTGGGACCACTTCGGCGACAACGAGGACGCCGAGTAGGCCGGGAACCCGTGCCCGGACCCCGCCGGCCGGCCCGCGCTCCGGCCGCACGCGGGCCGCTTCGCGGGGCCCGGGTAGATTCGCGGGCATGCGCATACCTCCACGCGTCCTGACCGTCGCCGGATCCGACTCCGGCGGCGGCGCGGGCATCCAGGCCGACCTGAAGACGATGCTGGCGCTCGGCACGCACGGCATGAGCGTGCTGACCGCCGTCACCGCGCAGAACTCGCTGGGCGTCCAGGGCGCGTGGGAGCTGCCCGCCGAGGCCGTACGGGCCCAGTTCCGCAGCGTCGTGGACGACATCGGCGTGCAGGCCGTGAAGACCGGCATGCTCTCCTCGCCGGAACTGGTCGAGACCGTCGCCGGCCTGCTCGCCGGGGTGCGGGCGCCGGTCGTCGTCGACCCGGTCGGCGTCTCGAAGCACGGCGACGCGCTGCTGGCGGCCTCCGCCCTGGACGCGGTCCGTACGAAGCTGCTGCCCACGGCCACCCTCGCCACCCCCAACCTCGACGAGGTCGCCCAGCTCACCGGCGTACGGGTCCGGGAGGAGGCCGACATGCCGCGGGCCGCCGCCGCGATCCTCGGGTTCGGGCCGCGGTGGGCGCTGATCAAGGGCGGCCACCTGGCGGGCGACGCCGCCGACCTGCTCACGGACGGCACCGAGGAGCACTGGCTGCGCGCCCCCCGGCACGACAACCGGCACACCCACGGCACCGGCTGCACCCTGGCCAGCGCGGTCGCCGCGCAGCTCGCGAAGGGGGACACCGTCCCGGAGGCCGTCGCGGCGGCCAAGGAGTACGTCACCGGCGCCATCGCGGCCGGCTTCCGCCTGGGCGCGGGGATCGGGCCGGTCGATCACGGGTGGCGGACGCGGGGCTAGGCCGGCGCGGGCGCCCTCCCCGAAGGCGGGCGCCCGGAGACGGCAAAAAGCCGGCCCACCGAGGTGGACCGGCTTTAAGGCAACCGGCTGGGCTGCGCTACGACTATGACGTCAGCGCGAGACCTTGCCGGCCTTGATGCACGAGGTGCAGACGTTGAGCCGCTTCGGCGTGCGCCCGATGACCGCGCGCACCGTCTGGATGTTGGGGTTCCAACGACGGTTGGTACGGCGGTGCGAGTGGGAAACGCTCTTGCCGAAGCCCGGCCCCTTGCCGCAGACGTCGCAGTTGGCAGCCACGGGTCACTCCAAAGACTTCAGATGCACTTACGGTGAATCCCGACGAGCGGAGTGCATTGAACCGACCCGATTCGCCAGGAGAGGAATGGCCCGATTCGCATCGGGCAACCGGAGCAGCATACAACGACCGCTCCCGTAGAACGAAACTACCATGACCGCTCCGGCCCCCGCCCCGGCCGCCGGGCCCGCACGCGGCTACTGTGCGGTGGATCGCATGACCGAGCCGAGCCCGCGACGGGCCACTGGCCGAGGAGGACGACGGTGCCGCACCCGCTCGACGCCGCTGCGGTACGCACCTGGTGCGGCCTGGCGCTGCAGGCCCTGGGGCGCGAGCGCGAGCGGATCGACGCGATCAACGTCTACCCGGTGGCCGACGGGGACACCGGCACCAACCTGTACCTGACCGTGGAGTCCGCGGCCCGCGCGGTCGAGGCCGCCTTCGACGGGCACGGCGCCTCCGGAACCGCGCCGGACCTGTCCGACGCCGTCGGCGCCATGGCACACGGAGCCCTGATCGGCGCGCGCGGCAACTCCGGGACGATCCTCGCGCAGCTGCTGCGCGGCATGGCCGAGGTCCTCGGGGACGGCGCGGCGGGCCGGGCGGACGGCGGCGATGGCGCCGCGGCGGCGCTGAAGCGGGCGCTGCGGCGGGCGGCCGAGTCGACGTACGAAGCGGTGGCACACCCCGTGGAGGGCACGGTGCTCACGGTCGCCACGGTGGCCGCGCAGGCCGCGGAGCGGGCCGACGGGAGCCCGGCGGCGGTGGCGCGGGCCGCGTACGAAGGGGCGCGCACCGCCCTGGAGGCGACGCCGGGGCAGCTGGCGGTGCTGGGCCGGGCGGGCGTCGTGGACGCGGGAGGCTGCGGCCTGGTCGCGCTGCTGGGCGCGCTGGCCGGGGCGCTGTCGGGGCAGAACCCGACGGCGGCGATCGCGGTACGGCCCGGCGCCCCCGTCCCGGCGGCCGAAGGCTGCCCGGCGGCGGACGGGGACGGGCACGACCCCGAGGAGCGGCACGGGAACGACGCGGCCCCGGACGGGCCGGCCTTCGAAGTGATCTACCTCCTGGAGGCCGACGACGCCGCCGTGGCCCGGCTGCGCGCCCGGCTGGACGGGCTCGGCGACTCCCTCGTGGTGGTCGGCGGGGACGGGCTGTGGAACGTGCACGTCCACGTGGACGACGCGGGCGCCGCCGTCGAGGCGGGCATCGAGGCGGGCCGCCCGTACCGCATCCGCATCACCCACTTCGGGGCGTCCGGAGGAGCCGGGTCCCCCCGCCGCCGCGAGCCGGAGCCCGTGGCGCGTGCGGTGGTGACCGTGGTGCCGGGGGACGGGCTCGCCGGGCTGTGTGCCGAGGCCGGCGCGACCACGGTGACCGTGCGCCCCGGGGAGCCGCCCGCCAGCGGCGAGCTGGTCCAGGCGATCCGGCAGGCGCACGCGCGCGAGGTCGTGCTGCTGCCCAACGACCCCGAACTGCGGCACACCGCGGCAGCGGCGGCCGAACAGGCCCGTACCGAGGGCGTACGGGTCGCCCTGATCCCGACCCGCTCCGCCGTCCAGGGCATCGCCGCCCTCGCCGTGCACGAGCCGGCCCGCAGCTTCGACGAGGACGTCGTGGCGATGACCTCGGCCGCCGGTGCCACCCGCTACGCGGAGCTGGCCGTCGCCGAACGGCAGTCCTGGACGATGGCCGGCGTCTGCCAGGCGGGGGACGTCCTCGGGCTGATCGACGGGGACGTGGTGGTGATCGGCACCGACCTGGCCGTGACCGCGACGGCCGTCTTGGACCGGATGCTCTCCGCGGGCGGGGAAATGGTCACGTTCGTCCTGGGCGCGGACCTCCCCGATTCCCTCGCGGCCCGCCTGGAAAGGCACGTACGGGAACGCCACCTGGCCGTGGACACCGTCGTCTACGAGGGCGGGCAGCGCGGCGCCCCCCTCATCATCGGCGTCGAATAGCGCCCGGAAAGGCCGTACGGAAAGCCGTGCAGGACCCGGCGGAATCCCGGCGGAATCCCGGGGCCTGCCGCCGGTTGTCAGTGGCGTGGTGTGCAATGGTCTGCGTGTCCGCGCTCGACGAACCCCTGAAGAAGATTCTCGGTGGCACCACCGCGAAGGTGATGGCCGAGCATCTCGGTCTGCACACGGTCGGCGACCTGCTGCACCACTATCCCCGCAAATACGCGGAGCGTGGCGAGCTGACCCGGCTTTCCGACCTGCCGCTGGACGAACACGTCACCGTCGTCGCGCGGGTCGCGGACGCCCGGGTGCTGAAATTCAACAACGGCCGCGGGCAGCGCCTGGAGGTGACCCTCACCGACGGCAGCGGCCGGCTCCAGCTCGTCTTCTTCGGCAAGGGCATCCACAAACCGCACAAGGACCTGCTGCCCGGCCGCCGCGCGATGTTCGCGGGCAAGGTCTCGGTCTTCAACCGCAAGCTGCAACTGGCCCACCCCGAGTACGCCCTGCTGGACGGCGAGGGCGGGGAGGGCGGCGAGGAGGCCGTGGACGCCTTCGCCGGCCGCCTCATGCCGATCTACCCGGCCTGCCAGCAGATGGCCTCCTGGAAGATCGGCAAGGCCGTCGACGCGGTGCTGCCCAGCGCGGGGGAGGCGCTGGACCCGCTGCCGGCGGCGCTGCGCGAGGGACGGGCGCTGCTGCCGCTCCCGGAGGCGCTGGAGAAGATCCACCGGCCGCGCACGAAGGCCGACATCGAGGACGCGCGCTCCCGGCTGAAGTGGGACGAGGCGTTCGTCCTCCAGGTGGCACTGGCCAGACGTCGCCTGGCGGAGACCCAACTCCCCGCCACCCCGCGCCCGTTGACCCCCGGCGGCCTGCTCGACGCCTTCGACGCGAAGCTCCCCTTCACCCTCACCGACGGCCAGCAGAAGGTCAGCCGCGAGATCTTCGACGACCTGGCGACCGACCACCCGATGCACCGGCTCTTGCAGGGGGAAGTGGGTTCCGGGAAAACCATGGTCGCCCTGCGCGCCATGCTCGCCGTCGTGGACACCGGCGGGCAGGCGGCCATGCTCGCGCCCACCGAGGTGCTGGCCCAGCAGCACCACCGTTCCATCACGGAAATGATGGGGGAGTTGGCCGAGGGAGGAATGCTCGGCGGTGCCGAGCACGGCACGAAGGTGGTGCTGCTGACGGGGTCGATGGGCGCCGCGGCCCGCCGCCAGGCCCTGCTGGACCTCGTCACGGGCGAGGCCGGCATCGTGATCGGCACCCATGCGCTGATCGAGGACAAGGTGCAGTTCCACGACCTGGGCCTGGTCGTGGTCGACGAGCAGCACCGCTTCGGCGTGGAGCAGCGCGACGCGCTGCGCGGCAAGGGCAAGCAGCCGCCGCACCTGCTCGTCATGACCGCGACCCCCATTCCCCGTACGGTCGCGATGACCGTCTTCGGCGACCTGGAGACCTCCGTACTGGACCAACTCCCCGCCGGGCGCTCCCCGATCACCAGCCATGTCGTGCCCGCCAAGGAGAAGCCGCACTTCCTCGCGCGGGCCTGGGAGCGGGTGCGCGAGGAGGTCGAGTCCGGCCACCAGGCGTACGTGGTCTGCCCCCGCATCGGCGACGAGGAGGACGCGCCGAAGGCCAAGGGCGCCAAGAAGAAGGACGCCGAGGAGGCCGCGGCGGGCGAGGACAAGCGGCCGCCGCTGGCCGTCCTGGACGTCGCGGGTCAGCTCGTGAAGGGCCCGCTCGCCGGGCTGCGCGTCGAGGCGCTGCACGGCCGGATGCACCCGGACGACAAGGACGCGGTGATGCGCCGGTTCGCGGCCGGCGAGGTGGACGCGCTGGTGGCGACCACCGTCATCGAGGTCGGCGTGAACGTGCCCAACGCCACCGCCATGGTGATCATGGACGCGGACCGCTTCGGCGTCTCGCAGCTGCACCAGCTGCGCGGCCGGGTGGGCCGCGGCTCGGCGCCCGGCCTGTGCCTGCTGGTCAGCGAGATGCCGGAGGCGAGCCCCGCGCGCGCCCGGCTCGCCGCGGTCGCCGGCACCCTGGACGGCTTCGAGCTGTCCCGCATCGACCTGGAGCAGCGCCGCGAGGGCGACGTCCTCGGCCAGGCCCAGTCCGGCGCCCGTACGTCCCTGCGGATGCTCGCCGTCATCGAGGACGAACAGGTCATCGAGGCCGCCCGCGAGGAGGCCACCGCGGTGGTCGCGGCCGACCCCGAGCTGGCCGGCCACCCGGAGCTGCGCATCGCCCTCCAGGCGCTGCTGGACGCCGAGCGCGAGCAGTACCTCGACAAGGGCTGAGCTGCGCCCCGGCCCGGGTGCCACGGCTCCGCGCCACCCGACGCCATAGGGTGGGGGACGGCCCGCGCAGGCGGGCCGCTCCCCTCCGCAGCGTGAAGGACCGAGGACCCATGACCCGCGTGATCGCCGGCGCGGCCGGCGGCCGGCGCCTGGCCGTGCCCCCCGGCAACGGCACCCGCCCGACCTCCGACCGGGCGCGCGAGGGCCTGTTCTCCACCTGGGAGTCGCTGGACGGCCCGCTGTCCGGCGCCCGGGTGCTGGACCTGTACGGCGGCTCCGGCGCCGTGGGCCTGGAGGCGCTGTCGCGCGGCGCCGCGCACGTCCTGCTGGTCGAGGCCGACGCCCGCGCCGTGCGCACCATCCGTGACAACGTCCGCGCCGTCGGCCTGCCGGGCGCCGAGGTGCGCGTCGGCAAGGCCGAGCAGGTGGTCGCGGGGCCGGCCCCGGACGAGCCGTACGACGTGCTCTTCCTCGACCCCCCGTACGCCGTCACCGACGGCGATCTTGGGGAGATCCTGCTCACACTCCGCCGACGGGGCTGGTGCGCCGAGGAGGCACTCGTCACCGTGGAGCGGAGCACCAGAGGCGGTCCGTTCCCCTGGCCGGACGGGTTCGAGCCCATCCGGTCCCGGCGCTACGGCGAGGGGACGCTTTGGTACGGTCGCGCCGCTTCGACGTGCGAAAACGCGTCATGACCGGACCGGAGAGCGAGGAATCTCAGTTGCGCCGCGCAGTCTGTCCGGGGTCGTTCGACCCCATCACCAACGGGCATCTGGACATCATTGCCCGTGCCTCCAGGCTCTACGACGTCGTGCACGTCACCGTGATGATCAACCAGGCCAAGAAGGGCCTGTTCTCGGTCGACGAGCGGATCGAGCTGATCCGCCAGGCCACCGCCGAGTACGGCAACGTCGAGGTCGAGTCCTTCCACGGCCTGCTCGTCGACTTCTGCAAGCAGCGCGACATCCCCGCCATCGTCAAGGGGCTGCGGGCGGTCAGCGACTTCGACTACGAGCTGCAGATGGCGCAGATGAACAACGGGCTCTCCGGCGTCGAGACCCTCTTCATCCCCACCAGCCCCACCTACAGCTTCCTCTCCTCCAGCCTGGTCAAGGAGGTGGCGGCCTGGGGCGGCGACGTGTCCCACCTCGTGCCGCCCTTCGTCCTGGAAGAGCTGACCAAACGGCTCGGCGCCAAGTGACCCGCTGACCGCCCGTCAGCAGGTGTCGGTACGCGGGGCTGTGGACGTACAGTCGTCCTCGTTCCGTCGTACCGACCCCAGAGAGTGGCGAGTCCAAGGTGGACGTGCAGAAGAAGCTCGACGAGATCGTCCAGACCGTCGGCAGCGCCCGGTCCATGCCCATGTCGGCCTCGTGCGTGATCAACCGCGCCGAGCTGCTCGCCATGCTGGAGGAGGTGCGCGCCGCGCTGCCCGGGTCGCTCGCGCAGGCGCAGGAGCTGCTCGGCGGCCGGGAGCAGCTGGTCGAGGAGGCCCGCGCCGAGGCGGAGCGGATCATCGAGTCCGCCAACGCCCACCGCGGCTCGCTGATCTCCGACACCGAGGTCGCCCGGCAGTCCCAGGCCGAGGCCGACCGGATCCTGGCCGAGGCCCGCAGGGAGGCCGAGGAGATCCGTGCCGAGGCCGACGACTACGTCGACAGCAAGCTGGCCAACTTCGAGGTCGTCCTCACCAAGACCATCGGCTCGGTCGACCGCGGCCGCGAGAAGCTGCTCGGCCGGGCGCCGGGCGAGGAGGGCTACGCGGACGAGGACGGCGTCCAGGCCCCCGAGCGCAGCGCCGACCCGCAGACGCTCAAGGAACGCGCCGACCGCTACGTGGACGCCAAGTTCGGCGCCTTCGAGGCGGTGCTGAGCAAGACCCTGGAAGCGGTCGGCCGCGGCCGGCAGAAGCTCCAGGGCGCCCGGCCGGCGGACGAGCTGGGCGGCCTCGCCGCGCAGCCCGACGGCCGTCACCCGGGCCACACCGGCGACGCCGAGTACCTCGCCGGCCTCGCCGAGCTGGCCGACCCCGTGCCGCCGCAGCCGCAGATCCCGCCGCAGCCCTCCGTACCGCCCCAGGCGCAGCCCGAGCTCCAGCAGGGCTACTACACCGACCCGGGCTACCAGCAGCAGGACGTCTACGGCTACCAGCAGGCCTCGTACGCGCAGCAGGACCCGTACGGCTACGGCTGGCAGGACCCGCAGGCGCAGCAGCTCCAGCCCCAGGCCCAGCAGCAGCCCTACGATCCGGACGCGGCCTACCACCAGCACCACGGGCAGGCCCCGGCGGGCCGGGCGGCGCAGCCCGCCGCGCTCGACGAGACCAGCCTCTTCGACACGAGCATGATCGACTTGGACCGGCTGCGGCAGTACGAGGAGGGGCGCCAGTAGCGGATTGGGCCTATCGGGACCGTTCCAGTATCCTGGCTCTTCGGTCGCGTGTACGTCCGCGATCTGCGCTGCCCGGTTGCCCATTCGGCGACGGGGCGGCTCGTACGTCAGCGTAGAAAGCAGGAAGCCATCAACGCCCGCCTCGACCACCGTTCCCCGCTCGTGTTCGACACGCGCGATCTGGGACGTCGTCCCGGCGCGCTGCAGCGGCTCTCCCGTACCGTCGAGGCCCCCCGGGACCTCGGCAACGAGGTCATCGGAGTGCCCGAGGGCGCGCCGGTGGAACTCGACTTCCGCCTGGAGTCCGTCATGGACGGGGTGCTTGTCACAGGTACCGGCCGTGCATCGGTCCAGGGGGAGTGCGTAAGGTGTCTGGAGCCGCTGGAGCGTGAGCTCACGGCGGACTTCCAGGAGATGTTCTCCTACCCCGACGCCGACGCCAGGACCCGCACAGCGGAGCCCGGCGACGACGCCGAGGAAGAGGAGGACACTCTCTTCCTCGAGGACGACCTGTTCGACCTCGAACCTGTGCTGCGTGATGCGGTGGTGCTCGCACTGCCGATGCAGCCGGTGTGCCAGGACGACTGCCCGGGCCTGTGCTCCCAGTGCGGAGAGCGGCTCGCGGACGACCCGGACCACCACCACGACGCCGTCGACATCCGTTGGGCGGCACTGCAGGGACTCGCCACCGACCAGGACGGCGAGAAGGACAACATGGGCGGCGCCGAAGCGGGCGTCGACGAGAAGCAGGAGAAGTAGCCGTGGCTGTTCCGAAGCGGAAGATGTCGCGCAGCAACACGCGCCACCGCCGGTCGCAGTGGAAGGCTGCGGTCCCCACCCTGGTGGCGTGCGAGCGCTGCCACGAGCCGAAGCAGCAGCACATCGCGTGCCCGAGCTGCGGCACCTACAACAAGCGACAGGTCCTCGAGGTCTGATCGGCTGGTGACAGGCTCTATGTCAGACGCCCCTACGTCTCCCCGCAAGCGCGCGGCTGAAACGGCACCGGCGGACACGGCCTCGTCCCACACGCTTCTGGAAGGGCGGCTCGGGTATCACCTTGAGTCCGCCCTTCTGGTGCGTGCGCTGACGCACCGCTCGTACGCGTACGAGAACGGCGGCCTGCCCACCAACGAGCGGCTGGAGTTCCTCGGGGACTCGGTGCTCGGCCTGGTGGTCACGGACACGCTGTACCGCACCCACCCCGACCTGCCCGAAGGCCAGCTGGCCAAGCTGCGGGCCGCGGTGGTCAACTCGCGTGCGCTCGCCGAGGTGGGCCGCGGCCTCGACCTCGGCGCCTTCATCCGCCTCGGCAGGGGCGAAGAGGGCACCGGCGGCCGGAACAAGGCATCCATCCTCGCCGACACCCTCGAAGCGGTGATCGGCGCGGTCTACCTCGACCAGGGCCTCGAAGCGGCCGGCGAGCTGGTACACCGGCTCTTCGACCCGCTCATCGAGAAGTCCGCCGGTCTCGGCGCCGGCCTGGACTGGAAGACCAGCCTCCAGGAACTGACCGCGACCGAAGGTCTCGGCGTCCCGGAGTACCTGGTCAGCGAGACCGGCCCGGACCACGAGAAGACCTTCACTGCTGCTGCCCGCGTCGGTGGTGTCTCGTACGGCACCGGCACCGGCCGCAGCAAGAAGGAAGCCGAACAGCAGGCGGCGGAGTCCGCCTGGCGGGCGATCCGCGCGGCGGCGGACGAGGCGGCGAAGCAGGCCGCGGCGGCGCCGCCCGTGGTACCCGAGGCCGCTCCGGCGGCCGAGGAGCCGCCGGCGCCCGCCGCCGGCTGAGCGGCCGCAGCACACCGGCGTTCCCGGCCGTCCGCCCCCGCACGGGGGCGGGGCGGCCGGGAACTGCTGTAAGGGGCCGCGCCGCCGGTCCGCACATCCGTACACGCGCATCGAGACCGCCGCCTGACCGCGGCGGCCCGTTCCGAGGACGAGGAGAGCCGTGCCCGAGCTGCCCGAGGTCGAGGTCGTACGCCGCGGACTGGAGCGCTGGGTACGCGGCCGGACCGTCGACGCCGTCGAGGTCCTGCACCCGCGGGCCGTCCGCCGGCACACCGCGGGCGCCGTCGACTTCGCCACGCGCCTGAAGGGGCAGCGGATCGGCGAGGCCCGGCGCCGCGGCAAGTACCTGTGGCTGCCGGTCACCGACGGCCTCTCCGTCCTCGCCCACCTCGGCATGAGCGGGCAGCTCCTGGTCCAGCCGCAGGACGCTCCCGACGAGAAGCACCTGCGCGTCCGCTTCACCTTCGACGACGACGCCGGCACCGAACTGCGCTTCGTCGACCAGCGCACCTTCGGCGGCCTGTCGCTGCACGACGCCGTGCCGGGCGACCCCGACGGGCTCCCCGACGTCATCGCGCACATCGCCCGCGACCCGCTCGACCCGGCCTTCGACGACGCCGCCTTCCACGAGGCGCTGCGCCGCCGCCGGACCACCGTCAAGCGCGCGCTGCTGGACCAGTCGCTGATCAGCGGGGTCGGCAACATCTACGCCGACGAGGCGCTGTGGCGCTCCCGGCTGCACTACGAGCGCCCCACCGCGACCTTCACCCGCCCCCGTACCGCCGAGCTTCTCGGCCACATCCGGGACGTGATGACCGCGGCCCTCGCCGTCGGCGGCACCAGCTTCGACAGCCTCTACGTCAACGTCAACGGCGAGTCGGGTTACTTCGAACGGTCGCTGGACGCGTACGGGCGCGAGGACGAGCCGTGCCGCCGCTGCGGTACGGCCGTGCGCCGCCGTCCCTGGATGAACCGTTCCAGCTACTTCTGCCCGCGCTGCCAGCGCCCGCCGCGCCCGTAGGCGGAAAGCTGTACACGCCGACCCACCCGCATACGCGTGCTTTCGTACGGATGGAGATGCGACCCTGTAGCCAGGGGGCCATACCTTCGGAGGTTGGGATCCGATGGCGACGAGCATGCATCTGGTCTGGAGCTCGGCGGCGCCCGGCAGCGTCGTGTACGAGACACACGCGATCGAGGTGGTCGAAGAGGGCGGCGTACACGGAGAGGTCGTCAGCGAACGGCACGAGGTGACGGTGCGCAGCCGTGCCCACGCCGAGGAGATCGCCGCCGAGCACGACTACGAGCTCTATCGCGACAGCGCGGAGTGGGAGAGCCTGCCCGAGGAGGGCTGAACCCGCCCGTCCGGTTCAGAAGCCGAAGTCCTGCGTCCACCACGGGCCGCCCGCGCCGAGGTGGGCGCCGACTCCCAAGGTCTTGTACTCGCAGTTGAGGATGTTGGCACGGTGGCCGGGGCTGTGCATCCACGTGTCCATCACGGCGCGGGCGTCGGCCTGGCCGCGGGCTATGTTCTCGCCGCCCAGGCCCTCTATGCCCGCCGTCTTGGCGCGGTCCCAGGGGCTGCGGCCGTCCGGGTCGGTGTGGTCGAAGAAGCCGCGGCGGGCCATGTCGTCGCTGAAGTCCCTGGCCAGCCGGCCCAGTTGGCGGTCGGCGGCCACCGGCGCACAGCCGGCCTTCGCGCGTTCGGCGTTGACCAGGTCCAGCACCTGCGACTCGGCGGCCGAGGGCGAGGTGACCGGCGCGGCGGAGGCGGTCGGCGTGCTGCTCTTCGAGGGCGTGGGGGAGGGGGCCCGGTCCGTGTCCGTACGTCCCGGGCGGTCCGGCCGGCCGCCGCCGGAGCCGGTGTCCGCGGGAGTGGTCGGCTGCCGGGGAGACGGGGTGGCCGAGGGGGTGACGGCCGGCGTGGCACGTTCCGCCCGGTCCGGAATACCGGGGCGCGGCTCGCCGCGGCTGGCCTGGCCGGTGCCGCGGTCCGCCGGTGTCACGGGCGCCGCGGGGCGTGCTGCCGTGCCCGGCAGGGCGTCGGCGCGCGCTCGCGCCCCCGTACCGCCGCCACCGTCCCAGTCGTACTGGCTGCCGCCGGGCAGCAGCCCCGAGGCGACCGCCACGGCGCCCATCGCCACGGCGGCCGAGGCGCCGAGCAGCCCGGTGCGCACCGGAGCGGTCCGGCGGTCGCGCGCGGGGCGGCGGCCACGGTGGCGGCCGCCGTGCGCGGCGGTCCCGGCGGCCGGCTCGCCGGCCGGGCCGGTGGCACCGGCGGCGTCGGACGAGGCGGGAACGGAGCGTCGATGGCGGCCCATCCACGGCCCCCCTTCTGTCACACGAGCGTCAACTTGCCTCACTCGTAAGGGTGAGTCTCGTTGCCGGGCGACTGTACGCCATGACGTATGGGGCCGAAGTGCTCGCCGAGCAATTGGCCGGTTAACGTGCAGACATGAACGAAGATGTCCGTCTGACCGCCTGGGTGCGCGGCCGGGTCCAGGGTGTCGGCTTCCGGTGGTTCACCCGGGCCAACGCCCTGCGCATCGGCGGCCTCGCCGGTTTCGCCCTCAATCTCGGCGACGGCCGGGTCCAGGTCGTCGCCGAAGGCACCCGTGACCGCTGCGAGGAACTCCTGGAATGGCTGCGCACCGGCGACACGCCCGGGCGCGTCGAAGGGGTGACTGAGATCTGGGACACTCCGCGCGGCGGTTACGACGGATTCGCCATCCGCTGACCCCGTGCGGCGCGCCGGACACGGGCGCCGACCCGCGGGCCGGTTTCCCGTGTCCCCGTCACATGCACAGTGCAGTCATGACCTGGTGGTTGCCAACCGGGCCGACCCGTGGAAGGCTGCCGCTGTAAGGATGATCTCCACGCCCCCGGGGCGCTTTTCTGGGGAGCCGGTGCGGCGTTGCCGCGACCGTTCGCTTCCGGGCGCCCAAGGATACGGGGCGTGATCGTGTTGACCCTCAAACCTTTTGGTGAGACTCTGGAAGCCCCGCGCACCTTAGCTGTTTGGCATTGAGCTCGCAGCGAAATGACAAGCACCGCGGGTGCGAATCCCTCACGACCCACACCGCTTCGGTCGGTCACTCAGTGTGGAGGACCATCCATCATGGCAAAGGCGCTTCTCGGTTACGTCGGCGGCTCCGACCCCCGAGTCCTCTCCGAGATGCGACGGCTTCAGCAGCGCGTCCAGGACCTGGAATCCGAACTCATCCGGATGCAGGCCGAAAACGACATGCTGTCCGCTGCCGCACGTCACGACGACTCGATGCTCGACGGCATCGACGTACCCCAGGCGGAGCCCGCGCTCACCTGACCTCATCCCCCGAGGACAGCGGGCGCTCCGCCAGCTGCTTGAGGCACCGCTAGCAAGATCTCAAGGGACGCTTCGGCGTCCCTTCGTCGTTTCCCGTAGTTTCCGCTTCTGTCCCCCGGACCTCTCAACGTCTGATGTGCCCTGCGCCTACAGCGGTGAAACCGAAATCGAATAGGTGTGAGGCGAGCGGGTGTCCCGGGCGCCGCCCGGACGGGACCGTTACCGCCCCGGTCACGGGAAGAGGCGCGCGGCCCCGCCGGGGCGGCCGCCGGTGGCGGCCGGGCGGTAGAGTCCAACGGCGTGCATCTCAAGAGCCTGACACTGCGGGGATTCAAATCCTTCGCCTCCGCCACGACACTGCGTTTCGAACCCGGCATCACCTGTGTCGTGGGCCCCAACGGCTCGGGCAAGTCCAACGTCGTCGACGCCCTCTCCTGGGTCATGGGCGAGCAGGGCGCCAAATCGCTGCGCGGCGGCAAGATGGAAGACGTCATCTTCGCCGGCACCACGGGACGGCCGCCGCTGGGCCGCGCCGAGGTCTCGCTGACCATCGACAACTCCGACGGCGCGCTGCCCATCGACTACGCCGAGGTCACCATCACGCGGACGATGTTCCGCAACGGCGGCAGCGAGTACCAGCTCAACGGCGACACCTGCCGCCTCCTGGACATCCAGGAACTGCTCTCGGACTCCGGCATCGGCCGGGAGATGCACGTCATCGTCGGGCAGGGACAGCTCGACTCCGTCCTGCACGCCGACCCGATGGGGCGCCGCGCCTTCATCGAGGAGGCGGCCGGCGTCCTCAAGCACCGCAAGCGCAAGGAGAAGGCGCTGCGCAAGCTGGAGGCGATGAAGGCGAACCTCGCGCGGGTGCAGGACCTCGCCGACGAGCTGCGGCGCCAGCTCAAGCCGCTGGGCCGGCAGGCCGCCGTGGCCCGCCGCGCCGCCGTCATCCAGGCCGACCTGCGCGACGCCCGGCTGCGGCTGCTCGCCGACGACCTCGTGGCGCTGCGCGAGGCGCTACGCGCGGAGATCGCCGACGAGGCGGCGCTCAAACAGCGCAGGGAGGCCGCGGAGGAGCGGCTCAAGGAGGCGACGCGCCGCGAGGCCGCCCTGGAGGAAGAGGTGCGGACACTGACGCCGCGGCTCCAGCGGGCCCAGCAGACGTACTACGAGCTGTCGCAACTCGCCGAGCGGGTCCGCGGCACGGTCTCGCTGGCGGACGCGCGGGTCAAGAGCGCGACGGCCGCCCCGCCCGAGGAGCGGCGCGGCCGGGACCCGGAGGACCTGGAACGGGAGGCGGCCCGGGTCCGCGAGCAGGAAGCCGAGCTGGAAGCCGCGCTGGAGGCGGCGAGCCGGGCGCTGGAGGACACCGCCGAACACCGCGCCGGGCTGGAGCGGCAGCTCCAGGACGAGGAGCGGCGGCTGCGGGACGCGGCGCGCGCACTGGCGGACCGGCGGGAGGGGCTGGCGCGGCTGCACGGCCAGGTCACCGCCGCGCACGGCCGGGCGGCGTCGGCACGGGCCGAGATCGGGCGGCTGGCCGCGGCCAGGGACGAGGCGCGGCAGCGCGCGGCCGACGCCCAGGAGCAGTACGAGACCCTCAAGGCCGAGGTGGACGGGCTGGACGCGGACGACGCCGGCCTGGCACGGCAGCACGAGGACGCGAAGCAGGACCTGGCCGAAGCGGAGGCCGCGCTGAGTGCCGCGCGCGACGCGCTGACGGCCGCCGAGCGGCAGCGCGCGGCGGTCTCCGCCCGGCACGAGGCGCTCGCCCTCGGCCTGCGCCGCAAGGACGGTACGGGTGCGCTGCTCGGCGCGGCCGACCGCCTGTCCGGCCTCCTCGGACCGGCCGCCGAGCTGCTGACCGTCTCTTCCGGCTACGAGGTCGCGGTGGCGGCGGCCCTCGGAGCGGCGGCGGACGCCGTGGCGGTGACCGGTACCGCCACGGCTGCCGAAGCGATTCGCCTCCTGCGCAAGGAGGACGCGGGGCGGGCCGCGATGGTGCTGGGAGCGGGGCCGGCCGCCGAGCCGGCCGGGGTGGACTCCGGCGGCTTGCCACTCGCGGCCGAACTCGTCGGCGGCCCCGAAGAGTTGCTGCGCTCCGTACGGTGGCTGCTGCGCGGCGTCGTGGTCGCCGGGTCGCTGGAGGACGCCGAGGAACTGGTGGCGGCGCGGCCGGAACTGACGGCGGTGACGGCCGAAGGCGACGTCCTCGGGGCGCACTTCGCGCAGGGCGGGTCGGCCGGGGCGCCGAGCCTTCTGGAGGTGCAGGCGTCCGTCGACGAGGCGGCGGCCGAGGCCGCGGAACTGGGCGCCCGGTGCGCGGAGTTGACCGCGGCTCAGGAGGCCGCGCGGCAGCGGCGGGACGCGTGCGCCGCGCTGGCGGAGGAACTGGGGCGGCGGCGGCAGGCCGCCGACCGGGAGAAGTCCCGGGTCGCGGGAGACCTGGGCCGTCTCGGCGGCCGGGCACGCGGCGCCGCCGACGAGGCCGAGCGCTCGGCCGCCGCCGCCGCGAAGGCCGAGGAAGCACTCGAACGGGCGACCGAGGAGGCCGAGGAACTGGCCGAGCGGCTGGCGGTCGCCGAGGAGGAGCCGGGCGACGAGGAGCCGGACACCTCCGTACGGGACCGGCTGGCCGCGGACGGTGCCAACGCGCGGCAGACCGAGATGGAGGCCCGCCTCCAGGTCCGTACGCACGAGGAGCGCGTGAAGGCCCTGGCCGGCCGGGCCGACGGGCTGGACCGCGCGGCGCGGGCGGAGCGCGAGGCGCGGGCGCGGGCCGAACAGCGCCGCGCGCGGGCCCGCCACGAGGCCGCCGTGGCGTCCGCGGTCGCCTCCGGGGCGCGGCAGTTGCTGGCGCACATCGAGGTTTCGGTCGTACGGGCCGAGCAGGAGCGGCTCGCCGCCGAGCTGGCCAAGCAGGAGCGGGAGCAGGCGCTGGTGGCCGAGCGCAACCAGGGCCGGGAGCTGAAGTCCGAGCTGGACAAGCTGACGGACTCGGTGCACCGCGGCGAGGTGCTGGGCGCGGAGAAGCGCCTGCGCATCGAGCAGCTGGAGGCCAAGGCGCTGGAAGAGCTGGGCGTCGAGCCCGCGGCGCTGGTGGCCGAGTACGGCCCCGGCCAGCCCGTACCGCCGTCCCCCGCCGCGCAGGGCGAGGAACTGCCGGAGGACCCGGAGCACCCGCGCAACAGCCCCGCGCCTTACGTACGGGCCGAGCAGGAGAAGCGGCTCAAGGCCGCCGAGCGGGCGTATCAGCAGCTCGGGAAGGTGAACCCGCTGGCGCTCGAAGAGTTCGCGGCCCTGGAGGAGCGGCACAAGTTCCTCAGCGAACAGCTTGAAGACTTGAAGAAGACCCGCTCCGACCTGCTCCAGGTGGTCAAGGAGGTCGACGAGCGGGTGGAGCAGGTCTTCACGGAGGCGTTCCGGGACACCGCGCGGGAGTTCGAGGGCGTCTTCGCGCGGCTCTTCCCCGGCGGCGAGGGGCGGCTCGTGCTGACCGACCCGGACAACATGCTCACCACCGGACTGGACGTGGAAGCCCGCCCGCCGGGCAAGAAGGTCAAGCGGCTGTCGCTGCTGTCGGGCGGCGAGCGGTCGCTGACCGCGGTGGCGCTGCTGGTCTCGATCTTCAAGGCGCGCCCCAGCCCGTTCTACGTGATGGACGAGGTCGAGGCGGCGCTCGACGACACCAACCTGCAGCGGCTGATCGGGATCATGGAGGAGCTCCAGGAGAGCTCCCAGCTCATCGTGATCACGCACCAGAAGCGGACGATGGAGGTCGCCGACGCGCTGTACGGGGTGTCGATGCAGGGCGACGGGGTCTCGAAGGTCATCAGCCAGCGGTTGCGCTGAACGCGGGCGGGTACCGGTGCGGTGTTCACGGTTCGCACCCACCCGAGCACAGTTCATAACTTGAACGCATTGTTCCTGACGTCCGCCCGAAACAAATTCATCACGACCTATTGACTTCGAAACTTGAAGGCATAGGGTCTGCAACGTTGCTTTTACCTTCAAGTGGTGGGTACCCCGAACCTATGCGCCACTGGAAGGGCCAGCCCCCTACGCCCGGCAGCGCAGCCGGGCACTGGAGTACACGTTGACCAGCACCGCGCAGCCGACGACTTCGGAAGGCCGCAAGGCCCAGCCGGATCACCTCGGCCACGTCATCTTCATCACCGCGGCTGCCGCGATGGGCGGCTTCCTCTTCGGTTACGACAGTTCCGTGATCAACGGCGCCGTCGAGGCCATCCGCGGCCGCTACGAGGTGGGCTCGGCGGGCCTCGCCCAGGTGATCGCCATCGCGCTGATCGGCTGCGCCATCGGAGCCGCCACGGCCGGCCGGATCGCCGACCGCATCGGCCGCATCCGCGTCATGCAGATCGCCGCGGCCCTCTTCACGGTCAGCGCGGTCGGCTCGGCGCTGCCGTTCGCCCTGTGGGACCTGGCCATGTGGCGGGTCCTGGGCGGCATCGCGATCGGTATGGCCTCGGTCATCGGCCCGGCCTACATCGCCGAGGTCGCGCCGCCCGCGTACCGAGGGCGCCTGGGCTCCTTCCAGCAGGCCGCCATCGTCATCGGCATCGCGATCTCGCAGCTGGTGAACTGGGGCATCCTCAACCTCGCCGGCGGCGACCAGCGCGGCAAGCTGGCGGGCCTGGAGGCCTGGCAGTGGATGCTCGGCGTGATGGTCGTACCGGCCGTGCTCTACGGCCTGCTCTCCTTCGCGATCCCCGAGTCGCCCCGCTTCCTGATCTCCGTCGGCAAGACGGAGAAGGCCAAGGAGGTGCTGGCCGAGGTCGAGGGCCGGGGCGTCGACCTGGACACGCGCGTCTCGGAGATCAAGGAGGCGATGCGCCGGGAGCACAAGTCCAGCTTCAAGGACCTGCTGGGCGGCAGGTTCGGCTTCCTGCCGATCGTGTGGGTCGGCATCGGCCTGTCGGTCTTCCAGCAGCTCGTCGGCATCAACGTGGCGTTCTACTACTCCTCGACGCTGTGGCAGTCCGTCGGCATCAACCCGAGCAGCTCGTTCTTCTACAGCTTCACCACGTCGATCATCAACATCATCGGCACCGTGATCGCGATGGTCTTCGTGGACCGGATCGGTCGCCGGCCGCTGGCGCTGATCGGCTCCGCCGGTATGGCCGTCGCCCTCGCGCTGGAGGCCTGGGCCTTCGCCTCGAAGACCGCGGACGGCACGCTGCCGACCGCCCAGGGCACGGTCGCCCTGGTCGCCGCCCACGCCTTCGTGCTCTTCTTCGCCCTGTCCTGGGGCGTCGTGGTCTGGGTCTTCCTCGGCGAGATGTTCCCGAACAAGATCCGTGCCGCCGCGCTCGGTGTCGCGGCCTGTGCGCAGTGGGTCGCCAACTGGGCCATCACTGCCAGCTTCCCGAGCCTTTCGGACTGGAACCTTTCCGGTACGTACGTGATCTACATGATCTTCGCCCTGCTCTCGATCCCCTTCGTGCTGAAATTCGTGAAGGAGACCAAGGGCAAGGCGTTGGAGGAGATGGGCTAACAACCCCCCGCCAGCCCTTCTCCTCAGTTGTGGGCAGCTGCCCCGGTCCGCGAGACGGACCGGGGCAGCTCCTTTTCGCTCGGGCGATTTCAGGGAGTGCGTTCTTTTTTCCGCGAATGGTTTTTCGTTGAAGTAGCGATGGAGGTGCGCCTCACCCGTTCTTGAGCCGCGGAACGACCCGCTCGGCGAACAGGTGTACGGAACGCCAGCCTTCGTCCACCGGCATACCGCCGCACAGCGGATGCAGGATCAGCGATCCCGAAGGTCCCGCCTCCTCGCCGAGCCGGACGCACTCCTCGGGCGTCACGATCCGGTAGATCCCCTCGCGGCGCAGCGCCTGCACGTCCTCGGCGGCCGACCCCACGGCCGACCGGGCGCCGGCGGACTGCCAGGAGGCGTACGTCCGCGCCTCGTGGAGCAGATGCCCGCCGTACTCGGCCCAGGCCCGGTCCGGGTCCTCCGACACATGGAGCAGACGGGTACGGGCGTCGGGCTGCAGCACCCAGCCCTCGGTCCCGTAATCGGCGCGCCGCGCGTGGTAGTACGCCTCCAGCTCGGGCAGGTGCGCGCTGGGGAACAGGGGCAGACCGAGCCGCGCCGCCCGGCGGGCGGCGGCCTTGGAACTGCCGCCGACCAGGAGGAGCGGATGGGGCTGCGTATACGGGCGCGGCGTGACGCGCACCGTACGGCCCCGGTAGCGGAACGGCTCGCCCGTCCAGGCGGAGAGCAGCGTCTCCAGCACCTCGTCCTGGAGCTTGCCGCGCCAGTGCCAGTCCCGGCCGTGCGCCGCGTATTCCTCGGGCCGGTAGCCGATCCCCGCGACGGTGACCAGCCGGCCGCCGCTCAGCAGGTCCAGTACGGCGATCTCCTCGGCCAGCCGCAGCGGATCGTGTAACGGCGTGACCAGCGCGGAGACGGTGACGGTGAGCCGGCGGGTGGCGCCGAGCACGGCGCCGGCGAGGACCAGCGGCGCGGGCATCCAGCCGTTGCCGGTGGCGTGGTGTTCCTCGGTCTGGACGGTGGCCAGGCCGCGGTCGTCGGCGAAGACGGCCATCTCGACGGCGGCCCGGTAGCGCGCGGTGAGCGACGCGGGGGTGGGGCAGGGATCGGCGAGGTTGAGGCGCAGGACCGTTACGGGCATGGCGAACGTCCCCTTCACCGAGGCGGTGGGCCCGGTTGGCGAAGGGGACGTTAGCTGAGGTCACATCGGGTGAACAGGGTGCGGGACCCGAATCAGCCGACCGGCGCCGGCTCCTCGGCGGGGGCGGCGGCGCCCGCGGGCACCGTCTCCTTCGGCCGCGGCAGCACCGCGAAGACGAGCGCGGCGATCACAATGGTGGCCGCCCAGCCCAGGCCGTGCCGGCCCGGCCAGGTCTCCGCCAGCGGACCGGTGAACCAGGTGACCTTGGTCAGGCACAGGCCCACCACCAGCGCCGCGGCCCAGGCCGTCAGCGCCTGCCAGCAGAAGCCGCCCGCGTACCAGTAGCGGCTGGTGCGGCTGACGTTCATCAGGCTGTCGCCGTCGTAGCGCACGGCCATCTTCCGGCGGCGCGCCATGTCCACGGCGTACACGCCGATCCAGGCGGAGAAGGAGACCGCGAGCAGGGTCAGGAAGGTGATGAACTGGCCGATGAAGTCCTTGGCCACCAGCATCATGAACGCGCCGCCGACCAGGCTGATGACCGCGTTGATGCTCACGGCCATGGCGCGCGGCAGCTTGACGCCCATGGTCTGCGCGGTGAAACCGGCCGAGTACATCGACAGGCTGTTGATCAGCAGCATCCCGACCAGCGCGGTGATCAGGTACGGCACCGCCAGCCAGTCCGGCAGCACCTCGCCGAGGAACGACATCGGGTCGGTGTTCTGGTTGGCCAGCTCGGGCTTGGAGACGGCCATGATGCCGCCCATCAGCACCATCGGCACCAGCACCAGGGCCGCGCCGGAGATGGTCGTGCCGACGATCTTCTTGCCGGAGGCGGAGTGCGGCAGGTAGCGCGCGAAGTCCGGCCCGGTGGGCACCCAGCTGATGCCGCCCGCGGCGATGGTGCCGATACCGGCGATCATCAGGGCGGTGCTGCCCGCCGACTGGGAGAAGATCTTGGACCAGGGCATCTTGGCGACCAGGTACACCAGCACCATGATGCTGAAGATGCTGAAGAGGTACGTCGAGTACTTGTTGCAGACGTTGAGCGCCTTGCGGCCCATGCCGCTGACCAGGAACGTCGTGGCGACGAAGAGCAGCAGCGTGATGACGGTGAGGACGTTGTTGGCCTCGATGCCGAACAGCAGCTTCAGGACGGTCAGCACGGCGTACGCGCCGCTGACCGCGTTGATCGTCTCCCAGCCGAACCGGGCCACCCACAGGATCGCGCCGGGGAAGTAGTTGCCCCGCACGCCGAAGGCCGCGCGGGAGAGCATCGCGCCGGGCGCGCCGCCCCACTTGCCGGAGACCGACAGCACGCCGACCATGCCGAAGGAGACGACGGAGGCGATGGCGGCCACGACCAGGACCTGCCAGAAGTTCAGTCCGTTGGTGATCACCAGGGAGGCACCCATGGTGAGCAGCAACACGCTGATGTTGGCGGCGACCCAGGTCGGGAAGAGTTCGCGGACGCGGCCGTGGCGTTCGTGGTCGGGGACGGGCTCGATGCCTCGTTGCTCGACGGCGCCTTCGGTTTCAGGAGCGGACGTGGTGTCCGTGGACGTGGTGCCCATGGTGCAGGTGTCTCCGTGCGGGTTCAGGCAGCGGCTGTGATGCCTGGCGAAGGGGAGGGGGTTGCCAGGACTCTACGCGCGTTGCGCAGCCGAGAGCTATCGTACTTTGATCCAACTTCGGCTAGTGCGTCTTGTTGTGTCCACTGACGACCACCGTACGGCCCCGAACTCGTCCGAGAAACCGGGGTCGTGGGTTCTGGGCAGGTCAGGCGGGGTGCGCAGCGGCCGGTCCGGGCGCTGTGGCGATGCCGGGAACCGCCCGGCGGACGAGCCGGCTGCCGCCGGCCGGCACCGGCCGCCCGTACGCGACCTCCGTATTGCCGCCACCCGCGGCGGGACCTGGATGGCAAACATCCAGATTCGGCGTGTGCGGGCCCGTACGGCGAGGCGTGACCGATACTGGATGGGTTATGGAATTCGTCATCCTTGCTGTAGTCATCGCTGTGGTCGCGCTCGGCGCGATCAGCGGGCTCGTCGTCAGCAGCCGCAGGAAGAAGCAGCAGCTGCCGCCGGCCCCGCCGACCACCCCGTCCGTCACCGCGCCCCCTGCGGAACCGCAGGTCGGTGAGGACGCCGAGACCCCCCGCGACGAAACCCGTCGCACCATAGAAGAAGTAGACCTGCCGCCCGCCGGGGCCCCGCCGGCCGAGGCGTCCGCGGAGGAACCGGCGGCCGAGGCGCCGCCCGCTCCCGCCGCCCCCGAGATCGAGGTCCCGGAACCGACCGCCGGCCGGCTCGTACGGCTGCGCGCCCGCCTCTCCCGCTCCCAGAACTCGCTGGGCAAGGGCCTGCTCACGCTGCTCTCCCGCGAGCACCTCGACGAGGACACCTGGGAGGAGATCGAGGACACGCTGCTGACCGCCGACGTCGGCGTCGCGCCCACGCAGGAGCTGGTCGAGCGGCTGCGCGAGCGTGTGAAGGTGCTCGGCACCCGTACCCCCGAGGAACTGCGCGGCCTGCTCCGCGAGGAACTCCTCACGCTCATCGGCACGGAAGCGGACCGCGCGGTCGCCACTGGCAGCGCCGTCGGCAAGGACGGCCAGGAGATCCCGGGCGTCGTGATGGTCGTCGGCGTCAACGGCACCGGCAAGACCACCACCACCGGCAAGCTGGCCCGCGTCCTGGTCGCCGACGGCAAGTCCGTCGTCCTGGGCGCGGCCGACACCTTCCGCGCCGCCGCCGCCGACCAGCTCCAGACCTGGGGCGAGCGGGTCGGTGCCCGCACGGTCCGCGGCCCGGAGGGCGGCGACCCGGCGTCGATCGCCTTCGACGCGGTGAAGGAAGGTATCTCCGAGGGTGCCGACGTGGTCCTCGTCGACACCGCGGGCCGGCTGCACACCAAGACCGGCCTGATGGACGAGCTGGGCAAGGTCAAGCGGGTCGTCGAGAAGCACGGCCCGGTCGGCGAGGTGCTGCTCGTCCTGGACGCCACCACAGGCCAGAACGGCCTGGTGCAGGCCCGCGTGTTCGCGGAGGTCGTGGACATCACCGGCGTCGTGCTGACCAAGCTGGACGGCACGGCCAAGGGCGGCATCATCGTCGCGGTCCAGCGCGAGCTGGGCGTGCCGGTGAAGCTGGTCGGCCTCGGCGAGGGTGCGGACGACCTGGCGCCGTTCGAGCCCGAAGCGTTCGTGGACGCCCTGATCGGCGACTAAGGCGCGACCATGGCCTTATGTACGTGGTCCGCTGACCACGAGCCCCGCACGAAAGCCCCGCAGCGCGCAGACGGCGTTGCGGGGCTTTCGTGCTGAGCGGGGCTTCGTGCTGAGCGGGGTTCCGCGCCGACTGGCCGGCTGGCTGGCGGGGGCGCGGCGCTTCGGCTGCGCGGTCCGACCCGGTGCGGTGCGGGCCCGGTGCGGTGCGGGCCCGGTCCGGTTAAGCGGCCGACCGGTGGCACACGTACGCGAGCGTGCCCAGCAGCAGCCGCGCCTGCGGCGGCCGCCCGGCCGTGTCCAGGGTCGGCGGCCGCAGCCACCGCACCGGGCCGAGCCCGCCGAGGTCGGAAGGCGGCGCCGTGACATGGTCGCCGGGGCCCAGCGGGCACAGGTCGAGGGTGGCGTCGTCCCAGCCCATCCGGTAGAGCAGGCCCGGCAGGCCGGCCGCGGCGCCGGGCGCCACGAAGAACAGGGCGCGGCCGGCCGGCGTGACGGCCACCGGCCCGAGCGGCAGGCCCATCCGCTCCAGCCGCACGAGCGCGCTGCGCCCCGCCGCCTCCGGCACTTCGAGGACGTCGAAGGAGCGGCCCACGGGGAGCAGGATGGCGGCACCGGGCGTCCTGGCCCACGCGTCGGCGGCTTCTTCGAGCGTCGCGCCGGCCGCCAGCCCGCGCGCGAAGGCCAGCGGGTGGGCGCCGGGGGAGGCGCAGTCGTCCGCGCCGCACGAGCAGACCGTACGCCCGTTCCCGCCGCGGGCCGCGCGGGCGCCGGGCACCACGTCCCAGCCCCACAGCCCCGTGTACTCCGCCACCGCCGTGCTCTCGGTCGAGCGGGCGCGACGCCGTGAACCGGACCGAATGTCGCGGATGCCGCCGATCGTGAAGCCCATGCCTCCTCCAACGGGTGGTGTGTGCCAGTGGTTACGTGCCGGAGCGCATTCGTGACGCTCCGTCAGGAGAGGGTGGTGTCGGTGGTGCGGTGGGGTGCGGTGGGTGGTGCGGCGCGTCCCGCGCGCCTTCGCGCGCTCCTTTCCGTCCACCTCCTTCCGACCTGTGTCAAGTCAATCGCGAGGACCGGCCGGGGAGTTCATTCGAAGGGGTGGCGAATGGTGGCGTTTAGCGGATCGCCCTCGCCGGGGGCGTGATCGTAGGATTACTTTCAGTGCGCGACCTGGGGTGACGCCCCGTAGGCGCGGGTATGCCGGAGGCAACGCACCGGCGGGTGAACCCTCCCGAATCGGGTTGGCCGGAATCCGCGCTCGGGTAGGTGCACCCCGTACCGGTCGCCGCAACAGGCGGCATCCTGTGGGAGGTTCACGGGCACGGCCGCGACGTACGGCGGCGAGGCGTGGACGGCAAGAGCAGCGACGGAGAACGGCGCGAGAATCGGCGCGGAGAGCGGCGAGCGAAGCAGCGGCAGAAGGCAGATGAGGCGGCGGCCGGGGAGCGGCCGCGGGGCAGGCGGCCCGGGAGACGGCAGCGAAGCCCGGGCGACGACGGCACAGGAGGCCGGAGCGGCCACGGCGAGACCGGACGCCACCGGCGCGGCACGCCCGTACCGCACCGGTACGAACGGCGGCCGCGGCAGCGACACCGTCCCGGCGCAGTGCGGCACCGGAACGGCGGCAGGACCGTCTGCCGGCACACCACCCGGCAGCACACCACCCGTCAGAAGCAACCAGGCAAGCGACGAAGAGCGGCGATGCGAAGCGATGGCGCGGCGCAGTGAAGCAAGGCAGCAATCGGAATGGGGGCGTTCCAGTGGGCGGCAGTGGCGGCACCGGCGCTGACAAGCGCCCCAACGAACCGTTGGGCTCATGGTTCGTGCGCAGCGGTTGGTCGAAAGGCGAACTGGCACGACAGGTCAACCGGCGCGCACGCCAGATGGGCGCGCACCACATCAGTACCGACACCTCGCGCGTACGGCGCTGGCTGGACGGCGAGCAGCCGCGCGAGCCCATCCCGCGCATCCTCTCCGAGCTGTTCTCGGAACGGTTCGGCTGCGTGGTCGGCATCGAGGACCTGGGGCTGCGCTCCGCGCACCAGTCCCCGTCCGTCTCCGGCGTGGACCTGCCCTGGGCCGGCCCCCAGACGGTCTCCCTGATCAGTGAGTTCTCGCGCAGCGACCTGATGCTGGCGCGTCGCGGCTTCCTGGGCACCTCGCTGGCGCTGGCCGCCGGGCCCGCCCTCATCGAGCCGATGCAGCGCTGGCTGGTGCCGGTCTCCCCGGGCCAGGCGTCCGCGGCCCAACAGGCCGCGCAGGAGCGGTCCCGGCGCTCCAACCGGCTGTCCAAGCCGGAGCTGGACCTGCTGGAGTCGACCACCGTCATGTTCCGGCAGTGGGACGCCCAGTGCGGTGGCGGGCTGCGCCGCAAGGCGGTGGTCGGCCAGCTTCACGAGGTCACCGACCTCCTGCAGGAACCGCAGAGCGAAGAGGCTTCCAAGCGGCTGTTCAAGGTCGCCGCCGAACTGGCCGAGCTGGCCGGGTGGATGAGCTACGACATCGGCCTGCAACCGACCGCCCAGAAGTACTTCGTGCTCGCGCTGCACGCCTCCAAGGAGGCCGGCGACCGCCCGCTGGGCTCGTACATCCTCTCCAGCATGAGCCGCCAGATGATCCACCTGAACCGCCCGGACGACGCGCTGGAGCTCATCCACCTCGCGCAGTACGGCAGCCGCGAGTCGGCGACGCCCCGTACGCAGGCGATGTTGTATGCGATGGAGGCGCGGGCGTACGCGAGCATGGGCCAGCCGAGCAAGGTCAAGCGGGCCGTGCGGATGGCCGAGGACACCTACTCCGACGTGGCGCCCGGCGAGCCCGAGCCGGACTGGATCCGCTTCTTCTCGGAGGCCGAGCTGAACGCGGAGAACGCCCACTCCTACCGTGACCTCGCCTACGTCGCAGGACGCAGCCCGACGTACGCCTCGCTCGCCAACCCCGTGATGGAACGGGCGGTACGGCTCTTCGCGCAGGACGAGGAGCACCAGCGCTCGTACGCGCTCAACCTGATCGGGATGGCGACCGTGCACCTGCTCCAGAAGGAGCCGGAGCAGTGCGCCCTCCTGGCCCAGCAGGCCATACCGCTGGCGAAGAAGGTCCGCTCGGAGCGGGTCAACACCCGGCTGCGCAAGACCGTGGACACGGCGGCGCGGGACTTCGAAGGCGTGGCCGAGGTGATCCAGCTCAGCGACGAGCTGGCCAGGCAACTGCCGGAAACCGGCGCGGAGGCCGTCTGACCGCACTCCCACCCCAGACCCCGGCCGCGGCCCGTCACCCCGTACAGCTCGACTCGGCTCCCCCATGCCAGGTCATACGGGTGACAGCCGCGGTCGGCCGGGTTCCGGGGAGAGGGCGGGGGCGTGGTCGTTTCGGTTGGTTGCGGGGGCGTGACGGGCGTGGCGGGCCGATCCCGCAGTTCATCGAGGCGTAACACTGGCGAAGGCTTCGTCACCGGGGGGAAACACCGACGGGGCATGGCCGAAACGGTGCTGCGACAGCCTCGTGGCGAAAGACGGCCCACCCTGAATCACGCCCGCACGGGCCGCATCGACGACAGGAGACGCCGATGCCCCCAGGCATCATGACGCTCGCGGCAGACCAGGCCACCCTGAGCCCGGCCAACACCGGCTTCATGCTGATCTGCACCGCTCTGGTGATGCTCATGACCCCCGGACTCGCCTTCTTCTACGGCGGCATGGTCCGGGTCAAGAGCGTGCTCAACATGCTGATGATGAGCTTCGTCAGCCTGGGCATCGTCACCGTCCTGTGGGTCCTGTACGGCTTCGGGCTCGCCTTCGGAGAGGACAGCGGCGGCTTCCTCGGCCGGCCCGGCGACTTCGCCGGGCTCAGCGGTATCGGCCTGACCGAACTGTGGGGCACCACCTCCATCCCGGTCTACGTCTTCGCGGTCTTCCAGCTGATGTTCGCGGTGATCACACCCGCTCTGATCAGCGGCGCCCTCGCGGACCGGGTGAAGTTCACCGCCTGGGCGCTGTTCGTCGCCCTGTGGGCCACCGTCGTCTACTTCCCCGTCGCGCACTGGGTGTGGGCGGAGGGCGGCTGGCTGTTCGACCTGGGGGTCATCGACTTCGCCGGCGGCACGGCCGTGCACATCAACGCGGGCGCCGCGGCCCTCGGCGTAATCTTCGTCGTCGGCAAGCGCATCGGCTTCAAGAAGGACCCGATGCGGCCGCACAGCCTGCCGCTGGTGATGCTCGGCGCCGGCCTCCTGTGGTTCGGCTGGTTCGGCTTCAACGCGGGCTCCTGGCTGAACAACGACGACGGCGTGGGCGCCGTCGCCTTCGTCAACACCCAGGTCGCCACGGCCGCCGCGATGCTCGGCTGGCTCGCGTACGAGAAGATCCGGCACGGCTCCTTCACCACCCTGGGCGCGGCGTCCGGCGCGGTGGCCGGACTCGTCGCGATCACCCCGGCGTGCGGCGCGGTCAGCCCGCTGGGAGCGATCGCGGTGGGCGTCATCGCCGGTGTGCTGTGCGCGATGGCGGTCGGCCTCAAATACCGCTTCGGATACGACGACTCACTCGACGTGGTCGGCGTCCACCTCGTCGGCGGCATCGCCGGATCCCTGCTCGTCGGCCTGTTCGCGACCGGCGGCGTGCAGAGCGACGCCAAGGGCCTGTTCTACGGCGGCGGCCTGGAGCAGTTGGGCAAGCAGGCGGTGGGCGTCGTCTGCGTCCTGTTGTACTCCCTGGTCGTCTCCTTCGTTCTTGCCAAGGTCATCGACCTGCTGATGGGTTTCCGGGTCTCCGAGGACGAGGAGGTCGCGGGCATCGACCAGGCGGCGCACGCGGAGACGGCATACGACTTCGGGGGCGCGGGCGGCGGTGTGGTGGCGCGTACGGGTACGGGGGCGGGCTCCGCCGCCGCGCCGGCCCGCGGCGACGGGCCGGCACAGGGGAAGGGCCAGGGCGCGGCCCCGGCTTCCGGCAAGGAAAAGAAGGTGGACGCGTGAAGCTCATCACGGCAGTGATCAAGCCGTACCGGCTCGACGAGGTGAAGGAGGCCCTGCAGTCGTTCGGCGTGCACGGCCTGACCGTCACCGAGGCCAGCGGATACGGCAGGCAACGCGGGCACACGGAGGTGTACCGGGGCGCGGAGTACACCGTCGACCTGGTGCCGAAGGTCCGTATCGAGGTTTTGGTGGACGACGCGGACGCCGCGGAACTGATCGACATCGTGGTGAAGGCCGCCCGCACCGGCAAGATCGGCGACGGCAAGGTCTGGAGCATCCCGGTCGAGGAGGCGGTCCGCGTACGCACGGGCGAACGAGGGCCGGACGCGTTGTAGGGGCGGATGACGGTGGCGGTTGCGGTTGCGCCGGAGGCCGGGGCGCTCGCGGGCTGGGGCCCGCGGGCCGGTGGTCCGGTGACCGGGGTGGGGTGCCGGTGGCTTGGCGCGGGGCTTGGGGCGGGTGTGCGGCTCCGTACGCAGGGGGCCTGACGGGGCCGGGATCTGGGGGCCGACGTGACCAAGGAGCGCCTGAGGTGACCGAGAGCGTGAAAAAGCCGGAAGAGGACGACGCCTCGGCGGCGGCCGGGGCAGGCGCGGCCGCGATCCGGGCGGCGGCGGACGCGGCCGGTACCCGTACGGGAACGCCGGACGCCCCGGAGGAACCGCCCCACCCTTCCGCCGCCGAACGCGACTACGCCGCCGACCGGCTGCGCCTCCTGCAATCCGCCGGTCAGGACGGGTCCACCCGCCGGGCCGCCCTCGCCGGGCTCACCGACGACTGGCTGGCCGGCCTCTTCGGACGCGCGACCGGCGGCACCGGCTCCGGCACCGCGCTCGTCGCCGTCGGCGGCTACGGCCGCGGCGAACTCTCCCCCCGCAGCGACCTGGACCTGTTCCTGCTCCACGACGGCAAGGCCGGCGCCCGCACGGTGGCCACGCTCGCCGACCAGCTCTGGTACCCGGTCTGGGACCTCGGCCTCGCCCTGGACCACTCGGTGCGTACGCCCGCCGAGGCCCGCAAGGCATCCCGGGAGGACCTCAAGGTCCAACTGGGGTTGCTGGACGCCCGCCACCTGGCCGGTGACCCGGAACTCACGGCCGCCCTGCGCGGCACCGCCCTCGCCGACTGGCGCGAACAGGCGCCGAAGCGCCTGCCCGAGCTGCGCGAGATCGGTCGCGAACGGGCAACGCGCCAGGGGGAGTTGCAGTACCTGCTGGAGCCCGACCTGAAGGAGGCGAGGGGCGGGCTGCGGGACGCCACCGCGCTGCGGGCCGTGGCCGCGTCCTGGCTGGCCGACGCGCCACGCGAGGGCCTGGAGGCGGCCCGCACCCGCCTGCTGGACGTACGGGACGCCCTGCACCTGGCCACCGGCCGCGCCACCGACCGGCTCGCCCTCCAGGAACAGGACCAGGTGGCCGAAGCGCTCGGCGTACTGGACGCGGACGTCTTGCTGCGCCAGGTCTACGAATCCGCGCGCACCATCTCGTACGCGAGCGACGTCACCTGGCGCGAGGTGGGGCGGGTGCTGCGCTCCCGTTCCGTACGGCCGGTGCTGCGGGGGATGTGGAGAGGGCGCTCGGCCGGCGGCGGCCCCGGCCGGGGAGAACGGTCGCCGCTCGCCGAAGGCGTGGTCGAACTGGACGGCGAAGTCGTACTGGCCAGGACGGCACGCCCGGAACACGACCCGGTGCTCCCGCTGCGCGCCGCTGCCGCCGCCGCACAGGCCGGGCTGCCGCTGTCCCTGCACGCCGTGCGCCGGCTGCGGGCGGCCGCCACCGCCCGGCCGCTGCCCGTCCCGTGGCCGGCCGAGGCGCGCGAACAACTGGTCACGCTGCTCGGCGCGGGCGCGCAGACCGTACCGGTGTGGGAGGCGTTGGAGGCGGAGGGGATCGTCACCTGGCTGCTGCCCGACTGGGAGCGGGTGCGCTGCCGTCCGCAGCGCAACGCCGTGCACCGCTGGACCGTGGACCGGCACCTGGTCGAGACGGCCGTCCGCGCCTCGGCGCTCACCCGCCGGGTACACCGCCCCGACCTGCTGCTGGTCGCGGCCCTGCTGCACGACATCGGCAAGGGCTGGCCCGGCGACCACTCGGTCTCCGGGGAGACCATCGCCCGGGACATGGCGTCGCGGATCGGCTTCGACGCCCGGGACGTGGCGGTGGTCGCCACGCTCGTACGGCACCATCTGCTGCTCATCGAGACGGCCACCCGCCGGGACCTCGGCGACCCGGCGACGGTCGACGCGGTCGCGGACGTCGTGGGAGGCACCGGCACTCTGGAACTGCTGCACGCCCTCACCGAGGCCGACGCGCTGGCGACCGGGCCCGCCGCGTGGAGCGCATGGCGTGGTTCGCTCGTCGCCGACCTGGTGAAACGCGTCACCGCACGGTTGGCGGGCGAGGCCGTACCCGAGGGGCGCCCGGCAAACGAGCCGACCGCCGAGCAAGAACGCCTGGCCGTCGAGGCGAGCCGCACCGGTGGCCCGGTGCTGGCCCTGCACGCGCGGACGGAGGGCCACGGCGAAGCGGAGCCTGCCGCCGGGACAGCCGGTACGGGGACGGGTGCCCGGACCGGAGCGGGGGCGGCGGCCCCGGAGGGCGGGCCGGAGCAGGAACCGGTGGGCGTCGAACTGCTGATGGCCGTACCGGAGCAGCCCGGTGTGCTGCCCGCCGCGGCGGGCGTCCTCGCCATGCACCGCCTCACCGTCCGCGCCGCCGACCTGCGCAGCGTGGACCCCATCGGCGAGGGCCCCGTGCTGCTGCTGAGCTGGCGGGTGGCCGCCGAGTACGGCTCGCTCCCGCAGGCCGTACGGCTCCGGGCCGATCTCGTACGGGCGCTGGACGGCTCGCTGGACGTGCCGGCACGGCTGGCGGAGCGCGAGCAGGCGTACGCACGCCGCTCGCGCGGGGTGCAGGCACCGCCGCCCCGGGTGACTGTCGCTCCCGGAAGTTCGCAGGTGGCGACCGTGATCGAGGTGCGCGCGCAGGACGCGCAAGGGCTGCTGCACCGGATCGGCCGCGCTCTGGAGGCGGCCCGGGTCACCGTCCGCAGCGCGCACGTGAGCACGCTGGGAGCGAACGCGGTGGATGCGTTCTACGTCACGGACGAGAAGGGGGAGCCGCTGCCGGAGGCGGTGGCCGTGGACGTGGCGCGCGTGGTGGAAAGCGCATTGAAGTAGCCGCGGCCATCCGGTCCGCGACGGCGGTTTGCTTCGCGATGGCGGCCCCGCCCGCGGTGGCAGCGGTGGCAGCGGTGGCGCGGGGAGCGGTGGTGGTCCGTGTCGCGGTGGTGGTACGGGGCGCCTGGCCGCCCCCTCGCCGTGAGACGGTGGGGGAGACGTACGGAGAGGGCATCCGAGCTGGTCCCACAGTGCGCCCGCAGTCGCGCGGAGCCCCGTCCTGGAGCCCTTCCCCGGCAGGCAGGGGCGCGTTGCTTGCACGGGCGGATACCCTAGAAGCCGACGTAAGCCTGCCCCCGACCCCGAGGATCGACGACCGCCGTGTTCGATACGCTTTCCGACCGCTTGGCGAGTACTTTCAAAAACCTCCGGGGCAAAGGCCGCTTGAGCGAGGCGGACATCGACGCCACGGCGCGCGAGATCCGGATCGCCCTGCTGGAGGCCGACGTCGCGCTGCCCGTCGTCCGGGCCTTCATCAAGCAGGTCAAGGAGCGGGCGACCGGTGCCGAGGTCTCCCAGGCGCTCAACCCCGCCCAGCAGGTCATCAAGATCGTCAACGAGGAGCTCGTCGGCATCCTCGGTGGCGAGACCCGCCGCCTGCGCTTCGCCAAGAACCCGCCGACCGTCATCATGCTGGCCGGTCTGCAGGGTGCCGGTAAGACGACCCTCGCGGGAAAGCTCGGCAACTGGCTCAAGCAGCAGGGCCACGCGCCGCTGCTGGTCGCCTGTGACCTCCAGCGCCCCAACGCCGTCAATCAGCTCTCGGTCGTCGCCGAGCGCGCCGACGTCGCCATCTTCGCGCCGGAGCCGGGCAACGGTGTCGGTGACCCGGTCAAGGTCGCTCAGGACTCGATCGAGTTCGCCCGCGCGAAGCAGCACGACGTGGTCATCGTCGACACCGCGGGCCGCCTCGGCATCGACCAGGAACTGATGCAGCAGGCCGCGGACATCCGCGACGCGGTCAGGCCGGACGAGGTCCTCTTCGTCGTCGACGCGATGATCGGCCAGGACGCGGTCAACACCGCCGAGGCGTTCCGCGACGGCGTCGGCTTCGACGGCGTGGTGCTCTCCAAGCTGGACGGCGACGCCCGCGGTGGCGCCGCGCTCTCCATCGCGCACGTCACCGGCAAGCAGATCATGTTCGCCTCCAACGGCGAGAAGCTGGACGACTTCGATGCGTTCCACCCGGACCGCATGGCGTCCCGCATCCTGGGCATGGGCGACATGCTCACGCTGATCGAGAAGGCCGAGCAGACCTTCAGCCAGCAAGAGGCCGAGAAGATGGCCTCCAAGCTGGCGAGCAGCAAGGGCAAGGACTTCACGCTCGACGACTTCCTGGCCCAGATGGAGCAGGTCCGCAAGATGGGCTCCATCTCCAAGCTGCTCGGCATGCTGCCCGGCATGGGGCAGATGAAGGAGCAGATCAACAACCTGGACGAGCGCGAGGTCGACCGCACGGCCGCGATCATCAAGTCGATGACGCCGGCCGAGCGCCAGGAGCCGACGATCATCAACGGCTCGCGCCGTGCCCGTATCGCCAAGGGCTCCGGCGTCGACGTCAGCGCGGTCAAGAACCTGGTCGAGCGCTTCTTCGACGCACGCAAGATGATGTCGAAGATGGCCCAGGGCGGCGGCATGCCGGGGATGCCCGGCATGCCTGGAATGCCGGGCATGGGTGGTGCCGGCGCCAAGAAGAAGAAGCAGCAGAAGCAGGCCAAG
The DNA here is from genome assembly GCF_044329785.1 of Streptomyces sp. NPDC017529. NCBI lineage: Bacteria > Bacillati > Actinomycetota > Actinomycetes > Kitasatosporales > Streptomycetaceae > Streptomyces > Streptomyces sp. NPDC017529. The sequence goes on from NZ_JBIRJY010000008.1 coordinate 207,918, forward strand.
GGCAAGCGCAAGAGCGGCAACCCCATGAAGCGGAAGGCCGAGGAAGAGGCCGCAGCCGCCCGCCGCGAGGCCGCACAGTCCGGCAACCCGCTGGGCCTGCCGCAGGGCGACGACGCGAAGAATTTTGAACTCCCCGACGAGTTCAAGAAGTTCATGGGCTAGCCCCATCCCGGGCTTCCGGTCGGCCCGCGCCGCACCGGAAGCCGCCCCCGGTGCCCAAACGCACCGTCGAGCCCCTGGCCGGAGCCCCGGTCGGGGGCTCCTCCATGTGGTCGTCCCGCATGTGGTCATCGCGCCACCTCCGTTGATCGGGCCACCGGCCGCAACAGCGGGGTCCCGTTCGCGAGCGCGGCGGCGCGCAGCCCGAGCGCGACCGCCGCCGTGGCTCCGACGTCCGCCAGGGTCCGGGCCGGCGGCAGGTGGGCAAGACCGGTGGCCTCCGCCCGGTGAATCAGTACGGGTACGTACTCGCGCGTGTGCCGGGCGTGGCCGACGGCCGGATCGTTGCCGTGGTCGCCGGTGACGATCAGGCGGTCGCCGGGGGAGGAGAGATACGGCAGCAGCGCGTCCAGCCCCGAGTCGGTCTCCCGGAGGACCGCGGCGTACCGCACGGAGTCCTGTTGGTGCCCCGCAAGGTCGGTCTCCTGGACGTTGCTGACGATCAGCGCGGTCTCCGGGGCCCGCCGGACGGCTTCGCGGGTGAGCGCGAGGACCTCGGCGGTGTCGACGGCGGGACGACTGAGCGCCGCGCCGCAGGACAGCACGTCGGCGGCCTTGCCCACGAGGGTGACGGGAACGCCCGCGCCGGCCGCCAGCTCCGGCAGCCGGCGGGCCCGGTCCAGCGGCGCGCCGAGGTGCTGCACCTCCAGGCCGCCGTTCCGGTAGAAGCCGCTCGCGGGGGTGTCCAGGCCGACCGTCCCGAGGTCGCCGTCCCTGACGAAGGCGCCCAGCGGAGCGTCGGCGTGACCCCCGACGGCGATCACCCGGGCGACCGGGGCGACCGACCGCACCGCGCGGGCGACGGCAAGGATTTCCGCGAACGGGACGTCCTCCAAGCGGCCGGAGACGTTCCAGTTGACCCCCGGGTCCGCTTCCAGGTTGTCGTGGACGAGGACCCGCCCGTCCACCACCAGCACAGGCCGCCCGTCGAGGAGGGCGGTACGGTGCCCGTCTGCCCGGAGGGCCGCGGCGACCTCGTCGAGATGCCCGGCGATCCTGGCCACGGTCACCTGGCTGCAGTCGGCGCCCATCATGGTCTGATGCCCGGCGTACGTATCGGCGCCCGGATAGCCGGGAGCGGCGCGGCCGACGGCCGCAGGGAGGGCCGCGGCCCGTGCGAGGTCCCCGTGCGGGTGGACGAGTCCCAGGCCGAGGGCCTCCAGGGTGGGCAACGGGAGGCGGTGGCCGGTGCTCGCGCGGTGCGCGTCGAGGAGATGGCCGAGGGTGTCGGCGGTGGCGTCCGCGGAGCGCGGCGCACCCGCGTCGGGCATCGCACCGACGCCGAAGCCGTCGATGACGAGGATGACGACCCGGCTCATGGCGCACCTGCGCTTTCCCTGCCCGGGGCCTTGGGAAGCGGGCGGCCGAGCGCGTCGTACCGGCCGGTCAGCCGCGGGGATCCGGAGGAGAGGCCGGAGACGACGGCGACCTGGCTGCGGGTGACGAAGATCTGCGTACGGAACGCGAGGAGGGCGGTGTCGCCGGGCCTGGCGTCGCCAGGGGCCAGCAGACGGTAGTAGTCGATGTACTCGGCCGGCGCCTCCAGGACGGGGAGCCGTGCGCCGGTACGGGGAATCAGCGCCGACGCGGCCCGGGCCCGGGGGTAGAAGCCGCCGCCGTGAAGAGCGGGACGGCCGTCGGCGAGGGTGTGCGCGACCTCGGTGACGTAGACGTAAGCGGGCCACTCCGGCTGCTCCGGACCGGCCGCGTGCAGGGGCGTGGTGCCGGTGAGGGCGTGGCCGGGCTCGCCGTGCGTGGCGCCCAGCTCGGCGAGCATCGGAAGGGTGGCCGCGCACGTGACCCCCGGGGCGCTCAGCTTCAGATCCCGGTGCCCGCGGGAGGCCAGCAACGCGCGGGCCTCACGGACGAGTTCGAAAGTCGCCGTGGGGTACGGCCGCCCGGACCCGGGGTCGCACCGGACACAAGGGAACGCGGTGACCCCGGCGATACGGATGCCGGGCAGATGCTCCGCCTCCCTCACGAACCCCGCCAGGCCGTCGAGCGGCACGCCACCCTCTTGCCCTGGATGGACCGCGCCGGGCGCGCCCTCGATCCGTACCAACACGTCCTGTGCGCGTCCCAGCCGGCGTGCGGCGTCCGAGACGGCGCGGGCGTTGGCCAGGTCGAAGACCGTGACCGCCTCGGGACCCCAGGTGAGAACCTCGGGCAGGGCGCGATGCGGAACCTGTACCAGGTGGCCCACATTGCCGACCTGCGCACCGGCCTCGTGCAGGGTGCGGGCCTCGGACGCGTCTATGGCGGCGAACCGGGGAAGATGCCGCGCGACGGCCCGGACCAGCTCGGGATTACGGCCGACCTGCTTGACCACGCACCAGAGCCCGAGGCCCGACCGGTCCGCCTCTCTTGCCAGCAACGCGGCATTGGCCTCGACGGCATCGAGGTCCAGCACATACGTGTCCGGCGGCACGGCACCGGTACGGTGCAGCTCGGCGGCACAGTCGGCCAGCCGCGGGTTACGGGCGAGCACGGTGTCGAGGAACATGACGCTCAGCCCCCTGCCGCGTGGTCGTACAGGCCGGGTGACGGGTGCGGGGCGCGCGCGGGGCCCGCGCCGGAGGGGGCCCGAAACCCGGAGCCGCCGGTGGCGGGCACATCGCGCAGGTCACGCAGCGCACGGCCGAGGATGCCGATCACCAGGTCCGCACCCGCCCGCATCGGATTGACCCGCACGGTCCAGTCGGCCAGCTCCGGCGCGTCCTCCAGGACGGAGCCCGACATCCGGTAGACGAGTGGGGTGATCTCGTAGCGGGAGTTGGAGCCGACGGGGTACGGGGCGGCGCCGTACCTGGCCGCGGCGGCCGGCAGCGCGCGGGCCACGGGCCGGTCCAGCCGTAGCAGCAAGCACCGGTCCTGGGCGTTGGCGACGCGTACTTCGGCGATCCCGGGCACTTCTCCCGCCGCCAGCCGCTCGGCGGCCTCGGTAGTGACCCGGGACTGCACCGCCCACATCACCGGTACGTGACTGAGCGCCCGCAGCGCGTCCAGTGCCTGGTGTCCCTGCACTTGGCCACCACCGGAGTAGTTGTCCTCGTGTACGCGATCCACCAGGTCCCGCGCACCGACGACAGCGCCCACGCCCTCCGGCCCGTGCAGTTTGAACAGGGAGAAGCAGGAGGCGTCGGCACCCAGTTCCACTCCGCACGCCGGGACGCGCAGCACCGCGTAGTTGTCGTCCACGACGGTGCGCACGCGCGCGGCCCGGCAGGCGGCGAGCACGTCGCCCGGGTCGTAGGAGTCCGCGGCCCGCTGCCTGGTGTGCTGGACATACGCCCACCGGAACCGGCCGGAGGACAGCGCGCGGTCCAGCGCGGCGCGGTCGTTGAAGTCCGCCTCGACGATCTCGACGCCCAGCCCGCGCAAGGTGACACCGGTGGTGCGGTAGACCGGCGCGCGGTGGACGAGGAGCGGGGCACCCGCCGCGAGTACGGCACCGAGCGCGGCCCGGATGGCGCCGGTGCCGGCGCCCTGCACGAGCGCCGCGGCCTGGGCCCCGAAGAAGTCCGCCAGGACGGCCTCGACCCGCGCGGTGGTACGAGGGCGGCCCGAGCCCGGCAGCACCCCGGCATCGGTCCCGAAGAGCTGTTGCCCCTCGAAATGCCGGGCAGCGCACTCCATCAGCCGGAACTGGTTCGCCACCGCGTCCTCCAGCGCGACGGTCGGCAACGGGTACGTCTTGGGCAACCGTGTGCTCATGCCGGCACCCGCCGCCCCGTGCGGTCACCCGATGCGAGCCGGGCCGTCTCGTCCCTGCCGGTGAGGAACCGCAGCGGGTTGCGGCGGGTCAGCAGATCGATCAGGTCCTCGTCGGCTCCGGCGGCCCGCAGCTTCGGCAGAAACGCCCGGAACAGGTGTCCGTACCCGTGACCGCCCTCGTCGGTCAGGTAGCCGTGCCGCGAGATGTCGCAGCTGAGCAGCACGCGGTCGGCATGCCCGGCGTCCAGCAGCGCGAGCAGCAACCGAAGCCGGGCCGCGTCACTCTGGTAGCTCTCCTTGCCGACGGTGTCGAAGGCGACATACGCACCTGCCGCCGCCAGCTTCCGGTGCACCGCGGGATCGTCGAGCAGATCCTGGTGCCCGATGCTGATCCGGTGCGGCGGCGCACCCGCCGCCGTGAGCAGATCCAGTTGGGCGAGACCGCCGCGCCCCAGTTGCGCGTGGGTGGCCAACGACAGCCCGGTCGCGACGGCGGCATGCGCGGCCGCCGTGAGTGTGCGGGCCTCCGCCTCACTCGGCGCGTTCCCGTGGCTGCCGACTTCTCCGATGACGCCGGGGCGGACGCGGTCGGCACCCAGCCCGTTCTCGATCTCTTCGACGAGGGCGCCCGCCAGGTCACCGACGCAGGCGCCGGCCACCTCCGGCGGATGGAACACTTCGTGGTACCAGCCGGTGCCCGCGACGACCGCGACGCCCGACTCCCGGGAGACGCGTGCCAGAGCGGCCGGGTCCCGGCCCATGCCCCGGCAGGTCAGCTCGACGACCAGCGACAGCCCGAACCGCTGCCGGAGAAGCGCCAACTCCCTGGTCACCGACGGGGCGTGCCGGGCCTCCAGCGAGGCACCGCGGTCGGTGGGGCGAGTGAGGTCGAGGGCAAGGTGCTCATGGGCGAGCACGGGTCCCCGGACGGAGGACACGGGCAGCGGCCCGGTGACGGTCTGCAGCGGACGATGCATGACGTGCTGCCTTCCCGGCGTACCGACACGCCTGGTCAGGAGGGGATCGGGGTGAAGAGGCCCAGCCAGTACAAGAGGTTCAGGACGATGCCGCAGACGACGACCGCGGCCGGAGCGGCGGCCATCCGGACGACCACCCGCCCTGTTGCCTCGTTGAGCAGGTAGAGGCCGCCGGCTATGAGGATCCCGAGCCCGCCGCCCATGGCGTCGGCAGCCATCAACGAGCCGAAGACGATGGCCAGTTGCAGCGTGTCGCCGATGGCGCCGCGCACATACTCCGATGAGTCGCGCACCGAAGGCAGCCTCCCCAGCACCCTCCCGATCCAGCTCAGCGCCAGCACCTCCGCGGCGAAGACCAGCGCGCCGCAGACCACCGCCAGCCAGGGGCTCGGCAGCAGATAGCCGACGGGGTAGACGAGCGTGAAGCCGACGATGCCGTACGCACCGGAAGCCAGCGCGGTGGTGGCGATCAGCGGAATGAACCCGAAGGCTCGGTAGAAGTCGACCTGCGCCGCTTCCGTGTACTGCCCCTTGGCGATCAGAAAGCTGGTCGCCTCACCGCCGCCGAACACATGCAGCTGGGACAAGAGGCAGACACCCGCGCCCAGCACCATGAACAGAGGCAGATGCCGGCGCAGCCGGGCCGCGCTGGCGCCGAACAGCGACGCCATCGGATCTTCCTCCCCCGGACCACCGGGGATGTCCGCGGCCCCGCCCTTCGTCTCCGCAGCGGCCCGCTCCGCTCTGCGTCGCCGTACGTCCTTGGCCACCGCGAAGCCGATGAGCAGCAACACGCCGACCGCCATGGCCGGTGCCCCCGCGAACACACCGGGCCACAGCTCCATCGTCAGCACGACGAGCACCAGCTCCACCACGCCCGCCAGAGCACCGAGCAGCTTCCCGAACTGCTTGGTGATCGCCAGCACCGGGAACAGCGTGAAGAGGAAGAGAATCGGCGTCGCCATCTGCTGCATGGCCGTCAGGAAGTCGACCGGAAGGTCGTGCGCGAGGTCGTTGGCGCCGTTCAGACCGAACACGATCACCGCGCCCCACGCGCCGCCGAGCAGCGGCGCGAGCCATTTCCTCGGCGCGAGCAGGCCCAGGACGTCGGTGGGCAGGAACACCAGCCACGGGTTGAGCACTCCGGAGGAAAGCGCCATCGGCGCGCCCAGCCCGAAGACGAACCCGGCGGAGAGCCCGAAGGACACCGCCGTGGTGGCGCTCCGCGTCGTACGCCCCTGGATGAAGTCGAGCATGAAGGGCCGCACGCCGTCGTTGAAGACGGCCAGCGCCAGGTGCGAGAGGAAGGCGGTCAGCGCGCACAGGGCCACGACGGTCAGTTTCTGCGCGAGCGGGAAGTCGAGACCGGTGCTCGCGGAGAGGACGGTGCTGCTCACGGGTTCACTCCTTTGTGCCCTGGCACGTCATCTGGGCGTACGGCCCGCCGGGGCCGAGGCTGTCCCGGCCCGGGGAAGGCTCTGGACTGTTCAGGCGCGGGCGGCGATGGCTTCCGCGAGCGCGGGCGTTATCGCCTCGATCTGGTCGACGGCGAAACCGAACACCTTCTTGCCCTGGTCCAGCAGGGCGTCGATCTCACCCTCCGACGGGACCGAGCGGCCGAAGGTGTGGCAGGCGGTGGTACCCATGAGCCCCACCAGGACGCCCAGCGACGCCCCGGCCCCGGTCTGGCAGGTGCCCAGGAAGTAGTCGGCCCGGCCGGCCCGCAACTGCGTCGCCGCGTCCATGTCGTTGGTGACCACGACCTCGACACCGTCCAGCGCCAGTCGCTCCACGATGTTCGCGACCTCCGCCTTGCCGAGACCGCCGGTGAGGATCCTCGTCATGGTGTGTCCCTTCGCAGTACGGCGAAATGCATCGCCAGGAAGCCGATCTCGGATTCGGGGAGCGGGGAGCCGAGGGCACGCTCGGCCCGCAGGGAGACGGTGCGGGCCCGCCGGACGGCCTCCGGATGGTCCGCCAGCTCCGCGGCCACCTCGGCGTCGGTGCGGAACTGCTCCACCGGTTCACCGTCCTGCAACCGGGTCAGCGCCATCAGCAGGTGGCTGGTGAGCATGCCCGCCGAGTCCTCGGTGACGGCACACCCCTCGGCGGCCAGTGCGTCCAGCTCGGCCCGGACGAAAGCGGCGGTCTCGGGCCGCACGCGACCGCTCTCGACGAAGAGCCGGATGCGCTGTGCCAGCAGGGCTTCCATAGGCCTTCCTCCCCTAAGGCAATAAGCAGGATTTTGGTTTTGGGTGTGCGGGACCAACCCCCACGGCGGTTGGCGTGAACCGGACGGTGCTGCCGGCGGAGATGCTCGCGCCCCCGGGGGGCCACGCTCGTCCTCCTCAGTACGAAGGCGTGCGCTCCCCTCGCAGCACCTCGTCCTGCAGGCTGGTGACGGCCTTCAGATCGAGCGCCCCGCTCACCGCCGCCAGCGCCTCGCTGCCCTCGCTGCGCGCTATCAGCGCCGCGCTGGAATTGCGCAACGAAAGATCGCGGGTGATCTCGTCGCCGAGCGGCAGGACGTCCACCTCTCCACCGAGCTGCCCCTGCACCTCGTCGAGGTTCCAGACGGTCGCGTCGGCGCGGTCGTGCGTGAACAGGTCGTAGAGCTGCATGTACGAGCTCTCCAGCCAGGTCACGTCCCGGCGGTCGCCGAAAGCCCTCTCGGCGAGGGCGCGTTGGTCTTCCGAGGCGTGGTCCACGGCGACCCGCAAGCCCTCCGTGTCGAGCTTCACGCCATGCCGTAGCAGCAGCCCGTGGGCCCCCACATAGGTGGCCGGTCCCAGATCCGCGATCAGATCGACCGGGTGCTGCTCCATCAACTGGTCCGCGGCGAAGCGGGACAGCACCGCAAGATCGACCTTCCCGTCCAGTAGCGCGGAGACGCGGGCGGCCGCGCCGCGCATGAAAGTGATCGCGAAAGGCGCGCCGGCTTCCTCGAAAGCGGCCCGCAGGCCGGTGGCCAGGCCCTCGTACCTGCGCGAGTAGGGCAGTGGCATCGCGGCGAGGACGGTGCCCAGGCCGGCCAGGCGCCACAGCACGGCGCGGTCGGCGCGTACGAGGAAGGTGCCGAGGTGGCCGCGGGCCACGGTCTCTATCGCGCCCGATTCCTCCAAGAGCTGGAGCGCCGCCTGCACTGTCCCGTTGCCGACCCCCAGCTCGGCGGCGAGGTCGCGCACCCGGGGGAGCCGTGCGGCCTCGCCTTCGGTGGGCCGGTTGATCAACAGGGCCGAGAGTCGTCGGGCGGCGTGCCCGTTGCGGGTCAGGAACCGTTCGTCGATGCCGTTCATGGAATTGACAGTAAACAGAATTCTGGATATTGGCTATACCGCGTGCGGGTGAACGGACGGGATGCGGGCGGTGACGCTTCCGGACCCCGGCAAAGGGGCGCGGAAGACCGGCACTGGCGCCCGGGCAACCACGGTGCCTCCCGCGCCGCGCCCCGTCTAACGGCGTAAGAATGGATGCGGAGCGCGGCGCGGGCAGTGTTCGGCAGGCGGGCGGGCAACGACGGGTTCGCTGAGGTCAGAACATCGAGGACTGCGCAAAAATCACGTACGGGCGATCAGATAACGGAACACGTTCGCCATCCACACCGTGCCGTCCGGGAGCTGGTGCGGATGGAGCGCCTCGCCCAGTTCCTTTTCCACCTGCGCCTGGTCGGTGACTTCCAACGCCGCGTCGAACAGGCCCGTGGACAGCAGCCCCCGCACCGCGCTCGGCAAATCCCCGTAGCCGAACGGGCACGCCACCCGCCCCGACCCGTCGGGCCGCAGGCCCGCACGGTCGGCCAGGTCCTCAAGGTCGTCACGGCCGCTGGGCCGCCAGCCGCCCGCCGTGCGCAGCGGGTCCGCCAGCCGCTGGGCCACCCGCAGGACACCGGCCGTGGCGCACCGCTCCACCGGGCCCCAGCCGCCCAGCACGACAGGGCTGCCGCGCTCCGCGAGCCCGGCGGCCGTCACCAGCGAAGCCGTCAGCCCCTCGATGCTGCTGACGCAGCCCACCGGGTGAAAGGCCGTCACCAGGTTGAACGCGGAGCCGCCGGGGTCGGCCGCCCGCTCGGGGCCGCCGCACGCCAGCAAGGTGGCACGGTCCGCGCCACCCCGGCCCTCCCGCGCCGCGTCGGGCGTCAGCCGCTCACGCGCCAGATTCAGCCGTTTCTCGTCCGCGTCCACACCGCAGACCTGCGCACCGCGGGCAGCGGCGATCAGCAGCGCGAGCCCGGAACCGCAGCCCAGCCCCAGCAGCCTGGTGTGCGGGCCGACAGTCAGGCGGTCGTAGACGGCCTCGTACAGCGGCACCAGCATCCGCTCCTGGATCTCGGCCCAGTCACGGGCGCGCTCGCAGAAGTCGGCCGGTGCGGACGAGCCGTACGATCCGGGTGAGCCGGACTGCCGGAGGTGATGCCGTACGAGCGTGGGTGTCATCGAAAGCGCCCCAATCCGCCGAGAACCCGAAGCTGTTCCGTGTCGATCGCCCCCGTGTCCCGCCCCTGTGTTCGCGTCGTGCGCCCCCGCATTCCAGACAACTCCCCATCCGGGTCGGAGTCCAGGGGTGCGCCGGGGTTGTCTCCCGCGCGCCCCTCAGTGCGCCGGGGTGCAATTCCGTTTGCCGACGCCGGGGGCCGCGCCCGTACCATGCGCGCCATGGCGATGCCCCCCGTTCTCACACCCCAGGCGGACGACTTTCCCCGCTGGTACCAGGACCTGGTCGGCAAGGCAGAGCTGGCCGACAACGGGCCGGTGCGCGGCACCATGGTCATCCGACCGTACGGGTACGGGCTCTGGGAGCGGATGCAGCAGGAGCTGGACGCGCGCATCAAGGAAGCCGGTGCCCAGAACGCGTATTTCCCGCTCCTGATCCCGCAGTCGTACCTGACCAGGGAGGCCGAGCACGTCGAGGGCTTCGCGCCCGAACTGGCTGTGGTCACCCATGGCGGCGGCAAGGAGCTGGAGGAGCCGGCCGTCATCAGGCCCACCTCCGAGACCATCGTCAACGAGTACTTCTCCAAGTGGGTGCAGAGCTACCGCGACCTCCCCCTGCTCATCAACCAGTGGGCGAACGCCGTCCGTTGGGAGATGCGGCCGCGGGCCTTCCTCCGTACGACGGAGTTCCTCTGGCAGGAAGGCCACACCGCGCACGCCACCTATGAGGAGGCGCGCGACTACGCCGTCCGCATCCACCGCGACGTCTACGCCGACTTCATGGTCAACGTCCTCGCCATCGACGTCGTGGCCGGCCGCAAGACCCCGGTGGAACGGTTCGCCGGTGCGGTCAACACCCTCACCCTCGAAGCGATGACGGGTGACGGCAAGGCTCTCCAGATGGGCACCAGCCACGAACTCGGCCAGAACTTCGCGCGCGCCTTCGACACGCGGTACCTCTCCAAGGAAGGCAAGCAGAAACTGGTCTGGCAGACCTCCTGGGGCAGCTCCACCCGCATGATCGGCGCGCTGGCCATGTCGCACGGCGACGACCACGGCCTGCGCGTCCCGCCGCGGCTGGCCCCGGTCCAGGCCGTGGTCGTGGCGGTCAAGGGGGACGACGCCGTATCGGCCGAAGCCCGGCGGATCGGCGACACACTGAAGGCGGCGGGCGTACGGGTCCAGGTCGACGACCGTACGGACACCCCGTTCGGGCGCCGTGCGGTGGACTGGGAACTGAAGGGCGTGCCGCTCCGCGTCGAGGTCGGCCCGCGCGACCTGGAGAACGGCACCGCGATGCTGGTCCGCCGCATCCCCGGAGGCAAGGAGCCGGTCCGGCTCGACGCGCTCGCCGCCCTTCTCCCCGCGGTCCTGGACCAGGCGCTGCTTCTGCGGCAGTCCCGCGAACGCCGGCAGTCGTGCACCACCGACGTGACGACCGCAGAGGAGGCCGTCGAGGCGGCGGCCGCGGGCGGTTGGGCCCGTATCCCGTGGGCGGTGCTCGGCGCGGAGGGAGAGGCCCGGCTTGCCGAGCAGGCCGTGACCGTACGGTGTCTGGTGGGCGAGGACGGGTCGGTGCCCGACGCCGACGACGCCCCCGGTAGCATCGCCGTCGTCGCGCGCGCCTACTGAGTCCCACCGGGCTCCCCAGGCGTCACGCCGCGGCCCACGGGCATCGGATGCCCCGGCGCGTACACAACTCTTACGCGCCGGGGCGTACGCGCGGGTACGCCCCGGCTTGCCACCTGTCGCGCGCCTTCTCCGCAGTTCTGCGCACACGCCGTCCTCGGAACCGATGACCAGAAACTGACCGGTACGTGCAAATTATTTGAGATGCCCCGTAATCGGAACACTGGACGGGCCCGGCTCGTTGTCACGACGTGAGCACGACACCGCCTGTTCTCGCCGCCGAACTGGCGCTCGCGTGGGCCGACATTCAACGGCACCACCCCGAGCTGCCGGACCTGGCCGCGCCCGAGTCCCTGATCGGAGAATCCTCGTCCGCCTGTGGCGCCGAGCTCTCCTTCGAACGGCTGCTGCACGAGGCAGTCCACGGCATCGCCGCCGCCCGCGGCGTCCGCGACACCTCACGCGCCGGCCGCTACCACAACCGTCGATTCCTCGCGATCGCCGAGGAGTTGGGCCTCGACCACGTCGACGAGCCGCACCCGAGCAGCGGCTTCTCGCTGGTGACGCTCAACCCCGAGGCCCGGAGGCGATACCGCCCCACCATCGAGCGGCTCGCCAGAGCCCTGAAGGCGCACTCCGCCGCGACCACGGCCGACAGCGCCCGCAGCTTCCGCGGCCCGGCCGCGCGGCACGGCTCGTCCGGTGGCGGCGTGCGTGTCAAGGCTGTATGTGATTGCGGAAGAAATGTCCGGGTTGTTCCGTCCGTGCTGGCTCAGGCGCCCATCGTCTGCGGCGGCTGCGGCAAACCGTTCCGTATTCCCGAGGTGGCCGCGGTCGGCTGACCTGGAGGGGTGTGGCACAATGGCTAGCTGTACTCGACAGCCGCACAGGACCCCTCTCTCCTCCGGCTGACGCGTCCATCGGGCACCCGAGTACCGCAACCCCACGTGGCATCCCGTTGTGCCCAACCACGTCAAGACCAGGAGACACCACTCCCGTGGCAGTCAAGATCAAGCTGAAGCGTCTGGGTAAGATCCGCGCGCCTCACTACCGCATCATCGTCGCCGACTCCCGTACCCGCCGTGACGGCCGGGCCATCGAGGAGATCGGTCTGTACCACCCGGTGCAGAACCCCTCGCGCATCGAGGTCGACTCCGAGCGTGTCCAGTACTGGCTGGGTGTCGGCGCGCAGCCGACCGAGCCCGTCATGGCCATCCTCAAGGTCACCGGCGACTGGCAGAAGTTCAAGGGCCTGCCCGCCCCGGCGCCGATGAAGGTCGCCGAGCCGAAGGCCGACAAGCGCGCCCTGTTCGAGGCCCTGGCCAAGGACGCCGGCGACGAGCCGAAGGGTGAGGCGATCACCCCGAAGGCGAAGAAGGCTGACAAGAAGGCGGACGAGGCCGAGGCCGAGTCCACCTCCGAGTCGACCGAGTCCTGATCATGCTCGAGGAGGCCCTCGAGCACCTCGTAAAGGGCATCGTCGACAACCCCGACGACGTGCAGGTCGCCTCGCGCACCCTGCGCCGCGGGCGCGTTCTGGAGGTCCGGGTCCACCCCGACGACCTCGGAAAGGTGATCGGCCGCAACGGCCGCACCGCGCGTGCCCTGCGGACGGTCGTAGGCGCCATCGGCGGCCGTGGCATCCGGGTCGACCTCGTCGACGTGGACCAGGTCCGCTGAGCAGAAACGGGGCACCGGGGTACTCCCGGACCAGGTAGTACCGGCACGGGCCGGGGAGGGCTACGGCTCACCCCGGCCCGTTGTCGTAGGCATCTGCGACGATGCAGGCATGACCGTAATCACCGATTGACGAATCACGAGGCGAGGACCGCCACCGCGCGAGCGGCGGGCGGCCGGCCGCGAAGAGGGGCCACTGTGCAGCTGGTAGTCGCGCGGATCGGCCGCGCCCACGGCATCAAGGGCGAGGTCACCGTCGAGGTGCGTACCGACGAGCCGGAGCTGCGGCTCGCGCCCGGCGCCGTACTCGCCACGGACCCGCCCGCCACCGGCCCGCTGACCATCGAGACCGGCCGGGTGCACAGCGGGCGCCTGCTGCTGCGCTTCGAGGGCGTGCGGGACCGTACGGGCGCCGAGGCCCTGCGCAACACGCTGCTGATCGCGGAGGTGGACCCCGAAGAGGTCCCCGAGGACCCCGAGGAGTTCTACGACCACCAGCTCGTCGACCTCGACGTGGTGACCACCGACGGCACGGAGGTCGGGCGCATCGCCGAGATCTCCCACCTGCCCTACCAGGACCTGCTGATCGTCCGGCGCCCGGACGGTGGCGAAATCATGATCCCCTTCGTCTCCGAGATCGTGCCGGAGATCGACCTGGCGGAGCAGAAGGCGGTCATCGACCCCCCGCCGGGCCTGCTCGACGACAGCCAGGCCGAGGTGGCCTCGGCCCGCGACGCCGGCGAGGACGCGTAATGCGTCTCGACGTCGTCACGATCTTCCCCGAGTACCTGGAACCGCTGAACGTCTCCCTGGTGGGCAAGGCGCGCGCCCGCGGCCAGCTGGACGTCCGCATCCACGACCTGCGGGAATGGACCCACGACAAGCACAACACCGTCGACGACACCCCGTACGGCGGCGGCCCCGGCATGGTCATGAAGCCCGAGCCGTGGGGCGAGGCGCTGGACTCGGTCATCGACTCCCAGGAGGGCGACCCGGTCATCGTCGTCCCCACACCGAGCGGCAAACCCTTCACGCAGCAGCTCGCCGTCGAGCTCTCGGAGAAGCCCTGGCTGGTCTTCACCCCCGCCCGCTACGAGGGCATCGACCGCCGCGTCATCGAGGAGTACGGCGACCGCGTGGACGTACGCGAGGTCTCCATCGGCGACTACGTCCTGGCCGGCGGCGAGGCCCCCGTCCTGGTCATGGTCGAGGCCATCGCCCGGCTGCTGCCCGGCGTCCTGGGCAACTCCGCCTCCCACCAGGACGACTCCTTCGCGCCCGGCGCGATGGCGGACCTCCTGGAAGGGCCCGTCTACACCAAGCCTCCGGAGTGGCGCGGCCGCGGCATCCCCGAGGTGCTGCTCAGCGGACACCACGGAAAGATCGCCCGCTGGCGCCGCGACGAGGCGTTCCGCCGTACGGACCGCAACCGCCCCGACCTCATCGAGCGCGCCGACCCGGCCGCCTTCGACAAGAAGGACCGCGAGACCCTCTCGATCCTCGGCTGGGCGCCGGGAACGCACGGCCGATTTGGGCGTACGCGTCACGACGTGGAAGAATAGGCCGCTGCTGTGTGCGTCCGGCGCGCGCCCCTGCCACAGGGGGAACGACGCCCGCCCGACGGAACGGCAACCTCATCGATATTTCCAGTTCCGTTGATGACCTGTGGCATCAACGAAGAAAGCAGTAGGTCATGAACCTTCTCGACTCCGTCGACTCCGCGTCGCTGCGCAGCGACATCCCGGCCTTCCGCCCGGGTGACACCGTCAACGTCCACGTGCGCGTCATCGAGGGCAACCGCTCCCGTGTGCAGCAGTTCAAGGGCGTCGTCATCCGCCGCCAGGGCGCCGGCGTGCGCGAGACCTTCACGGTCCGCAAGGTCAGCTTCTCCGTCGGCGTCGAGCGCACCTTCCCCGTGCACACCCCGATCGTCGAGAAGATCGAGCTGGTGACCCGCGGTGACGTGCGTCGCGCCAAGCTGTACTACCTCCGTGAGCTCCGCGGCAAGGCCGCGAAGATCAAGGAGAAGCGCGACAACTGAACAGACGTCCGGCGTCCTGGACCGGCCGGATAGGCTCAGGGTCCGATGGACACCGACGCACAGCTTTCGGAGCGCGACCGCTCTCCCGCCCCCGACCAGGGGCCGGAGCAGGGGTCGCGCTCCGCGCGTTTTTCCGCGCACGCTTCCCGGGCACGGCAGCGCCGGCAGAAGGACCGGCCGGAGGACGAGCGGGTGGAGCCCCGGGAACAGGCCGAGGAGCCCTCGAAGCAGGCGCGGCGGCAACGAGCCCCTCTCCGGTGGCTCGCGTCCCGGCTGGGATCGGGCCTGGCCGCCCTGTGGCGCCGCCCGGTACTGCTGCTCGCCCTGTGTGTGACCTTCGTCCTGCTGCTCAGCGCCTTCGTCGTGCAGCCCTTCCTGATCCCCAGCTCCTCCATGGAGAACACGCTGCGGATCGGCGACCGGGTGCTGGTCAACAAGCTGGCGTACCGCTTCGGCGGTGAGCCGCGCAGAGGCGATGTGATCGTCTTCGACGGCACCGGTTCGTTCCTGCAGAGCGAACCGGAGGAGAACCCGGTGACGGGTCTGGTACGGGGTGCGGGCGCGGCGCTGGGCCTGGCGCAGCCCGCCGACACGGACTACATCAAGCGCGTGATCGGCGTCGGCGGGGACCGGGTGACCTGCTGCGACAAACGGGGGCGGATCAAGGTGAACGGCGAACCGGTGGACGAGGGATACCTGTATCCGGGGGACGCGCCGTCCTCCGACCCGTTCGACATCGTGGTGCCCGAGGGAAAGCTGTGGGTCATGGGAGACCACCGCGACAGATCACGGGACTCACGGGACCACCTCGGCGAACCGGGCGGCGGCACCGTCCCGGTCGGCAAGGTGATCGGCCGCGCCGACTGGATCGCCTGGCCGGTGGGCCACTGGACGGCCGTGGACCGCCCACGCTCCTTCGACGCCATACCGGGCCCGGCCGGCAGCCATGGGTAACCGGGGGCGGCCCAGGCACGGGCACCAGGAGGCCGCGCACGCGGGCGAGACGGACGCGGAGGCCTCGTACGGGGAGTACGGGGGCGGTTCCCACGGCAACGGAGGGTTCGGGGGCGGCCCGTACGGCGCCGGGACCGGCGGGGAAGCGGGCGTCGTCACTCGTACGACCAGGCCGGGACGGGCCACCGGGGGCCGGGCCGAGCGGCGGCGTCAGGCACGCCGCATCAAGCGCCGCAGGCGCCGCTCCTACCTCAAGGAAATACCGATCCTCATCGGTGTGGCCCTGGCCATCGCGCTGGTGCTCAAGACCTTCCTCGTGCAGGCGTTCGTGATCCCCTCCGGCTCCATGGAGCAGACGATCCAAATCGGCGACCGCGTACTGGTCGACAAGCTCACCCCCTGGTTCGGCTCGGAACCCGAGCGCGGCGACGTGGTCGTCTTCAAGGACCCCGGGGGCTGGCTCAAGGGCGAGCAGGTCAAGGCCGCCGACGACCCGGTAGGGGTCAAGCAGGCCAAGGAATTCATGACGTTCATCGGGCTGCTTCCTTCGGCCGACGAGCAGGACCTGATCAAGCGCGTCGTGGGCGTCGGCGGCGACACCGTCAAGTGCTGCGACAAGCAGGGCCGCGTCACGGTCAACGGCACAGCCCTGGACGAGCCGTACATACATCCGGGCAATCCGCCCTCACAGTTCGCGTTCGAGGTCAAGGTTCCCGTCGGGCGGATCTTCGTGATGGGCGACCACCGCTCCAATTCGGCGGACTCGCGGTATCACCTGGACGAGCCGTACCGTGGGACGATCTCGGTGGACAGCGTCGTCGGCCGGGCCGTGGTCATCGGGTGGCCGGTGGGGCACTGGCGCCGTCTGGCGGAGCCCGACACCTACGCGAGCGTGCGCGACGCGCCGGGTGCGAGGGCGACGGCGGGGCAGGCGCCGCATAGTGTGTCCTCCGACGGTTTGTCCGTACTCCCGACCCCTGCGGAACTCCCGCTCGTTATGGGAGTGGTGGGCCTGCCCCGACTGTCGGGTGGGCGGTGGCGAGGAGCAAGGAGTGGATGTGGGGGACTTGGCGGTCGGCGCGCGGTCCGGTACCGAAGAGCCCGAAGAGCCTGCGGGAAACGGTGAGTCCTCACAGCCCGCGGCGTCCGGAGGACCGGCACGGCCGGCGGACGCGGGACAGCCGGCGGGCTCCGGGCAGCCGGCGGGCCCCGGAGTGCCGATGGACAAGGAACAGCCGG
This sequence comes from Streptomyces sp. NPDC017529, assembly GCF_044329785.1. Taxonomy (NCBI): domain Bacteria; kingdom Bacillati; phylum Actinomycetota; class Actinomycetes; order Kitasatosporales; family Streptomycetaceae; genus Streptomyces; species Streptomyces sp. NPDC017529. The sequence continues at coordinate 224,798 of NZ_JBIRJY010000008.1, forward strand.
CGGACGAGGAGGAGAGCGGCAGCGTGAAGAAGGGCAAGAAGCCGCGTGCCTTCTGGAAAGAGCTGCCGATCCTCATCGGGATCGCGCTGGTCCTGGCGCTGATCATCAAGACCTTCCTGGTCCAGGCGTTCTCCATCCCGTCCGACTCGATGCAGGACACCCTGCAGCGCGGGGACCGGGTGCTGGTGGACAAGCTGACCCCGTGGTTCGGCTCCGAGCCGGAGCGCGGCGAGGTCGTCGTCTTCCACGACCCGGGCGGCTGGCTGAACGAGGTGCCGACCCCCGAGCCCAACGCGATCCAGCAGGTCCTCAGCTTCATCGGCCTGATGCCGTCGTCCGAGGAGAAGGACCTGATCAAGCGGGTCATCGCGGTCGGTGGCGACACCGTGGAGTGCCACGGCAACGGGCCGGTCATGGTCAACGGCACGGCGCTGAAGGAGGACTCGTACCTCTTCCCCGGCAACACGCCCTGCGGTGACAAGGAGATCGACAAGCTCACGGTGCCCAAGGGCAGCATCTGGGTCATGGGCGACCACCGCCAGGACTCCCTGGACTCGCGCTATCACACCAACCTCAAGGGCAACGGCACGGTCGAGGTGAAGCAGGTCGTGGGCCGCGCGTTCACCATCGCCTGGCCGATCAACCGCTGGTCGTGGCTCTCGGTGCCGGACACGTTCGACCAGCCCGCGCTGAACACGGCGGCGGCTGCGGCGCCGGCGGCGATGGGCCTCGCGGGCGCGGTGCCGATCGTGCTCTGGCGCCGCCGGAAGCGGGCCGCACAAGCGGCGCGTCCGGTGGGACAGGCCTCGGACTGAGCGCTATCCCGGCCGCATACGAGGAACGCGGCCAGGTGAAGGCCGGCAGGACCGGAACACCCGTTGTGCACATGCTGCATGCCGGGTGTTCCGTCGTTCCGGCTCACGGTGCTGACTGGGGAACGTACCCCCGGGTAGGGTGCCGTCCCAACTCTTCGACGCGGGCCGTGCTCGCGGGGCGGGAGCGCGGGATGAGCAGCAGCAAGGAACGTACGAGCGGCGGCCGCGGCCGGACGACGGGCAGTGTGCTGTCCGGTCTGGTCGTGGCCGTCGGCTGCGTGCTGTTCCTGGGCGGCTTCGTATGGGGAGCGCTGCTCTACCGCCCCTATACGGTGCCGACCGACTCGATGGCCCCGACGATCGGAGTGGGCGACCGGGTGCTGGCCGAGCAGGTGGACGGCGCGGAGATCCGGCGCGGTGACGTCGTGGTGTTCCGCGACTCGGTGTGGGGCAACGTGCCGATGGTCAAGCGGGTCGTCGGGGTGGGCGGCGACACGGTCGCCTGCTGTAGCAAGGACGGCCGGCTGACGCTCAACGGAAAGCCCGTTGAAGAACCGTATCTTCAGGCCGCGGGCCCGGCCTCGCCGACCGGCTTCAGCTCGAAGGTCCCGGCGGGCCGGCTCTTCCTGCTCGGCGACCACCGCAACGACTCCCTGGACTCGCGCACCCACCTCAAGGACGGCGACCACGGTGCCGTGCCACGGAGCGCGGTGGACGCGCGGGTGGACGCCAGGGCGTGGCCGCTCGGCAGCATGGGGATGGTGGAACGGCCGGCGGGCTTCGCGGCGATGCCCGGCGGCACCTCGCAGCCGGGCCCGGTGCGGACCATCGTCATCGCGGTCGTCGTCGGCGCGGTGATGATCCTTGGCGGCGCGGCGTACGGGCCTTTGGCGCGACGTATGGGACGCAAGGGGCGCGAGAGTGGCTGAGAAAAATGAAGTGAACGAAGCGCCGTACGAGGCGGATGGTGGCGTGCCGGGTGGGGAGCCGGGCGATGGGCGCACGGGAACGACCGACGATCTGCCGGTAGAGGTGCGGCAGGTGGCACGAGTGGTGCTGCTCGACCCGGACGACCGAGTCCTGCTGCTGCACGGCTACGAACCGGCCGACCCCTCCAACACGTGGTGGTTCACGCCGGGCGGCGGCCTGGAGGGCGCGGAGACCCGCGAGGAAGCCGCGGTCAGAGAGCTGGCCGAGGAAACCGGCATCACAGACGTACGGCTCGGCCCGCTGCTGTGGAAGCGCCACTGCTCCTTCCCCTTCGACGGGCGGCGCTGGGACCAGGACGAGTGGTACTTCCTGGCTCGCACGGACCGGACTGCAACGGAGATGTCGGGGCAGACGGACCTGGAACGACGCAGCGTGTCCGGACTGAGGTGGTGGACTTCGGAAGAACTTTCCAGATCGCATGAGACGGTGTATCCGACCACGTTCGCCGAGCTGCTGCGCACACTGCTCGACGAAGGGCCCCCTGGCGCGCCAGTGCTGCTGGCTAGCGAGAGCGTCTGACGCACAATAGGGGGACGCACGGCTGAAGGGGATCTGCCATGAGCGCCGAGGACCTCGAAAAGTACGAGACCGAGATGGAGCTGAAGCTCTACCGGGAGTACCGCGACGTCGTCGGGCTGTTCAAATACGTGATCGAGACTGAACGCCGCTTCTACCTCACGAACGACTACGAGATGCAGGTGCACTCCGTTCAGGGAGAGGTCTTTTTCGAGGTCTCGATGGCGGATGCCTGGGTCTGGGACATGTACCGACCGGCTCGCTTCGTGAAACAGGTGCGTGTGTTGACGTTCAAGGACGTGAACATCGAGGAGCTGAACAAGAGCGATCTGGATCTGCCGGGGAGCTGAGGTGTCGGGGTGGGGCGGGGGGACGACGCTGCCTCCTGACATCTGATGCCTGACGCCTGGTACGTGACGCCTGGCGCCTGGCGTGGAGCTGGCCATCGGTTTGCAGCCGGCCCGCCATCGGCGTGGATTCGCTCGGACGGGTGACCGAGTTATCCACATCAGCCTGGTTATCCACCAAGATCCAATAGATCTGGGCTGGAGCGTCACAGTCGGTGCCGGAGGTGGTGCCGAGTGAACGCCACACAGAACGCTACGCACAGCGTCAGTCCTGAGGGAAAGCCCCGGACAGCCGCGGACGGGCATGAGGGAAAGCCCCGGACAGCCGCCGCGAACGGAAGCGGCAGAGGAACCTCCCAGCACACATCGCCCGTCCATGACGCCCGGACGATCACACCCGCCCAGAGCCGTCGGCCGAACTCCCGGGGACGCCCCCGCCGGGTCCGTGCCCGTGACTCCGCCGCCCGGCTCACCGCGAGCACCCCGCATGTCACAGGCGCGCGACGCGCGATCGGACAGTACGGAGAAGACCTCGCGGCCCGACACCTGATCTCAGTCGGCATGCGCATCCTGCACCGCAACTGGCGGTGCCAGGAAGGCGAGGTCGACATCGTGGCCGCCGACGGTGACGCGCTGGTGCTCTGCGAGGTCAAGGCCCGGCGTGCGGGTGCGTACGAACACCCGATGGCGGCCGTACGGCCCGAAAAGGCCGCGCGCCTTCGCCGCCTGGCGGAACGCTGGCTGGAGCAGCACGGCGGGCCACCGCCCGGCGGGGTGCGCATCGATGTGATCGGCGTGCTGCTGCCGGCCCGGGGCGCGCCTCTCCTGGAGCATGTCCGGGGGGTGTCCTGATGGGATTCGCCCGTACGTGCTCGGTCGCGCTGGTCGGCGTCGAGGGTGTGGTCGTCGAGGTCCAGGCGGACCTGGAGCCGGGCGTGGCAGCCTTCACCCTGGTCGGGTTGCCCGACAAGAGCCTGGTCGAATCACGGGACAGAGTGCGCGCCGCCATCGTGAATTCCGGAGGCGAATGGCCGCAGAAGAAGCTGACTGTAGGACTCAGCCCGGCTTCCGTACCCAAGGGAGGCAGCGGCTTCGACCTCGCCGTGGCCTGCGCGGTGCTCGGAGCGGCGGAACGGATCGACCCGCGTGAGCTGACCGACCTCGTCATGATCGGCGAACTGGGGCTGGACGGCCGCGTCCGGCCGGTGCGCGGGGTGCTGCCCGCCGTCCTGGCCGCAGCCGACGCCGGGTACCGCCAGGTCGTCGTGCCGGACAGGGCCGTGGCCGAGGCATCGCTCGTCCCAGGAGTCTCCGTCCTCGGCGTACGGAGCCTCCGGCAACTGATCGCAGTGCTCACGGACGAGCCGGTACCGGAAGAGGAAGACGACGGGTCGACGGTGGAAGGCCGCCCGGACCCGCTGCTGGCCGGGCTGGCCGTCCCTGGCAACGCGGTCGGTGCGGGGCGCGCGCCGGGAGAGCGCCTGCCCGATCTGTCGGACGTCGTGGGACAACACGGTGCCCGCAAGGCCCTGGAAGTAGCGGCAGCCGGACGCCATCACATCTTCCTGAAGGGCCCACCAGGAGCCGGCAAAACTCTGCTCGCCGAACGCCTTCCAGGGCTGCTGCCGTCTCTGTCACCGAAGGAATCACTGGAGGTCACGGCGGTACATTCGGTAGCCGGCACGTTGCCACCCGGACAGCCGCTGGTGGAGCGCCCGCCGTACTGCGCGCCTCACCACAGCGCGACGATGGCGTCACTCGTGGGCGGCGGCAGCGGCCTGCCCCGGCCGGGAGCCGTGTCGCTGGCTCACCACGGTGTCCTGTTCGTCGACGAGGCGGCGGAGTGCAGCGCCCGCGTCCTCGACGCGCTGAGGCAGCCGCTTGAGTCCGGGCAGGTCGTGGTCGCGCGAGCCGCCGGGATGATGCGCATGCCCGCGAGATTCCTGCTGGCCCTGGCCGCGAACCCCTGCCCTTGTGGGCGCCACGGCACGCTCGGGGGCGGCTGCGAATGCCGCCCTTCCACCATCCGGAGCTATCGGGCCCGCCTGTCGGGACCGCTGATGGACCGCATCGACCTGAGGGTGACAGTGGAGCCGGTCGCGCGCTCCGAGCTGCTCTCTTTCACCCGGGGAGCCGAATCCACGGCCGAAGTGGCCGAGCGGGTACGAACCGCCCGCGATCGGGCTGCCACCCGCTTCGCCGGTACGCCCTGGAGTACCAACAGCGAGGTGCCAGGCCACGAACTACGGACGCGTTGGCAAGTGGCCCCAGGAGCAATGGCACAAGCCGAACACGACCTGGAGAACGGCCTGCTCACCGCCCGCGGCATGGACCGCGTACTCCGAGTCGCCTGGACATCCGCCGACCTCGCCGGCCACGACCGCCCTACCGCGGAGGACGTCAACTGGGCCTTGGAATTGCGCACGGGCATCAGGCGGGGGGTGGCGCTGGCGACGGGGCCGGAGTGACCGACGGGCTGGGAGACGCCGGCTGGAGAGGCGGGGCGTCGCCGGTGAGCTGCCGGGGCGGCGAGGCGCCGGGGCGGGAGGCTGGGCTGATCTGTTTGGGGTCATGCCCTGGCCCTCCTTCGGGACGCCGTGCGCGGAGGAGGAGGGGGTGGCGGGTGGGGGGGAGGGCCCCAGAGGAGGGGCGAGGCGCACGTGAGGGCGTAGGACCCGCCGCTGTGCGCCATGGTCCGGGCTGTGTCTCATGCGGGTTCGGGCTGGGGCGGAACTCGGATTGTGACGGCATTTCGCGCATACGACCGAACAGGTGGGGCGCGAACCGAACTCGTGTCGGGCCCGGCCGAGTGGGGCGGTCGTAATGACGGCCCATGTACCGCTTTCGGTTACACGGCGCTGCCAGAGCACCGGAGCACCGGACTACCGGAATGCCGGATTGACGGACTGACGGGGTGCCGAGATGTCGGGGGAGTACGTAGAGAAGGGGAGAGGGCAGGAGATGCGGGGGATCGAGGAGAGAGCAGTGTGCCGGATGGCTGGCGGTAAGGGGGCCGCACATGCGTGACGTGGGGGAAGAGGAGAGGGAAGCGCGCGCGGCGTTGACGCGCATCGTTGAGCCGGGTGACGAGACGGTCGGACGTTGGTTGCGGCAGACGACGCCGGTCCACCTCGTACAGTCCCTGGCCGGTGAGAGGGAAATGCCGGCGGGAGTGTCGAAGAAGAAGTTCGCGGGGCTGCGCCTGCGAGCGGCTCGGGTGGACATGTCTGCCGGGCCGGCCGCTGACCTGGCTGCCGTCGCTGCACTGGGAGGCCGGTTCGTCTGTCCCGGCGATGAGGAGTGGCCGCGGCAGCTGGACGATTTGGAGGACGGGCGGCCGATCGGTTTGTGGGTACGGGGGAGCGCGAATCTGCGGTTGTGGGCGCTGCGATCCGTTGCCGTCGTCGGAGCCAGAGCCTGTACGGAGTACGGCGCGCACATGGCGGCCACCCTCGGCTCGGGCCTTGCCGATCGTGGTTGGACGGTGGTGTCCGGGGCTGCCTATGGGGTGGACGGTGCCGCTCATAGAGGCGCGCTTGCCGCGCAGGGGGCCACGATCGCGGTACTGGCCTGTGGAGTCGATTATGCCTACCCGCGAGGTCACGCGGAGTTGATCGGGAGGCTGGCGGAACAGGGCCTGGTGGTGGCCGAGTTGCCGCCGGGCGACCATCCGACCCGCAGTCGCTTCGTCCTGCGGAACCGGGTCATCGCTGCTCTCACCAGAGGCACTGTGGTCGTGGAGGCTGAACTCCGCAGCGGGTCGCTGGTCACTGCGCGACGGGCGACAGAGCTGGGCCGGTACATGATGGGCATGCCGGGGCCGGTCACCAGTGGATTGTCCGCCGGCGTACATCAACTCCTCCGTGGCGAAGCCGTTGTGGTCACCGACGCCGCGGAGGTCGTCGAACTGGTCGGCAGCATCGGCGATCTCGCACCCGCCCGGCGCGGGCCGATTGTCGCGCGCGACCTCCTCGATCCGGTGGCGAGCCGAGTGCTCGAAGCGGTCCCCGCGCGGGGCGGGGCGGACGCGCGGCGGCTGGCGTACGACTCGGGTACGGCAGAGGAAGTGGCGCAGGGCAAGCTCTTCGAGCTGCAGTCACTCGGGTTCGTTCAAAGGTGTGGTGCTGTCTGGGAGTTGGCGCGTGCTTCCAAGGGTGCGGCAGGTTCGCGGCGAGGCGGTCCTTGACCTGGGACGAACGGGTGAAAAAGTGAGGGGAATGATCGCAGAATCCAGGTTTGCCGCGCTTCGGCTCGTGTGCCTCATCCGTCACCGGACGGCGATGAGGGGCCTCGGCCGTTCCCGTACCGGTCGGTGGCGACGTCGCGTGAGACGGAGCGCGCGCCGGGCACTCACGGCGACGGTTCTGCCCCCTGGGGGTGGAACCGTCGCCTTCTGTAACCCGGGGGTGCGGGCAGCGGAACGTATCTGCGCACTCCCGAACGACCCTTCATCGCGCATCGCGACACTGTAGTCACGCTACGCTCACGAGTAATTCGACCTCACGCACGTGTTCCCCAGTGTCTCGGCAGAACGGCTCAAGGCGACGAATGCCCCAGCACACCTCCGGGTCTGACCGCGCGGCCGCACCCCCCGCCGCGCGCGGCAGCGTGCGCCCCGCCGCGCCCACCTCTCTGGAGGAGCTGTGGCGCGCGTACAAGACCTCGGGCGACGGGCGGCTGCGCGAGCAGCTGATCCTGCACTACTCCCCTCTGGTGAAGTACGTGGCCGGCCGGGTCAGCGTCGGCCTGCCGCCCAACGTCGAGCAGGCCGACTTCGTCTCTTCCGGGGTCTTCGGGCTCATCGATGCCATCGAGAAGTTCGAACCCGAGCGGTCGATCAAGTTCGAGACGTATGCCATCACCCGTATCCGGGGCGCGATGATCGACGAACTGCGGGCACTGGACTGGATCCCGCGGTCGGTACGGCAGAAGGCCCGGGCGGTCGAGCGGGCGTACGCCACGCTGGAGGCCCAGCTGCGGCGCACACCGACCGAAGCGGAGGTGGCCTCGGAAATGGGTATCGCGCTGGAAGAACTCCACGGGGTGTTCAGCCAATTGTCGCTGGCCAACGTGGTGGCCCTGGAGGAACTGCTGCACGTTGGCGGCGAGGGGGGCGACCGGCTGAGCCTGATGGACACCCTGGAGGACACGGCTGCCGACAACCCGGTCGAGGTTGCCGAGGACCGTGAGCTGCGGCGGCTGCTTGCCCGGGCCATCAACACGCTCCCCGAACGCGAGAAAACCGTCGTCACCCTCTACTACTACGAAGGCCTCACACTCGCCGAGATCGGCAATGTTCTCGGCGTCACGGAGAGCCGGGTCAGCCAGATCCATACCAAGTCCGTACTGCAGCTCCGCGCCAAGCTGGCGGACATGGGGCGCTGACCTGGGGGTCGGTGAGGGAGTGGCGGCGACGCTTGCCGGGAGCGTGTGCTTGGGCTCCTCGGTGCAGGTGTCGTTCCGGGGCTGATGGGGCCAGCAGCCGCGACCGTGCCGGGGATAGCGGGGCCGGCCGTCCGACTCTTCCGTGGGTCTGCTTTCATTGCGGGCTTTCTTGCCCTTCGGTCGGCCTCTGCTGGGCGTCTCCTGCTGCCCCCCGCCCCCCGCCCCCGTTATGTTTTCGGTGGTCCTGCAATGGGGCCGCTGGCCTCCGGGCCCGGCATGACTGTTGCCCCCTGTCGAAGGCAGGACCTGGGGGGTGGTGTCACCGGGTCCGGGAGGTGCCGTCGGAGACGCTGATAAGAGGTCCGACCACTGCCTGACCTGGCGCCATGCCCGGTCGTTCGCGGGCGGCAGGTCTGCATAACGTGGATGCGCGCGTACGACACCGAAGCCGAGGCCGGCACCGACAACGTTCCTGGAAGGGTGCGATGTTCGCCACCGAAGACGTGGGCGTGTTCCTGGGCCTGGACGTCGGCAAGACCACCCATCACGGGCACGGGCTCACCCCGGCCGGCAAGAAGGTCTTCGACAAGCAGCTGCCCAACAGCGAGCCGAAGCTGCGGGCCGTCTTCGACAAGCTGGCCCCGAAGTTCGGCACCGTCCTGGTGATCGTGGACCAGCCCGCCTCGATCGGCGCCCTGCCCCTGGCCGTGGCCCGGGACGCGGGCTGCCAGGTCGCCTACCTGCCCGGCCTGGCGATGCGCCGGATCGCCGACCTCTACCCGGGCGAGGCGAAGACTGACGCGAAGGACGCCGCCGTGATCGCGGACGCGGCCCGCACCATGCCGCACACCCTGCGCTCGCTGGAACTCACCGACGAGATCACCGCCGCACTCACCGTCCTCGTCGCTTCGATGAGGACCTCGCCGCCGAGGCCACCCGCACCAGCAACCGCATCCGCGGCCTGCTCACCCAGTTCCATCCCAGCCTGGAGCGCGTCCTGGGCCCCCGCCTGGACCACGGCGCCGTCACCTGGCTCCTGGAGCGCCACGGCTCCCCGGCCGCGCTGCGCAAAGCCGGCCGCCGCAGACTCGTGGAGCTGATCCGGCCGAAAGCCCCCCGCATGGCAGCCCGGCTGATCGACGACGTCTTCGACGCCCTCGACGAACAGACCGTGGTTGTCCCCGGCACCGGCACCCTCGACGTGGTCATCCCCACTCTGGCCGCGTCCCTGGCCGCCGTCCACACCCAGCGCCGGGCGATGCAAGCCCAGATCAGCACCCTGCTGGAGGCCCACCCTCTTTCCCCGGTCCTGACGTCGATGCCCGGCATCGGCGTCAGGACCGCCGCCGTCCTGCTGGTCACCGTCGGCGACGGCACCGGCTTCCCCACCGCCGCCCACCTCGCCTCCTACGCCGGCCTCGCCCCCACCACCAGGCAGTCCGGCACCTCCATCCACGGCGAACACGCCCCACGAGGCGGAAACCGCCAGCTCAAACGCGCCATGTTCCTCTCCGCCTTCGCCTGCATGAACGCCGACCACGCATCCCGCACCTACTACGACCGCCAGCGAGCCCGCGGCAAAACCCACACCCAGGCCCTCCTCCGCCTCGCCCGCCAACGCATCAGCGTCCTGTTCGCCATGCTCCGCGACGGCACCTTCTACGAACCCCGGACCCCCAGAAACATCGAACTCGCCGCATAACCCCAACAGCCCCGAACCACCCCGAACCCGACAGGGACGCCTTGACGAAAGACATAGAGGCACCCCCCCGCCTCCGCCCTGCTTGCTTTTGTATGGCCGTATGGCTCTTGCAAGGCCGTACGTCCGCGCGGCCGTGCCTGCGGGCGGCCGCGCCTGGTCCCGCGTGTCGGCATCAGGGGGCGACTCGTCCCCCTGGCTCCCGGGCGTGTCCGAGCCTGGGAGCATGCTGGCCACCGCGCCTGGCCTGCCCGCACATCGCAGCCAACGCCGCCTTGGGCACTGCCCCTGCCTTTGGCACCGTGCCCGCCTCGGATGTCATGCCTGGCTTGGACGCCGCGCTCGGCATAGGGAGCACGCTCGGCTCGGACACCGCGCCTGCCTCGGACAGCGCATGTCGCTTGGCATGCACCTGGCTCGGGGGCGCCTGGATGGGTGCGTGCCCCGCAGCTGAGGGCGCGCCTAGGCCCGTGTCCAGCGCGCCCGGTTCTGCTTCGGCGGCAGTCGTGTCCTTTGCTGGGCGGGTGTTCGGTGTGCGCTTCCGTTCGCGTGGTCGGCTTGCTTTGGTCGAGTCTCACCACCTCTCTGACCTGCGGGTTTACTGATGTTTTGTGGTGCTCGGCCTGTCGCCGTTCCGTTCCATCGCGCTTGGTTTCCAGTGTTTGGCTGTCGGCCGTCGGCGTGGACACATCGTGATGCGGAGTGCCGTGCCGGGCGGGCCATCCGTAGAGTGGTGACGTGCCCAGGATTCGAGCGGCCTCTGTGGCCGAGCACCGGACGATGCAGCGTGGCGCCCTTTTGGACGCCGCTCGCACCCTGTTGTCCGAAGGCGGGACCGAGGCGTTGACCTTCCCCGCCCTCGCCGAGCGCACGGGTCTCGCGCGCTCCTCCGTCTACGAATACTTCCGCTCCCGCGCGGCTGTCGTCGAAGAGCTGTGCGCTGTCGACTTCCCCGTTTGGGCGGCTGAGGTCGAAGCCGCGATGGAGCGGGTCGGGACGCCCGAGGCCAAGATCGAGGCGTACGTGCGCCAGCAGCTTGCGCTGGTCGGTGACCGTCGGCACCGGGCCGTTGTCGCGATCTCGGCAGGCGAGCTGGACGCGGGCGCACGGGAGAAGATCCGGGCTGCGCACGGTGGGCTGATCGCGATGATCGTGGAGGCTCTGGCCGACCTCGGTCACGAGCAGCCGCGACTCGCCGCCATGCTGCTTCAAGGCATCGTCGACGCCGCGGTTCGCCGTATCGAACTCGGGGCCGCGGAGGACCCGACGCAGATCACGGAGGCTGCGGTCGCCATGGTTCTCGGTGGCGTAAGGGGCTGACCGGCCGGGCCTGCTCGGGTCGGCAGTCCTCCTTCCGTGAGGTGGGCGGCGGAGGGTGGGCGGTGCTCGGCCTCGTATTCGGTGTGCCTGCGCCCGTGCCCGCGTCAGCGCCTGCGCCCGCGCTCTCTCCCGCGCCTGCGCCCGCGTCTGTGCTCTCGCCCGCAGGGTTGTTGCCGGCCGCGGGCGGTGCTGCCGTGATGTCTCGCGGAGGCCTGATGGTGGCTGCTCCGACTCCGGGATTCCGAGGACCGGTAGGAGCCGCGCGGGAACAGGGCGCAGCATCGACGCCGGGAGCAGAGAGAGCGGATCCAGGTAGGTCTTGTCGCGGAGTAGGCCCCAGTGCAGACACGGGGCGGAGCAGTGGAACGGGCCTTCGGCGAGGGTGGCCACCGGTTGGCCCGCGGTGACGTGGGCGCCCTTTCGGACGGTGGGACGGACCGGTTCGTAGGTCGTGCGGAGCGGTGGGCGGCCGGATGCCGCGACCTCGATGGACAGGACGCCGCGCCCCGCCACCTTGCCGGCGAAGAGAACCCGGCCCGGGGCGGCGGCTCGCACGGTCGCCCCCCTGGCCGCGGAGAGATCCACTCCACGGTGGCCGGCTGCCCAGGGGGCGGGCGGAGGCTCCCAGCCGCGCGCGATGGCGGGGCGCACGCCGGTCGGCCCGGTGACCGGCCAGGCCCGTTTGCCGGTAGCCCCTGGTAAGGGGCGGTCTGGGTCGGGACTGTGCGAGGGGGCGGGTGTTGGCTGTTGTTCCGGAGGCTGCGTGGGGCCGGTGGGGCTGGGCGGGTCTGTGCCGGTGAAGGCCATACCGGCTGCGGCGGCTCCGGCGGAAAATACGGCTAATGCGATGCTCATGGCGCAGAGGGCAAGGAATCGGACACCGACGCCCGGGGGTGAGGCTCGTCCGGAGCATGGGGCGGGTGGTGTGCGTGTCGTGCGGCTGGTGACGGCGGTGCGGGTGATCTTGAGGGCGGTTTGTCGGCGCATGTCTCGACGATGACGTGGTCGGCTTCCGCTTGGGGATCTTGAGCCGGATCGGTGGATTACTGGTGGGTTGTGCATAACGGCGTCACCCTTGCGGGGCGCCGCGCACCGAGCGCCGCGCACCGAGCGCCGCGCACCGAGCACCGCGCACCGAGCACCGCGCACCGAGCACCGAGCGCCGGGCACGGGATGCGGGACACGGAAGCGCGGTGCTGTGATACCGCCGCCGGCGCCAAGGAGAAGCCGTACGAGCCGCCCCCGGCCCGGGCTCCTCTCGCCCCGCCCACCCCCGCCCCACCCCCCGATTTCCTGGCCGAAAGGTGTGTGTCGCCCGTCCCTTCGGCGGTCCCGTACACTTCTTGTGGCGATCCGGGTCACCGGGTCGACTTCGCACGCCCCGCCACCAGCGCAACAGTTCCCATTCGGGCAGCACGGTGGACGCGCCCCTCGGTCCTCGGAAGGCCCCGCAAGGTCCCTTCTCCGGCAGAGCGCGCCGGGGCGTCAGGCACCGCGGCCGCCCGGCCGCAGTGGAACCGAGTAACACGAGGAGTACGGCCATGGCCGTCGTCACGATGCGGGAGCTGCTGGAGAGCGGCGTCCACTTCGGGCACCAGACCCGCCGTTGGAACCCGAAGATGAAGCGCTTCATCTTCACGGAGCGCAACGGCATCTACATCATCGACCTGCTCCAGTCGCTGTCGTACATCGACCGCGCCTACGAGTTCGTCAAGGAGACCGTCGCCCACGGCGGCTCGGTCATGTTCGTCGGCACGAAGAAGCAGGCCCAGGAGGCCATTGCCGAGCAGGCGACCCGCGTGGGCATGCCCTACGTGAACCAGCGCTGGCTCGGCGGCATGCTGACCAACTTCTCGACCGTCTACAAGCGCCTGCAGCGCCTGAAGGAGCTCGAGCAGATCGACTTCGAGGATGTGGCCGCCTCCGGCCTCACCAAGAAGGAGCTCCTGGTCCTCTCCCGCGAGAAGGCCAAGCTGGAGAAGACCCTCGGCGGTATCCGCGAGATGCAGAAGGTGCCCAGCGCCGTCTGGATCGTGGACACCAAGAAGGAGCACATCGCCGTCGGCGAGGCGCGCAAGCTCAACATCCCGGTCGTGGCGATCCTCGACACGAACTGCGACCCGGACGAGGTCGACTACAAGATCCCGGGCAACGACGACGCGATCCGCTCCGTCACCCTGCTCACCCGCGTGATCGCCGACGCCGTCGCCGAGGGCCTCATCGCCCGCTCCGGCGCCGCCACCGGCGACCAGAAGCCGGGCGAGAAGGCCGGCGAGCCCCTCGCCGAGTGGGAGCGCGACCTGCTGGAGGGCGAGAAGAAGGCCGACGACGCCAAGGCTGACGAGGCCAAGGCCGAGGACAAGCCCGCCGAGGCCCCCGCCGCTGCCGAGGCCCCCGCCGCCGAGGCCGAGACGCCGGCCGCGGACGCCGAGCAGGCCTGACGCCGCACCACCGGTTGACGACGGCGGGGGAGGGCGCCACGAGCGCCGCCCCCGCCGTCCACCCGTAGATCTTTCGACTGTCGAGATTTCGAGAAGAGATTCACAGACCATGGCGAACTACACCGCCGCGGACGTCAAGAAGCTCCGTGAGCTCACCGGCGCCGGCATGATGGACTGCAAGAAGGCCCTGGACGAGGCCGAGGGCAGCGTCGACAAGGCCGTGGAGATCCTCCGCGTCAAGGGCCAGAAGGGCGTCGCCAAGCGCGAGAGCCGTTCGGCCGAGAACGGCGCCGTCGTCTCCCTCATCTCCGAGGACAAGACCTCCGGCGTTCTGCTTGAGCTGAAGTGCGAGACGGACTTCGTCGCCAAGGGCGAGAAGTTCCTGGCCGTCGCCAACGCGCTGGCCGCGCACGTCGCCGCCACCTCCCCGGCCGACCTGGAGGCGCTGCTCGCCTCCGAGATCGAGGCCGGCAAGACCGTCCAGGCGTACGTCGACGAGGCCAACGCCACGCTGGGCGAGAAGATCGTTCTGGACCGCTTCGCGCAGTTCTCCGGTGGCTACGTGGCCGCCTACATGCACCGCACCATGCCCGACCTCCCGCCGCAGGTCGGCGTCCTGGTCGAGCTGGACAAGGAGAACGCCGAGACCGCCAAGGACGTCGCGCAGCACATCGCCGCGTTCGCGCCGAAGTACCTCACCCGTGAGGACGTCCCGGCCGACGTCGTGGAGAACGAGCGCCGCGTCGCCGAGGCCACCTCGCGCGAGGAGGGCAAGCCCGAGGCCGCCCTCCCGAAGATCGTCGAGGGTCGCGTCAACGGCTTCTTCAAGGAGAACACGCTGCTGGCGCAGCCCTTCGCGAAGGACAACAAGAAGTCCGTCGAGAAGGTCCTGAACGAGGCCGGTGTCTCGCTGAAGCGCTTCTCGCGCATCCGCGTCGGCGCCTGAGCCAAGCCGTGGGCCTTGTCGCCAAGGCCAGCGAATGACCTACGGCCCCGCTAGGGTCGTACGCAGTCGGCCGCGTACCGGCCGGCCGCAGATGTGACGAGGAGGCCATTGCCGTACAGGGATCTGAACCAGACCCCCGGCAATGGCCTTCTTCGTATGTGCACGAGGAGAGCGTGATGAATCAGGGTGCCGACGGCGCGGACACAGCCCACAAGGCCGACAGCGGCGGGAAGGGACGCTTCCTGCTGAAGCTGTCGGGCGAAGCGTTCGCCGGCGGCGGCGGACTGGGTGTCGACCCCGATGTCGTGCACGCCATCGCCCGCGAGATCGCAGCCGTGGTCCGTGACGGCTACGAGATCGCCATCGTGATCGGCGGCGGCAACTTCTTCCGCGGCGCCGAGCTGCAGCAGCGCGGCATGGACCGCGCCCGCTCCGACTACATGGGCATGCTCGGCACGGTCATGAACTGCCTGGCCCTCCAGGACTTCCTGGAGAAGGAGGGCATCGACTGCCGCGTCCAGACCGCCATCACCATGGGACAGGTCGCGGAGCCGTACATTCCGCTGCGCGCCGTGCGTCACATGGAAAAGGGCCGCGTGGTCATCTTCGGAGCCGGTATGGGCATGCCGTACTTCTCCACCGACACCACCGCGGCCCAGCGTGCCCTGGAGGTCGGTGCCGAGGCCATGCTGATGGGCAAGAACGGCGTGGACGGGGTCTACGACGCCGACCCGAAGAAGTTCCCGGACGCGGTGAAGTTCGACGCTCTCGAATACGGCGAGGTCATCACCCGCGACCTCAAGGTCGCCGACGCCACCGCCATCACGCTCTGCCGCGACAACAAGCTCCCGATCCTCGTCTTCGAACTGCTCGCCGAGGGCAACATCGCGCGCGCGGTGAAGGGTGAGAAGATCGGCACGCTCGTCAGCGATCAGGGCACCCGGGCCTGACGGCCCCAACTGCCGTATTGCCGTACGGGCAGGGCACCGTACGGGCGGCAACCCCGGGTCGTGGGAAGACCCCGGCACGGGGATGGACAACGGCCTGCCGGTCGGACACCGTGCAGGAGAAGACGCGCGGCAGGGGCGAGGCTCTGCTTCTTACCGAAAAGACCAGGAGCAAGTGGTGATCGAAGAGATCCTCCTCGAGGCCGAGGAGAAGATGGAGAAGGCCGTCGTGGTCGCCAAGGAGGACTTCGCCGCGATTCGCACCGGGCGTGCGCACCCGGCGATGTTCAACAAGATCGTGGCGGACTACTACGGCGCCATGACGCCGATCAACCAGCTGGCGTCGTTCTCGGTGCCCGAACCGCGGATGGCCGTGGTGACCCCGTTCGACAAGAGCGCACTGCGCAACATCGAGCAGGCGATCCGGGACTCCGACCTGGGCGTCAACCCGAGCAATGACGGCCACATCATTCGCGTGAACTTCCCGGAGCTCACCGAGGAGCGCCGCCGGGAGTTCATCAAGGTCGCGAAGAACAAGGCCGAGGACTCGAAGATCTCGATCCGCAGCGTCCGGCGCAAGGCCAAGGAAACCCTCGACAAGCTCGTCAAGGACAAGGAGTCCGGCGAGGACGAGGTGCGCAGGGCGGAGAAGGAGCTCGACGACACCACCGCGAAGTACGTCGCGCAGGTGGACGAGCTGCTCAAGCACAAGGAATCCGAGCTCCTAGAGGTCTGATGAACGAGTCATCCTGGGGGGCCCCGCCTGGCGTCGGCCGAGCCGGTCAATGGGGACCACCCGACCAGGGGCCCGCCGGTTCGGCGGGTCCCGCGCACGAGTGGGGCGGCGCGGCGCAGACTCGGCCCATGCCCATCGTGCCCGACGCAGGCGGACACCAGGACGACGACCGGAACTCTCTGGACGACGACCGGGACCACCGGGACGACAGGGGGGCCGCTCGGCAGAGCGGCCCCTCGTTCCGCGACGAACAGCCGCAGGAGCCCATGCCGACCTCTTTGCCGGGGCCTGACGGCTCACAGCAACCCGACAAGCCGCAGAAGAAGAGCGCGGGGCGCAACCTCCGGGCCGCCATAGGAGTCGGTGTCGGCCTCGGTGCCGTCATCCTGCTCTCGCTCTTCGTCTACAAGCCGCTTTTCGTAGGCGTCATAGTGATCGCGGTCGTCGTGGGCCTGTGGGAGCTGACGTCCCGGCTCTCCGAACGCAAGGACATCCGGGTACCGCTGGTCCCGCTCGCCCTCGGTGGCGCGGCGATGGTGGTCGCCGGCTACGTACGGGGCGCGGAGGGCGCGTGGGTGGCGATGGCGCTCACCGCGCTCGCCGCCCTGGTGTGGCGCATGACGGAGGCCCCGGAGAACTATCTGCGGGACGTCACGGCGGGCGTCTTCGCCGCGTTCTACGTGCCGTTCCTGGCGACGTTCGTGGCGATGATGCTCGCCGCCGACGACGGGCCGCAGCGCGTGCTGACGTTCCTGCTGCTGACGGTCGTCAGCGACACGGGTGCGTACGCGGTGGGCTGGCGCTTCGGCAAGAACAAGCTCGCGCCCCGCATCAGCCCCGGCAAGACCCGCGAGGGGCTGTTCGGCGCGGTGCTGTTCGCCATGGTCGCGGGCGCGCTCTGCATGCAGCTGATCATTACGGACGGCGCCTGGTGGCAGGGCCTGCTGCTCGGCATGGCGGTCGCGGCCAGCGCGACGCTCGGCGACCTCGGCGAGTCCATGATCAAGCGCGATCTCGGCATCAAGGACATGGGCACGCTGCTGCCCGGCCACGGCGGCATCATGGACCGCCTGGACTCGCTCCTGCCGACCGCCCCGGTCGTGTGGCTGCTGTACGTCATCTTCGTCGGCTCCGGCTGACAGAGGTCCACCGTACGTGTGAGGGGCTCGCCGCGCTGCGTGGCGGGCCCCTCACGCATATGGAAAACCGCAGGTCAGGCCGGGTTGCCGAGGCGGCGATCGGCACCTCTTACGTCTGCGACACTGGAAGAACCATGCCTAAGCCCGGAGAACTCACTTTCGTCGCGCCGCGCGGAGCCAAGAAGCCGCCGCGGCACCTTGCCGATCTCACCCCCGCCGAGCGGCGCGAAGCCGTGGCCGCGGCCGGTGAGAAGCCGTTCCGCGCCAAGCAGCTGTCGCAGCACTACTTCGCCCGGTACGCGCACGACCCGGCGGAGTGGACGGACATCCCGGCCGCGGCGCGGGAGAAGCTGGCGTCGGCGTTGCTGCCCGAGCTGATGAGTGTGGTGCGGCACATCTCCTGTGACGACGACACCACGCGCAAGACGCTGTGGAAGCTGCACGACGGCACCCTCGTGGAGTCGGTGCTGATGCGCTACCCGGACCGGGTCACGATGTGCATCTCGTCACAGGCCGGATGCGGCATGAACTGCCCGTTCTGCGCGACGGGGCAGGCGGGGCTGGACCGGAACCTCTCGACCGCCGAGATCGTTCACCAGATCGTCGACGGCATGCGGGCGCTGCGCGACGGCGAGGTTCCGGGCGGGCCGGCCCGGCTGTCCAACGTCGTCTTCATGGGCATGGGCGAGCCGCTGGCGAACTACAACCGGGTCGTGGGCGCGATCCGGCGGCTGACCGACCCGGAGCCCGACGGGGTGGGGCTTTCCCAGCGCGGCATCACCGTGTCCACGGTGGGTCTCGTCCCGGCGATGCTGCGGTTCGCGGACGAGGGCCTGAAGTGCCGGCTCGCGGTGTCGCTGCACGCGCCCGACGACGAGCTGCGCGACACGCTCGTACCGGTCAACACGCGCTGGAAGGTGCGTGAGGTGCTGGACGCGGCCTGGGAGTACGCGGAGAAGTCCGGGCGGCGGATCTCGATCGAGTACGCGCTGATCCGGGACATCAACGACCAGGCGTGGCGCGGTGACCTGCTGGGCCGCCTGCTCAAGGGCAAGCGGGTGCACGTCAACCTGATCCCTCTCAACCCGACGCCCGGTTCGAAGTGGACCGCCTCGCGCCCCGAGGACGAGAAGGCGTTCGTCGAGGCCATCGCCGCGCACGGGGTGCCGGTGACCGTCCGCGACACGCGCGGGCAGGAGATCGACGGCGCCTGCGGGCAGCTCGCGGCCTCGGAGCGCTGACCGTCCGCTGGTACGGTGTGATCGAACAAATGCACATTCCGACAGGGGAGCGCCACAGCGCTGAGAGTGCGGCAGTGTCACGGACCGAGCGTCACGGACACGAGGTGCCGCAGACCCTTGAACCTCGCCCGGGTCATTCCGGGTAGGAAGTTCGGTCGTCACTCATGCTGTTGCGCCCCGCCCGGCCTTCCTCGCGAAGTGCCGGGCGGGGCCGCGTCTCTTCCTGGCCAGCCAGGAGGAATCCAGTGAGCACCACCAGAAGGATCACCGTCACCGCGCTGGCGGTCGCGGCCGGCATGACGGCGCTCGCCGCGTGCGGCTCGGGCGGCAGCGGCGGCAGTACGGACCCGAAGACCGTCACGCTCGTCAGCCACGACTCCTTCAACGCCTCCAAGTCCGTCCTGGAGGAGTTCACCAAGCAGACCGGCTACAAGGTGAACGTGCTCAAGGGCGGCGACGCGGGCAAGGCCGTCAACCAGGCGATCCTGTCGAAGAACAACCCGCAGGGCGATGTCTTCTTCGGCATCGACAACACGCTGCTGTCGCGCGGCCTGAAGGAAGGCATCTTCAGCCCGTACGAGGCCAAGGGGCTGGCGAGCGTCCCCGGCGAACTCCAGCTTGACAAGGCCGGGCACCGGGTGACGCCGGTGGACTACGGCGACACCTGCGTCAACTACGACCGCGCCTACTTCGCCGAGCACCGGATCGCGCCGCCCGAGACGTTCGACGACCTGCTCAAGCCCGAGTACAAGGGCCTGCTGGTCACCGAGAACTCCGCCACGTCGTCGCCGGGGCTCGCCTTCCAGCTCGGCACCATCGCCAAGTACGGCGAGTCCGGCTGGCAGGACTACTGGAAGAAGCTCAAGGACAACGGCGTCGAGGTCGTGGACGGCTGGGAGCAGGCGTACAACGAACGGTTCTCGGGTTCGGCGGCGGGCCGGGGCAAGGGGGACAAGCCCCTGGTGGTCTCGTACGCGTCGAGCCCGCCGGTGGAGGTGCTCGGCAAGAAGCCGCAGCCGAAGGAGGCGCCCACCGGCGTCGCGGCCGGCACCTGCTTCCGGCAGGTCGAGTTCGCGGGGCTGCTCAAGGGCGCCAAGAACGAGAAGGGCGGCAAGGCCCTGCTGGACTTCCTGCTGAGCAAGCAGTTCCAGGAGGACGTGCCGCTCCAGATGTTCGTCAACCCGGCGCGTACGGACGCGCAGGTTCCGGAGCTGTTCACCAAGTACGGCCGGAAGATCGACAAGCCGGAGACGGTGGCCCCGGAGAAGATCGCCGCGAACCGCGAACAGTGGATCAAGCAGTGGTCCTCGCTCGTTCTGAAGTAACCGGCCCCGCGAAGCGGGCGCGGCACTCACGGGGGACGGCGGCGCGGCTGGCCCTGATGGCCCTGCCGCTGGCCTTCTTCGCGCTCTTCTTCGCCTATCCGGTCGCCGCGATCGTCGGGCGGGGGCTCAAGGACGGCGGGCAGTGGCAGCTGGGCCGGGTCGGCGAGGTGCTGTCCGACCCGGACGTCCTGCACGTCCTGTGGTTCACGGTCTGGCAGGCGGCGGCCTCGACCGCGCTCACGCTGCTGATCGCGCTCCCCGGCGCGTATGTCTTCGCGCGCTTCGATTTCCCCGGGAAGCAGTTGCTGCGGTCCGTGGTCGCGGTGCCGTTCGTGCTGCCGACGGTGGTGGTGGGTTCGGCGTTCCTGGCGCTGGTCGGGCGCGGCGGCGTGCTGGACGACCTGTGGGGCGTACGGCTGGACACCTCGGTGTGGGCGATCCTGCTGGCGCACGTGTTCTTCAACTACGCGGTGGTCGTACGGACCGTCGCGGGCCTCTGGGGGCAACTCGACCCCCGGCAGGAGGAAGCGGCCCGGGTGCTGGGCGCGTCGCGCTGGAACGCGTGGCGGCGGGTGACGCTGCCCGCGCTGGGACCGGCCGTCGCGGCCGCCGCCCTGATGGTCTTCCTGTTCACCTTCACCTCCTTCGGGGCGGTGCAGATCCTGGGCGGGCCGAGGTTCTCCACCCTGGAGGTGGAGATCTACCGGCAGACCGCCGACTTCCTGGACCTGCCGACCGCCGCCGTCCTGACGTTGCTCCAGTTCGCCGCCGTGCTGGCACTCCTGGCGCTGCACGCCTGGACCGTACGGCGGCGGGAGACCGCCCTCACGCTCGTCGACCCGGCGCAGACGGTGCGGCGGCCCCGGGGCGCCGGCCAGTG
The DNA here is from genome assembly GCF_044329785.1 of Streptomyces sp. NPDC017529. Classification (NCBI taxonomy): domain Bacteria; kingdom Bacillati; phylum Actinomycetota; class Actinomycetes; order Kitasatosporales; family Streptomycetaceae; genus Streptomyces; species Streptomyces sp. NPDC017529. The sequence continues at coordinate 245,525 of NZ_JBIRJY010000008.1, forward strand.
GGCGCTGCTGTGGGGGACGCTCGCCGTGATCGCGGTGCTGCTGGTGGCGCCCCTGGCGGTGCTGGTCGAGCGGTCCTTCGCCGGGCCGGACGGCTACGGGTTCACGTTCTACCGGGCGTTGCAATCCGCTGCCTCCATGGACAGCACCTTCGCCGTCGCCCCGCTGGACGCCCTGTGGAACTCGCTCGCCTACGGGGCCGCCGCCACGCTGATCGCCCTGGTGGTGGGCGGGCTGGCGGCGGCAGCGCTGACCAGGCGGGGCGGCAGGCTGGTGCGTGGCTTCGACGCGTTGCTGATGCTGCCCCTCGGAGTGTCGGCCGTGACCGTCGGCTTCGGTTTTCTGATCACTCTCGACAAGCCGCCGCTGGATCTGCGCTCCTCGTGGTGGCTCGTACCACTGGCGCAGGCGCTGGTCGGAGTGCCGTTCGTCGTACGGACCATGCTGCCCGTGCTGCGCGCGGTGGACGGGCGGCTGCGGGAGGCGGCGGCGGTGCTGGGGGCCTCGCCGTGGCGCGTGTGGCGGGAGGTCGACCTGCCGCTGGTACGGCGCGCGCTGCTGATCGCCGCCGGTTTCGCCTTCGCCGTGTCGCTCGGCGAGTTCGGCGCGACGGTCTTCATCGCCCGGCCGGACGCACCGACCCTGCCGGTGGCCGTGGCGAGGCTGCTGGGACGTGCGGGAGAACTGAACTACGGACAGGCGATGGCCCTGTCGACGATCTTGATGGTGGTGTGCGCGGGCGCGCTGCTGGCGCTGGAGCGCATCCGTACCGATCAGGCCGGAGAGTTTTAGATGGCGGAACACACTGGCACCGCGGACGAGGCGCTGCTGCGGCTGGACGACGTCACCGTCCGCTTCCGCGCCGGGCAGCCGCCGGCGCTGGACGCGGTCGGCCTGAGCGTCGCCGCGCAGGAGATCGTGTGTGTGCTGGGGCCCAGCGGCAGCGGCAAGTCCACTCTTCTGAGGGTCGTGGCGGGACTGCAAGCCGCCGACGCGGGGCGCGTCTTCCTGGAAGGACGGGACCAGTCGGGCGTGCCCACGCACCGCCGTGGCGTCGGGCTGATGTTCCAGGACCACCAGCTCTTCCCGCAGCGCGACGTCGGCGGCAACGTGGCCTTCGGCCTGCGCATGCGCGGCGCGTCACGTGCCGAACAGGAGCGTACGGTTGCCGGACTCCTGGACCTGGTCGGCCTGCCGGGCGCCCAGCGGCGCGCCGTGGCGGCGCTGTCCGGCGGCGAACAGCAGCGGGTCGCGCTGGCCCGCGCACTCGCACCGCGGCCGCGGCTGCTGATGCTGGACGAGCCGCTCGGCCAGCTCGACCGCGGCCTGCGTGAGCGCCTGGTCGTCGAACTGCGGAGGGTCTTCGGCGAGCTGGGTACGACCGTGCTGGCCGTGACGCACGACCAGGGTGAAGCCTTCGCGCTGGCCGACCGGGTGGTGGTCATGAGGGAGGGGCGGATCGCGCAGAGCGGCACTCCGCTGGAGGTCTGGCAGCGCCCCGCCACCGAGTTCGTCGCCCGCTTCCTGGGCTTCGACAACGTGGTGGAGGCGACCGTGCGGGGCGGGGCCGCCGACACCCCGTGGGGCAAGGTCCCGGTACCGGAAGACGCGCCGGACGGCCCGTGCCGCCTCCTGGTGCGCCCGGCCGGGGTGGGGATCACGGCTGCCGCGGACGGGCTGCCGTGCACGGTGGCGGCGCGCACGTTCCGCGGCACCCACGTCGCCCTGCTCCTCCAGCCGGACTCCGGACCGCGGTTGGAGGCGGCCTGCGCGCTGCGGGACGCCCCGGAAGACGGAGAGCGGGTGGGCGTCACCTTCACGGCCGAGGACGTCGTGGTCCTGAACCGCTGAGGGACGCCCACCCGTGGGGTCGGCGGGCGCGCTACGAGGAGCTGGTGCGGCTGCCCGCCGCGGTCCGGGCGTCGCTTCCGGCCGACGGCCCGTCCAGCGTCTTCGCTTCCTCCGCGGGAGCCGGTACGGCCGCGGCCGCGCCGCCGTCCTCCGGCTCGCCGAACCAGGCGACGGCGACGGCGCCGGCCACCGCCACGACGAAGCCGAGCACCGCCATCCAGGCGAAGCCCGGCCGGGAGGAGTCGCCCAGCCACAGCACCCCGAGGATGCCCGGTACCACCGTTTCGCCCACCACCAGCGCCGCCGTGGCGCCGTTGACCGAACCGATCTGGAGGGCGACCGTGTGCAGGTACATGCCGCCGATGCCGGCGACGAGAATGGCGTAAAGGGCCGGGTCGGCCAGGAGCGTGGGCAGGTTGAACGGGTCGACGCCGTTCAGGACGCGTACGCCGACGCCGAGGGCGCCGAAGCCCAGGCCGGACAGCAGGCCGGCGAGGATCGCGGCGCGGCTGCCGAGCAGGCGGACGACCAGCGTGCCACCGCCGATGAGCAGGACCGAGGCGGCCAGCAGCCACCAGTGCGTGGTCGTCGAGGCGTCACCGCCGCCCTCCGGGCCGGCCGCCGTGGCCAGCAGCACCAGCGCCGAGCAGACCACGGCGATGGAAGCCCACTCGGGCCGGTTCAGCCGGATGCCGAGGAGCTTGATGCTCAGTACGGCGGTGATCACCAGATTGGCGCTGATGACGGTCTGGGAGAGGAAGAGCGGCAGCAGCCGCGCGGCCAGCGCGCCGAGGCCGAAGCCCACGAAGTCCAGCACCGTGCCGACCATGAATTCCCAGGTCACCGCGGCCTTGGCGGTGGAAGAGAGACTGGGGCCGCCGTGCGCGGTGACGCCGGTGGTGGACGCGGCGGCCGCCTCCCGGCGCGCGGACTTGCGCGATCCGACCGCTTGCAGGACCGACCCCGTGCCGTAGCAGGCCGAGGCCGCCACTGCCGTCAGAAGACCGATGAGCACCAAGAACTCCGTTTCGCGCACTGCCTGGTTTTACCTGTGCATTACCTGACTAGCGAGACGTGGTTTCGGGGGCGTGAGTTGCCTCGGACGGTCAAGCAGATGCCGCGGGATCGGTACCGGGGGCCTCGCCGAGGCGGGCCAGGGCTTCCGGGGCCTCTTCCACCGAGTCGACCAGGGCGATCCTCGCGGCCATCGGCCGTTCCGCGGCGAGCGCCCGCAGGAGCGGCCAGGCGGGCAGCTTCCCGGTCCAGTGCGCCCGGTCGACGAGCACCATCGGGGTCGGTTCGCCCCGGGAGCCGTAGTAGTTCGGGGTCGCGTTGTCGAAGATCTCCTGTACGGTCCCCGCCGCGCCGGGCAGGAAGACGACTCCGGCGTTGGAGCGCGCCAGGAGGCCGTCCTCACGGACCGCGTTGACGAAGTACTTGGCGATGTGGGTGGCGAAGGCGTTCGGCGGCTCGTGGCCGTAGAACCATGTGGGGATGCCGACCGAGCCGCCGCCGTCCGGCCACCGGTCGCGTACCTCGAAGGCGGCCCGTGCCCAGTCGGTCACCGAAGGGGCGAAGTGCGGGGCCTTGGCGAGCAGCGCGAGGCTCTCGTCGAGCATCGCGTCGCCGAAGGGGGCGGCGTAGGCGCCGAGGTTCGCGGCCTCCATCGCGCCCGGACCGCCTCCCGTGGCGACCGTCAGGCCGGTCCTGGCGAGCTGCCGCCCGAGCCGGGCCGCGCCCTCGTACGCGGAGGATCCGCGCTCCAGCGCGTGCCCGCCCATGACGCCCACGACGCGGGCACCGGCGAGGTGCTCGTCCAGCGCGTCGGAGACGGCGTCGTCGTGGATGCTGCGCAGCATCGAGGCGAAGACGTCGCCGTCCGACATGGTGCGCTGGTACCAGGCGTAGGCCCGGGCGTCGGCGGTGGCCGCGTAGCCGGCGTCCGTGGCGAGGCCCGCGAAGAGCTCGCCGGGGGCGTAGAGGCTGCCGCGGTACGGGTCGAACGGCAGGCCCGGTATCGGCGGGAAGACCAGGGCGCCGTTCGCCCGGACGCTCGCGGCGGCCTCCGGTGCCATCCGGCAGCCGAGGAAGACGGCGTCGGCGGCCGGCGTCCCGAGGAGCGCGGACGTGCGGCCGGTCAGGTCGACGGACTGGACGCGGTACCCGGAGAGGCTGCCCGAGGCCAGCACCCGGTCGAATTCCGCGAGCGACTCGATCTCGCGGTCGTCGCCGCGGTGTCGCGGCCGTTCGACGGGGCGGTGGGGCGCGGGGGACTCGGGATTCGGCTGCACGCCCGTCATGGTAGGCGGGTGGCCGTACGGCCTGGGGGCGAGGGCGGTCAGCGGAGCAGGGGCAGGGCGGCGAGTTCGGCGATCACCCAGGTGAGGGGGGCCAGGACGACGAGGAGGGCCAGGACGCGCAGGGCGGTGGCGCGGTGGAGGAGCGAGCGGGGGGCGCCGAGGCGGCGGAGGGCGGCGGTGGTGTGGGTGCGGGCCCAGCGGGCCTCCAGGGCCGCGGTGAGGGCGCTGGCCGTGACACAGGCCAGGACGAGGGCCGCGCCGAGTCCGGTGAGCGGGCCGAACGGGCGGGTGGGAGCCGCCTCGTACACCTTCGCCGCCGCGTACGTGCCGGAGGCGACCGCGCAGAGCACGCCGAGGGGGCGGCCGATGCGCCGGGACTCGTCCTGGAGGACGCGGCCCGCCAGCAGGCGGACGGCGCCGGGGCGGCCGGCGGCGAGCAGGCGGCCGGAGAGCTGCGCCAGGCCGGGACCGGCCAGTACGAGGCCGATGGCGGCCAGCGTCCAGCCCGCCAGGACGCCCGGCGGGCTGCCGATGAGGCGTCCGGGGAGGGGGAGCAGCGTGTCGGGGTCGGCGGGGCCGCGGCTGACGTAGGTCTCCAGGGCGAGGCCGGCCGCTGTCAGGGCCATGCCCCACGGCAGCGCGGTGGTCATGGCGGAGGAGTCGCCGTCGGCGGCGGCGAGGGGAACGCCGGAGCCGGTCCGGGACACCGGCCCGGTGGCGTCGCCGTGCTTGTCCTTGTGGGGGCGCAGGGTGACCGCGGTCGCGCCGGCCGCCGTCAGCGGGACGACGGCAAGGAGCATCAGCGCGCCCGCGAGGGGGAACGGGTGGCCCGCGCCGAGGAGCCGGGTGGCGGAGCCGGCGGCCGCGGCGCCGCCCAGGTCGCCGCGGACGGCGAGGAAGGCGAGCAGGGCGAGGAGGCTGCCCAGTACGCAGGACACGGCGGTGGATGCGGCGGCGATCACCGTCAGGCGGGCGGGCCCCAGCCCGGCGGCGGACATGCCCCGCCGGGGGCGGGAGGCGGGGTCCGTACGGGCCGCGGAGACGGCGAGCTGGGTGGTGGCCGCGGCCGGGATGGCGCACCACAGGAGGCGTACGAACGAGTCGGTGGCCGTCGCCGGGTGGGCGGCGGCGTGGCCGAGCGCGGCCAGGAGGAGGAAACCGGTGCCCGCGGCGGCTGCGGCGACGAGCAGGCGGCGGAACAGGACGAGGGGGTGGGCCCCGCGGGCTAGACGGAGAGCGAGCACTCTGCCCTGCTTTCCTCGTCGGGGGCGGGTGCCTTGGCGCCGGTGCGGCGGCCGTCGAGGAGCGCCATGGTGCGGTCCGCGAGGGTGGCGGCCTCGGGCTCGTGGGTGGCGAGGACGACCGTGATGTCGTGCGAGCGGGCGGCCGTGGTGATGGTGCGCAGCACCTGGGCGGCGTCGGCGCGGTGCAGCGGCGCGGTGGGCTCGTCGGCGAACAGGACCTGCGGCGCCGAGGCCAGGGCGCGGGCGATGGCGATGCGCTGGCGCTGGGACTGGTCGAGGCGGCCGGGGCGTTGGCGGGCGCACATGCCCACGTCCAGCCGCTCCAGCCATTCGCAGGCGGTCTGCTTGGCGGCGCGGTGGCCGTTCCCGCGCAGGAGGAGGGGGAGGGCGGCGTTCTCCCAGGCGGTCAGCTCGGGGACGAGGTGCGGTTCGGTGTCGACCCAGCCGAACCGGTCCAGGCGCAGCCGTTCGCGGCCGAGCGGCGACAGGGTGTGCACCGGTGAACTGTTGAACCAGATCTCGCCGCTGTCGGGCGCAAGTTGGCCGGAAAGGCACCGCAGGAGGGTGGTCTTGCCGCAGCCGCGGGGACCGGTGACGGCGAGGATCTCGCCGTCGCGTACACCGACGGAGACACCTGCGAGCGCGGGGGAGCCGGCGTATGTGTGGTGCAGGCCGCGCGCCCAGAGAACGTCGTTGTCAGGTGGGGCCACCATCTGCGCACCTCATGCTCGTCGCGTCCGATCGTTCCCCCAACCGGGTGAACGACCATGGAGGGTATCGGTCACTGGCACGGTAAGGAGTGGCGACCCTCGGTATTCGGCGCTCGGCGCGTACCACGGCCAGGTTCACTCAAATGGCCGCTTATATGAAGAACTGGGGCGGAGGGGGCGGCGCGCCATCCCCCTCCGCGGCCTGCTCAGAGCTTCGACCAGGCCTCCGTGAGCGTGGCGCGCAGTATCTGCTCGATCTCGTCGAAGACCGGCTGGTCGGCGACGAGCGGCGGGGCGAGCTGGACGACCGGGTCGCCGCGGTCGTCGGCGCGGCAGTACAGGCCGTTGTCGTACAGGGCCTTGGAGAGGAAGCCGTACAGGACGCGTTCAGTCTCCTCGTCGTTGAAGGATTCCTTGGTGGCCTTGTCCTTGACGAGTTCGATGCCGTAGAAGAAGCCGTTGCCGCGGACGTCGCCGACGATCGGCAGGTCGTGGAGCTTCTTCAGGGTGGAGAAGAAGGCTTCTTCCTTGTCCAGCACGTGCTGGTTGAGGTTCTCGCGCTCGAAGATGTCGAGGTTGGTGCAGGCGACGGCGGCGGAGACCGGGTGGCCGCCGAAGGTGTAGCCGTGCAGGAAGGTGTTGTCGCCCTTGTAGAACGGCTCGGCCAGCCGGTCGGAGATGATGCAGGCGCCGATGGGGGAGTAGCCCGAGGTCATGCCCTTGGCGCAGGTGATCATGTCGGGCACGTAGTCGAACTTGTCGCAGGCGAACATCGTGCCGAGGCGGCCGAAGGCGCAGATGACCTCGTCGGAGACGAGCAGCACGTCGTGGCGGTCGCAGATCTCGCGGACGCGCTGAAAGTAGCCGGGCGGCGGCGGGAAGCAGCCGCCGGCGTTCTGCACCGGCTCCAGGAAGACGGCGGCGACGGTCTCCGGGCCCTCGAAGAGGATCTGCTGCTCGATCTGGTCGGCGGCCCAGCGGCCGAACGCCTCGGGGTCGTCGCCGAAGAGCGGCGCCCGGTAGATGTTGGTGTTCGGCACCTTGTGGGCGCCGGGGACCAGCGGCTCGAACGGGGCCTTGAGGCCCGGCAGGCCGGTGATGGACAGGGCGCCCTGCGGCGTGCCGTGGTACGCCACGGCGCGCGATATCACCTTGTGCTTGGCGGGCTTGCCGGTGAGCTTGAAGTACTGCTTGGCCAGCTTCCACGCGGTCTCGACGGCCTCGCCGCCGCCGGTGGTGAAGAAGACCTTGTTCAGGTCGCCGGGCGCGTAGTGGGCCAGCCGCTCGGCCAGTTCGACGGCCTTGGGGTGCGCGTACGACCAGATGGGGAAGAAGGCCAGCTCCTGCGCCTGCTTGAGCGCGGTCTCGGCGAGTTCGGCGCGGCCGTGCCCGGCCTGGACGACGAAGAGGCCGGCCAGCCCGTCGATGTAGCGCTTGCCCTTGTCGTCGTAGATGTTCGTGCCCTCGCCGCGCACGATCGTCGGCACGGGGGCGTTCTCGTACGACGACATGCGGGTGAAGTGCATCCACAGGTGGTCGTAGGCCGTCTTCGAGAGGTCAGCAGTCATGGCTATCTGGTTCCCCAGGTGTAGGTCTGCTTACGGAGCTTGAGGTAGACGAAGCTCTCGGTGGTCCGGACGCCGGGCAGCGTGCGGATCCGCTTGTTGATCATTTCCAGCAGGTGGTCGTCGTCCTCGCAGACGATCTCGACGAGGAGATCGAAGGAGCCCGCGGTCATGACGACGTACTCGACCTCTTCCATGGCCGTCAGGGCGTCGGCCACCGGGTCGAGGTCGCCCTCGACGTTGATGCCGACCATCGCCTGCCGCCGGAAGCCGACCGTGAGGGGGTCGGTGACCGCGACGATCTGCATCACGCCTTGGTCGAGCAGTTTCTGTACGCGTTGCCGCACCGCCGCCTCGGACAGGCCGACGGCCTTGCCGATCGCGGCGTACGGACGGCGGCCGTCCTCCTGGAGCTGCTCGATGATCGCCAGGGAGACGGAGTCGATCGACTGGGTGCCGTTTCTGTCACGAGTGGCCACGAGCCTCACTGTGCACGAGCCTCGTCCGTCCCGCAACCCCGATTCGATGAAATCAGTTGTCCGAAGATTGCGGCACCACTGATTTCGTTGTTCACCCCTTGCGGGTATGTCGAAAACGTTGCCTTCATGGCTAGGGTGGGCATCTCAACCATCGGACACCTGAGTAGGAGGGGTCGCTCGTGACCACCGAACTGCGTCGTCTGCGCAACTACATCGACGGGGAGTTCCGGGACGCCGCCGACGGGCGGACCACGGAGGTGGTCAACCCGGCCACGGGTCGGGCGTACGCCACCGCCCCGCTGTCCGCCGCCGCGGACGTCGACGCCGCGATGGCCGCCGCCGAGGCGGCCTTCCCCGCCTGGCGCGACCTGGTGCCGGCCGAGCGCCAGAAGGTGCTGCTCAAGATCGCCGACCGCTTCGAGGAGCGGGCCGAGGAGCTGATCGCCGCCGAGTCCGAGAACTGCGGCAAGCCGCTCGCGCTCGTACGCTCCGAGGAAATCCCGCCGATGGTGGACCAGATCCGCTTCTTCGCGGGGGCCGCCCGGATGCTGGAGGGTCGCGCGGCGGGCGAGTACATGGACGGCTTCACGTCCATCGTCCGCCGGGAGCCGGTCGGTGTCTGCGCGCAGGTCGCGCCGTGGAACTACCCGATGATGATGGCGGTGTGGAAGTTCGCGCCGGCGCTGGCGGCGGGCAACACCGTCGTCCTCAAGCCCTCCGACACCACGCCCGCCTCGACGGTGCTGATCGCCGAGATCATCGGCAGCGTGCTGGACGAACTGGGCCACTCCCGCGGCGTGTTCAACGTCATCTGCGGCGACCGGGACACCGGCCGCCTGATGGTCGAGCACAAGACCCCGGCGATGGCCTCGATCACCGGCTCCGTACGGGCCGGCATGCAGGTCGCCGAGTCCGCCTCGAAGGACCTCAAGCGGGTCCACCTGGAGCTGGGCGGCAAGGCGCCGGTCGTGGTCTTCGAGGACACCGACATCGCCAAGGCCGTCGAGGACATCTCGGTGGCGGGCTACTTCAACGCGGGCCAGGACTGTACGGCCGCGACCCGCGTGCTCGTCCAGGAGTCCGTTCACGACGAGTTCGTGACCGCGCTCGCCAAGGCCGCCGCCGACACCAAGACCGGCGCGGTGGACGACGAGGACGTGCTCTACGGGCCGCTGAACAACGCCAACCAGCTGGCGCAGGTCAAGCGCTTCATCGACGGCCTGCCTGCGCACGCCAAGATCGAGGCGGGCGGCCACCAGGTCGGCGAGGAGGGCTATTTCTACGCGCCGACCGTCGTCTCCGGCCTCAAGCAGGACGACGAGATCGTCCAGCAGGAGGTCTTCGGCCCGGTCATCACCGTCCAGTCCTTCCGCGACGAGGACCAGGCCGTCGAGTGGTCGAACGGCGTGGAGTACGCGCTGGCGTCCTCGGTGTGGACCAAGGACCACGCGCGGGCCATGCGGATGTCGAAGAAGCTGGACTTCGGCTGCGTGTGGATCAACACCCACATTCCGCTGGTCGCCGAGATGCCGCACGGCGGATTCAAGAAGTCCGGTTACGGCAAGGACCTCTCGGGCTACGGCTTCGAGGACTACACGCGGATCAAGCACGTGATGACCTCGCTCGACGGCTGAGCACGTCCCGCCCTCGGCACACCGTCGTGGGCGGCGGCCCGGCAGTCGACGTTCTGTCGCTTGCCGCCGCCGCCCACGGCACGTGAGAGTGCACGCCATGCCTGAACTTTCGCGGCGTTCGCTGCTACGGAGCACGGTCGGTACGGGTGCGGCCGGGGCGCTGGCCCTGCTGGCGGCCGGGTGCGGGGTGCCCGCCGCTTACGTCGCGCCGGCCGACCGCGCCGCCCCGGACCGCTCGGCCCGGGACAAGCGCCTGACCTTCGCCAACTGGCCGCTCTACATCGACGTCGACGAGCGGGACCAGCAGCGGCGGCCGACGCTGGCGGCGTTCGAGAAGCGCACCGGCATCTCGGTGACGTACACCGAGGAGATCAACGACAACGACGAGTTCTTCGGCAAGATCGGCCCCGCGCTGATGAACCACCAGCCGACCGGCCGCGACCTCATCGTCATCAGCGACTGGATGTGCGCCCGGTACGTACGGCTCGGCTGGGTCCAGGAGATGGACCGGGCGCGGCAGCCGAACGTCGCCCGGCACCTCGACCCGCTGCTGCGCACCCCGCACTTCGACCCGGGGCGCAAGCACAGCGTGCCCTGGCAGTCGGGCATCACCGGCATCGCCTACAACCGCAGGAAGCTCGGCCGGGAGATCCGGCACACCGCGGACCTGTGGCAGGACGACCTGCGCGGGCGGGTCACGCTGCTGTCCGGGCTCGACGAGTCCTTCGCGATGCTCATGCAGGGCGACGGCGTGGACATCACGCGCTGGACGGAGGACGACTTCTACCGGATGACGGGCCGGATCCGCCGCCTCGTGGCGCGCAAGCACATCCGGCGCTTCACCGGCAACGACTACATCAAGGACCTGGCCTCGGGGGACGTGCTCGCGGCGCAGGCGTATTCGGGCGACGTCATCCAGCTCAAGGAGGACAACCCCGACATCGAGTTCGTGGTGCCGCAAGAGGGCGCCGAACTGTGGGCGGAGAGCCTGATGATCCCCGGCCGCGCGGAGCACAAGCGCAACGCCGAACGGCTGATCGACTACTACTACGAGCCGGAGACGGCCGCCGAACTGGCGGTGTGGGTCAACTACGTCTGCCCGGTGCCGGCCGCGCGGGACGTCCTCGCCTCCTCCAAGGACGAGGAACGCACCGCGCTGGCCGAGGACCCGCTCGTCTTCCCGGACGACGCCCTGCGCAAGCGGCTGGCCATCGCCCGCGACATCACCGCCAAGGAACGGCCGGCGTTCGCCAAGGAGTGGAACGGCATCGTGGGACTGTGAGACGGCAAGCCGCCGCGCCGTTCAGCGGGGAGCGTCCTGCACGAGGGCTTCCTCCAGGGCGGTGCGCAGCCGCTCGTACGTAGGGGCGAGCCGCCGCAGTCCCGCTTCCAGCGCTTGGTCGTCCCCGGAGACGACGGGGTGTTGCAGGCTGCCGACCATGCGGGACTGTTCGGCCAGGAGGGCTGCCGGGGCGGTCAGGCCCAGCGGGGCCAGGCACGCCGCCGCGTCGTTGAGGCGGCGGGCGCCGACCCGGATGGCGAAGGAACCGAGCAGGCCGCGGGTCTCCGACGGCAGGTCCCCCTTCGCGACCTGGTCCGCCAGCGCCTCGGCCGCGGCGGCCCCGCCCAGCGAGCCGGGCGGCACGGGCAGGTCGTCGCGGCCGGCCAGCCACCGTACGGCGCCGGGCAGCGACTGCCGCAGGGCGTCCGCCGGATCGACGGCCCGCTCCTGTACGAAGGCGGAGCGCATCACGTACGGGGCGTCGGCGTACGTCACCGACTCCGCGCGCCAGGCAGCGGCGAACTCCGCGGCGGGCAGCGTCGCGTACGGGTGGCCGTGCGGGTCGTGGAGGAGGACGGTGCCGTTCTCGACCGCGAGGACCACCACGTAGTGGTCGGCGCCGATCGCGGTGCCCGAGCCGCTCTGGTACAGCAGCAGGCCCATCTCCAGCGGGCCGGCCAGGACGGGCCCTTCGGCGCAGACGGCGCCCAGCCGGGCCAGCGCCTCGTCCTGGGTGCCGCCGGCGTCGCGTACACAGCGCAGACCGAGTGCCGGCACGGCGGCGTCCAGGCCGATTTCCGGGTTCCATCCGTACGGGTCGAACAGCGGCAGCGTGCCGCCGATGAACTGGAAGCCGAACGGCGAGCCGGTGAGGGTCTCGATGACGGCGGTCGACGGGGCGGTGGCCGGGCCGAGCACCGTCGCGAGGGCGTTGCTGTAGCAGTACGGGCCGGAGCCGGTGTAGGTGAGCATGGGTGTCCTTGGTGGGAGAGGGACGGCGTTTGCCGAGGTGACTCCCAGTGGACGGGTTGACACGGGGGCAAGGTCAAGTGCGTTCGTAGGTGGCCGGATGGGTGCGGGAAACGGCCGCGTGCCAGACTCGGCGCTCATGTCGAAGAAGACCACGCAGGACCTGAGCCCCGCCGTCACGTTCGGACTGCTCGCCGCCTGGGCGTTGCACGACGCGGAGGAGGTGGCCTTCGGGCCGCGTTGGATCCGTAAGAGCCTGCCGGAGTTGCGGGAACGTTTCCCCGGGGCGCCGGAACGGCTCTGGAAGGCGCTGGAGGGCGTCGATCAGCGGGAGTTCACGGTCGCGGTGGGCGCCATGGCGGTGATCGTGGCCGCCGCCTCGGCGCAGGGCCACCGCACCGGCGGCCGCTCGGCGTTCTTCCAGGGCGCGGTGGACGGGTTCGGGCTGCACGGCCTGGTGCACCTCGCGCAGGCCGCCGCCGTACGCGGCTACACCCCCGGCTCGGTCACCTCACCGCTGATCGTCGTCCCGTACGCCGTGTGGGCGCGCGGCCGGCTGCGGCGCGCGGGGCGCCTGCGGCCCACGGACCTGCGCGGCACGGTGAGCGGACTGGCCGCGGCCGGAGCGGCCACGGCCCTGACCCACTTCGTGGCGCGGCGGCTGGTGAAACGCTGAGCCGGACGGAGCCGGTACGCCTCAGAGCGCCGCGCGTACGGCGGTGACCCGGTTGGTCGTGACGGCGTCGACGCCCGCGCGCCCGAGGCGGCGCGCGGCGCGCGGCGTGTCGGTGGTCCAGGCGGCGCACAAGTAACCCTCGCCGTGGGCCCGTTCGACCAGGTCACGGGTGACCAGGCCGAAGTGGTAGTTGAGCCAGCGAGGACGTACGCGGGCCAGCAGCTCCGGGCGCGGCGGGGCCGTCCGGCACCAGGAGAGAGCGAGTTCGGCGGCCGGGTCGGCGGCGCGCACGGCGAGCATGGAGCGGCCGCCGCCGCAGTAGTAGGCGCGGTCGGCGGCGCCCGACGCGTGGACCTCGGTGACGGCGGCGCGCGCGGCGCCGGGGTCGGGAAGGTCGATCAGGGCGCGCGCGTGCGGGTACTCGGCCGTAAGGGCGAGGGCGTCGCGCAAGGTCGGCACCCCGCCCTCGGACACCTCCTCCACCTGGGCGTACGTCAGCGAGGCGAGCCGGCGGTCGTGGCCCCACAGCCGTTCCAGCGTCGGGTCGTGCAGCAGGACCGGAACGCGGTCGGCGGTCAGCCGGACATCGATCTCCACCGCGTCGGCACCCGCTTCGAGGGCGGCGCCGACCGAGGCGAGGGTGTTCTCACGGCACTCGTACGGGGCGCCGCGGTGGCCGATGACGGCGACCCGGCGGGCGGCCGCGACCCGGTCGGCCCGCGCGGCCCTCACCGGGGCCACGTGGCGGTGTAGTCGTCGATCTCGGTGGTCAGCGCCGCCTTGGCGGACGCGTCCATGAAGGATGCCGCGACGGCGTTCTTGGCCAGGTCGGCGACCCCGGCGGCGTCGAGGCCGAGCAGGCGCGCGGCGACGCCGTACTCCGAGCACAGGTCGGTGCCGAACATCGGCGGGTCGTCGCTGTTGATCGTGACCAGCACGCCCGCGTCCACCATCTCCTTGAGCGGGTGCTCGTCGAGGGTGCGCACCGCGCGGGTGGCGATGTTCGAGGTCGGGCAGACCTCCAGCGGGATGCGGTGCTCGGCGAGGTGGGCCAGCAGCTTCGGATCCTGCACGGCGCTGGTGCCGTGGCCGATGCGCTCGGCGCGCAGGTCGGTGAGCGCGTCCCAGACGGTCTGCGGGCCCGTGGTCTCGCCGGCGTGCGGAACGGAGTGCAGGCCGGCCGCGACGGCACGGTCGAAGTACGGCTTGAACTGCGGGCGCGGCACGCCGATCTCCGGGCCGCCGAGGCCGAACGAGACCAGGCCCTCGGGGCGCAGGTCGCAGGCGATGCGCGTGGTTTCCTCGGCCGCCTCCAGCCCGGCCTCGCCGGGGATGTCGAAGCACCAGCGCAGCACCACGCCCAACTCCGACTCCGCCGCCCGGCGCGCGTCCTCGATGGCCTCGACGAAGGCGGCGTCCGGGATGCCGCGGCGGGTGGAGCTGTACGGGGTGACGGTCAGCTCGGCGTAGCGGATGTTCTGCCGCGCCATGTCGCGGGCGACCTCGTACGTCAGCAGCCGGACGTCCTCGGAGTCACGGATCAGGTCCACGACGGAGAGGTAGACCTGGATGAAGTGGGCGAAGTCGCGGAAGGTGAAGTAGTCGGCGAGCGCTTCGGGGTCGGTGGGGACCGGGGAGTCGCTGTGCCGGGCGGCCAGCTTGGAGACGATGCGCGGGGAAGCCGATCCGACGTGGTGGACGTGCAGCTCGGCCTTGGGCAGCCCGGCGATGAAGGCGTCGAGATCGGACAACGGGTCCTCCTGGTCGAAGGTCGGGCCGGCGGGCCGCGGACGGTGTTCATGGTATGCGGGGCCCGGCGCCGCGAAAGGCGCAGGTCTTAGCATTGCCGTACAGCCAAGGCGGGGGAGTGTGGGGGTGTCATGTCCGACAGTCAGGGGCCGGAGCCGCGCGACCCGTGGGCGCCGCCGGAGGACCGGGAGGCGCCGGGCGCGCCGGGCGGCCGGTACGACGTACCGCTGCCGCCGCCCGCGCCCGGCACGGCAGGGGTGTACGCGCCGTCCGCTTCCGGTGTCCCGCCGATACCCGGCTCCGGTGCGCAGCCGTACGGCACGGCCGGGTACGGCACCGGCGGGTACGGCTGGGGCGGCGCCCCGTACGCGGGCGGCCACCCCGGGCAGCTCCCGCCGCCCGGCTACCAGCCGTACTGGCTGCCCACCGGCCTGAGCAACGGCTTCGGCACCGCCGCTCTCGTCCTCGGCATCCTGGGCACGGTCCTCGGTGTCACCGTGTTCTTCGGCTTCCTCCTCGGTGTGCTCGCGATCGTCTTCGGCGGTGTCGGGCGGGCCAAGGTGACCAAGGGTGAGGCAAGCAACGGCGGGACCGCGCTGGCCGGGATCATCCTGGGCGCCGTGGCGGTGCTGCTGAGCGTGGTCATGCTCGGCTTCATCGTGGCGTCGGCCGCGGACGACGCGGGCTACGACGACGGCCCCTGGCACCCCGGCCACTCCGACGGCTCGGGCTCCGGCGGCTCCGGTTCCGACGACGACGGCCCGGACACGTTCGAGGCCGCGCCCGCGCCCGGTCCGCGTCCCGCCGTCTTCTAGAGCCCTACGCGGTCCCCTCCGCCAGCCTCTGGCGCGCCTCCATCAGCGCGAAGCCCAGCAGGTTCAGCCCGCGCCAGCGCGCCGGATCCTGCGCGCGCTCGTCGTCGGCGGCCAGCCCGATGCCCCATATGCGGTCCAGCGGGCTGGCCTCGACCAGCACGCGGGAGCCCGTCCCCAGCAGGTAGGCGCGCAGGGCGTCGTCCTGCCCGAACTTGTGCACGCTGCCCTCTGCCACGTACGCGAAGCGGTGCCGCTCCCACAGCTCGCTGTCGAAGCCGCGCACCGAGCGGCCGGCGTCCTTGGCCTGCTTCGGGTGCTCGGCGGCTATCGCCCGCCGCTCCGCCTCCGCGTCGCCGAACAGGCGGGCCTTGCAGGCCATCATCCAGTGCTCTGCGGTGGCGTACCGCACGCCGTCGACCGTGAACGGCGCGGGCCACCACTGGCTGAGGCAGCTCGCCCCGAGCGTCCCGTCGCGGCGCGGCGTGTGGCCCCAGAAGCAGAGGTACTTGAACCGCTTCCCGGCTGCCGTCCGCGCGGTCAGCTCCGCGACCGACCGCGGCCCGTCGGCCTCCGCCGCCGCACCTCGTGGCTCGTTCATCCCCGTTCCCCCCGTGCTGTCGTGCACCATGCCGGGATTCTGCCAGCGGGCACTGACAACGTGTCGGGGTGCCCCACGACGGAAATCGCAGAATCCGTCGCGTAATCAAAAGGCAACAACGGAATCCCTTGTTGGGGCCTTCCTCCTCTGTCAAGATCAGCCATCGATTCCGGAAAGAGCTACGCCTGGGTGTGCCGCCGCGCGGTCCCGGCGCCCGGCGGAAGAGAGCACCATGGTTCAGCGATTCGACGTGAACGAACGATTCGCCGATGGCGTGCAGTACATCGCGGGCGAGCTTCGGGACGGCAGTTCCGGCCAAACCCAGCAGGTGGTCGACCCGGCCACCGGAAACCAGGTGTACCGCTACCGGCCGGCCTCGGCGGCGGACGTGGACGCGGCCGTCGCGGCCGCCGAACGGGCCTTCCCCGCATGGGCGGGCGCGACCCCCGGCGAGCGCTCGGACGCCCTGCACCGCTTCGCCGCCGTCCTCGGCGAGCGCGCCGGCGAGCTGGCCTACGCCGAGTCCCTCCAGTGCGGCAAGCCCGCCAAGCTCAGCGAGGAGTTCGACGTACCGGGTTCGGTGGACAACGCCGCCTTCTTCGCGGGCGCCGCGCGGCACCTGGAGGGCAGGTCGGCGGGGGAGTACAGCGCCGGCCACACCTCCGTGATCCGCCGCGAGCCGATCGGCGTCGTCGGCTCGATCGCGCCGTGGAACTACCCGTTGCAGATGGCGGCCTGGAAGGTGCTGCCGGCCATCGCCGCGGGCAACACGATCGTCCTGAAGCCCGCCGAGATCACCCCGCTGACCTCGGTGATGTTCGCCCAGGCGGCCACCGAGGCGGGCATCCCCGACGGGGTGCTCAACATCGTCTCCGGCGCGGGCCGCGAGGCGGGCGAGCACCTGGTCGCACACCCCGGCGTCGCCATGACCTCGTTCACCGGCTCGACGGCGGTCGGCAAGCGGGTCGCCGAGATCGCCACGAGCACCGTCAAGCGGCTGCAC
Source organism: Streptomyces sp. NPDC017529 (assembly GCF_044329785.1). Lineage (NCBI taxonomy): Bacteria > Bacillati > Actinomycetota > Actinomycetes > Kitasatosporales > Streptomycetaceae > Streptomyces > Streptomyces sp. NPDC017529. Next base: position 262,398 of record NZ_JBIRJY010000008.1, read on the forward strand.
CTCGAACTCGGCGGCAAGGCCCCCTTCGTGGTCTTCGACGACGCCGACCTGGAGGCGGCGGTGCACGGCGCGGTGGCCGGCGCCCTGATCAACACCGGCCAGGACTGCACCGCCGCCACCCGCGCCTATGTGCAGCGCCCGCTGTACGACGCGTTCGTCGGCGGCGTCGCCGACCTGATGGCGACCGTACGGCTCGGCGATCCCTTCGACCCGGCCACCGACCTCGGCCCGCTGATCTCGCACACCCAGCGCGACCGGGTCGCGGGCTTCGTGGAGCGCGCCCGGTCGTACGCCACCGTCGTCACCGGCGGCGAGGCTCCCCAGGGCGACCTGGCCAAGGGCGCGTACTACCGTCCCACGCTCATCACGGGCGCCGCGCAGGACAGCGAGGTCGTGCAGCGCGAGATCTTCGGCCCGGTGCTGGCCGTGCTGCCCTTCGACAGCGACGACGAGGGGATCGCGCTGGCCAACGACACCCCGTACGGCCTGGCGGCCTCCGCCTGGAGCCGGGACGTCTACCGCACCGGACGCGCCACCCGCGAGATCAAGGCGGGCTGCGTCTGGGTCAACGACCACATCCCGATCCTCAGCGAGATGCCGCACGGCGGCTACCGGGCATCGGGCTTCGGCAAGGACATGTCCGCGTACTCCTTCGAGGAATACACGCAGGTCAAGCACGTAATGTACGACAACACCGGGACGGTCGCGAAGGACTGGCACCGGACTGTTTTCGGGGACCGCGCCTGACGCGGAACGGCCGTCGTCACCGGCTGACCACCGGGCTCGCTCACCCTGGAAGGGCACCGCGCATGGAAGAACCCCAGCAGCCCGAGAGCCTGTCCCCGCCCGAACTCGCGGCGGTGCGGCGCAGCCTCACCGACGGCCGGCTGGCCATGACCCGGCGGTCGCTGCTCCGCGCGGGCGCGGCGGGGGCGCTCGCGTCCGGCGGCGCCGGCGCGCTCGCGGCCTGCGGCATCCCGCCCGCCGGCCGTATGGACGCCGGTCGCGGCGAGGACCACTCCGGGCAGGAGAAACGTGTCGTCTTCTCCAACTGGGCGCAGTACCTGGACGCCGGCGAGGACGGGAGGCGCCGGCCGGCCCTGGACGCGTTCACCGGGCGCACCGGGCTCGCGGTGAAGTACACCGAGGACATCAACGACAACGACGAGTTCTTCGGCAAGGTCCAGGCGCAGCTCGCCGCAGGGCAGGACACCGGCCGGGACCTGATCGTGCTGACCGACTGGATGTGCGCGCGGATGATTTCGCTCGGCTGGATCCAGCGGCTGGACACGTCCGGTATGCCGCACGCGCACGCCAATCTCTCGCAGCAGTTCCGCGATCCGGACTGGGACCCGGGGCGTGCCCATTCCTATCCGTGGACGGGCACTCCGGCGGTCATCGCGTACAACACGAAGGCCACCGAAGGGCGTACGGTCGATTCCGTCAGCCAATTGCTGGACGACCCGAGGCTCAAGGGCCGGGTCGGCTTCCTCTCGGAAATGCGCGACACCGTCGGACTGACGCTCCTGGACATGGGGAAGCGCCCCGAGAGCTGCACGGCCGACGATTTCGACGCCGCCGTCGCCCGGCTCCAGAAGGGCGTGGACACCAAGCAGATCCGCCGCTTCACCGGCAACGACTACATCAACGACCTCGGCAAGGGCGACCTCGCCGCGTGCGTGGCCTGGGCCGGGGACGTCGTCCAGCTGCAGCAGGACAACCCGGACATCGCCTACGCCGTTCCGAAGGCCGGTTACATGACGTCCACGGACAACCTGATGGTGCCGAACCAGGCGCGCCACAAAAAGAACGCCGAACGCCTCATCGACTACTGCTACGAGCCGAAGGTGGCGGCGCGGATCGCGGCGTACATCAATTACGTGTGCCCGGTCGACGGCGTACGCGAGGAACTGGCGAAGATCGACCGGGACCTGGCGGACAACCCGCTGATTCTCCCGGACCGGGAGATGACCGCCAGGTCGCATGCCTTCCGTGCCCTCGACGGCAGGGAGAGCAAGGAATTCGCCCAGAAATTCGCCGACCTGACGGGCGCCTGAGAAGGCCCCCGGCCCGGCACGCGCGGCACGTGCCCGCCCCGCCCTCCGACCCACGGGACCACCCATGACACAGACCTCCGGTGGCGACGTCCGCCTCTCCGGGATCAGCAAGACCTACGGCTCCTTCACCGCCGTCCACCCGCTCGACCTGACGGTCCCAGCGGGCTCCTTCTTCGCGCTGCTGGGCGCGTCCGGCTGCGGCAAGACCACCACGCTGCGCATGATCGCGGGCCTGGAGGAGCCGTCCGCCGGCACCGTCGAGCTGGCCGGCAGGGACGTGACCGCGCTGCCCCCGTACAAGCGGCCGGTCAACACCGTCTTCCAGAACTACGCGCTCTTCCCGCACCTGGACATCTATGAGAACGTCGCGTTCGGCCTGCGCCGCCGCGGCATCAAGTCCGTGAGGAAACAGGTCGAGGAGATGCTCGACCTGGTCGAGCTCGGTCCGATGGCGCGCCGCAAGCCGCAGCAGCTCTCCGGCGGCCAGCAGCAGCGCGTCGCGGTGGCGCGCGCCCTGATCAACCATCCGCAGGTGCTCCTCCTGGACGAGCCGCTGGGCGCCCTCGACCTCAAGCTGCGCCGTCAGATGCAGCTCGAACTCAAGCGCATCCAGACCGAGGTCGGCATCACCTTCGTCCACGTCACCCACGACCAGGAGGAGGCCATGACGATGGCCGACACGGTCGCGGTGATGAACGGCGGCCGCGTCGAGCAGCTCGGCGCGCCCGCCGACCTGTACGAGAACCCGGGCACCACCTTCGTCGCCAACTTCCTGGGCACCTCCAACCTCATCGCGGCCGAAGTGGTGGCGGCCGACGGCGGCGAGCTGCTGCTCAAGGCCGGTGACGCCAAGCTGCGGATGCCCGCCGGGCGATGTCGCACCACGGCGTGTACAGGAGAGAAGGTGCTGGCGGGCGTACGTCCGGAGAAGATAGCCCTCGCGCACGCCGACGACGCGGGAGCGATCGCCGAAGGCCGCAACCGGCTGCCCGGACGCATCCGGGACGCGAGCTTCATCGGCGTCAGCACGCAGTACCTCGTCGAGGCCCCGGGCGCCGGCCGGCTCGCCGTCTACGAGCAGAACGTCGAGCGTGACGCCCGGCTGGCCCCCGGCGCCGAGGTGGTCCTGCACTGGAACCCCGCGCACACCTTCGGCCTGGACGCCTCCCAGGACATCGAGGCAGGCGCGGACACCGACGAGGAGGCCGCGTGACGACCACCGAGGCGCCGCCGCCCACCTCGGAGGACGCGCCGCGGCTCCGCAGGCCCCGCACCCGCAAGCGCCTCGTCCCGTACTGGCTGCTGCTCCCCGGCATCCTGTGGCTGGTCGTCTTCTTCGCGGCGCCGCTGGTCTACCAGGCGTCCACCTCCGTGCAGACCGGCTCCCTCGAAGAGGGCTTCAAGGTCACCTGGCACTTCGCCACCTACTGGGACGCGCTCGGCGAGTACTGGCCGCAGTTCCTGCGGTCCGTCGGCTACGCGGCCACCGCTACCGTGCTCTGCCTGGTCCTGGGCTATCCGCTCGCGTACCTCATCGCCTTCAAGGCGGGCCGCTGGCGCAACGTCGTGATGGTGCTGGTCATCGCCCCTTTCTTCACCAGCTTCCTGATCCGCACGCTGGCCTGGAAGACGATCCTGGCGGACGGCGGACCGGTGGTCGGCGTGCTGAACTCGCTGCACGTCCTGGACGTGACGAGCTGGCTGGGGCTCACCGAGGGACAGCGGGTGCTGGCCACGCCGCTGGCGGTGGTCTGCGGACTGACGTACAACTTCCTGCCGTTCATGGTGCTGCCGCTGTACACCTCGCTGGAGCGCATCGACCCGCGGCTGCACGAGGCCGCCGGCGACCTGTACGCCCGCCCGGTCACCACCTTCCGCCGGGTGACGTTCCCGCTGTCCATGCCGGGCGTGGTGGCCGGCACGCTGCTGAGCTTCATTCCCGCCGCGGGCGACTACATCAACGCCGAGCTGCTCGGCTCCACGGACCAGAAGATGATCGGCAACGTCATCCAGTCGCAGTTCCTGCGGGTTCTGGACTACCCGACCGCCGCCGCGCTCTCCTTCATCCTCATGGCGGCCATCCTCGCCATGGTCACGCTCTACATCCGCAAGTCCGGGACGGAGGACCTGGTCTGATGGCCGTGCTCCGGTGGCTGCGCCGCCACCTCGTCGTGCTGGCGGGACTCGCCACGCTGGCGTACCTGATCCTGCCCAACCTCGTCGTGCTGGTCTTCTCCTTCAACAAGCCCAACGGCCGCTTCAACTACGAGTGGCAGCGCTTCTCGGCGGACGCCTGGGCCGACCCGTGCGGCGTCGCGGACCTGTGCGGATCGCTGGGCCTGAGCCTGCGGATCGCCGTCTGGGCGACGGTCGGCGCGACCGTACTGGGCACCATGATCGCTTTCGCGCTGGCCCGCTACCGCTTCCGGGCCCGGTCGTCGGTCAACACGCTGATCTTCCTGCCGATGGCGATGCCCGAGGTGGTGATGGCCGCCTCGCTCGCGACTCTCTTCCTCAACATGGGCATCCGGTTCGGCTTCTGGACGATCCTGATCGCGCACGTCATGTTCTGCCTGAGTTTTGTTGTCACGGCGGTCAAGGCCCGCGTGATGAGCATGGACCCGCGCCTGGAACAGGCGGCCCAGGACCTCTACGCGTCCCCCGCGCAGACGTTCCTGCGCGTGACGCTGCCGATCGCGGCGCCCGGCATCGCGGCGGGCGCGCTGCTCTCCTTCGCGCTCTCCTTCGACGACTTCATCATCACGAACTTCAACGCCGGCTCCACTGTGACGTTCCCCATGTTCGTCTGGGGATCCGCACAACGGGGCACACCCGTCCAAATCAATGTCATCGGAACGGCGATGTTCCTCATCGCCGTGCTCTGCGTCCTGGGAGGGCAACTGCTCTCCGGACGCCGGAAGAGGAGCTGAGAACCATGGCACGAGCTGCCATGAGCACCCCCGCCCACGCCCTCGCGGACGCCGCCCCGGTCTCCTTCTGGCTGGACGACGCGGACCGCCCCGCCGCCCTCCCCGCCCTCGTCGGCGACGAACGCACCGACCTGCTCGTCGTCGGCGGCGGCTACTGCGGCCTGTGGACCGCGCTGATCGCCAAGGAACGCGACCCCGCACGCGACGTCGTCCTCGTCGAGGGCCAGGAAGTCGGCTGGGCCGCCTCCGGCCGCAACGGCGGCTTCTGCGCCGCCTCCCTGACCCACGGCTTCGGCAACGGCCTGGACCGCTGGCCGGACGAACTGGCGAAGCTCGAAGAACTCGGCGCCCGCAACCTCGCCGCCATCGAGGACGCCGTCGCCCGCTACGGCATCGACTGCGCCTTCGAACGCACCGGCGAGATCAGCGTCGCCACCGAACCCCACCAGGTCGCGGAACTCGAGGAAGGCGCCGAACAGGCCGCGCGGCTGGGCCTGGCCGGCATCGAGTTCCTCGACCGCGAGGCGCTGCGCGAGCACGTCGTCTCCCCGACCTTCCTGGCCGGCCTCTGGGACCGTACGGGCGTCGCGATGCTCAACCCGGCCCGGCTGGCCTGGGGCCTGAAGAAGGCGTGCCTGGACCTCGGCGTACGGATCTACGAGCACACGCCCGCCACCGCGCTGGCCGCCGACGGCGTGGGGATGGCGGCGCGCACCCCGTACGGCCGGGTCTTCGCGCGCCGCATAGCCCTCGGCACCAACGTCTTCCCGTCCCTGGTCCGCCGCGTGCGCCCGTACGTCGTCCCGGTCTACGACCACGCGCTGATGACCGAGCCGCTGTCGGAGGCGCAGCTCGCCGCCGTCGGCTGGCGGGGCCGCCAGGGCCTGTCCGACAGCAACCACCACTTCCACTACTTCCGCCTCACCGCCGACCAGCGCATCCTGTGGGGCGGCTACGACGCCGTCTACCGCTTCAACGGCGGGGTACGGGCCGAGTACGACCACCGGCCCGCCACGTACGAGAAGCTGGCCCGGCACTTCTTCCAGTGCTTCCCGCAGCTGGAGGGCCTGCGCTTCACGCACACCTGGGGCGGCGCCATCGACACCTGCTCGCGCTTCTCCGCCTTCTTCGGCACCGCGTACGCGGGACGGGTCGCCTACGCCGCCGGCTTCACGGGCCTGGGCGTGGGCGCCACCCGCTTCGGCGCGGAGGTCATGCTCGACTTCCTGGCGGGCGAGCGCACCGAGCGCACCGAGCTGGAGATGGTCCGTACGAAGCCGCTGCCGTTCCCGCCGGAGCCGCTGCGCTGGGCCGGGATCGGCCTCACGCAGTGGGCGATGACGCGGGCCGACACCCACGGCGGCCGCCGCAACCTGTGGCTGCGGGCGATGGACCGGGCCGGTCTCGGCTTCGACAGCTGACGGCCCGGGAGAAAACCCTCCCAACCCGCGTAAGAATGCCCCCACCGCCGTCTCTCACCAGGACAGGGAGCGGTCCGGGCGGGCCGCGGAAGCGAGGGGACATGGACGCGGCGGGGGTCAAGGACGCAGTGCAATGGCTGGCGACGGCGGCGGCGGACCCCGAGACCTGCCGGTGGGAATGGGAGCGCAACCCCCTCGGGGTCGCGCTCCTTCCGGCCGGCCGGCTCTGGGACGTGCTGATCGTGCCGGGCGCGCTCGGACGCCCGACCCTGAACGTGCTGGCCCGCGTGCTGGCCGCGCCGGGGCCGGTGCTGGGCGACTTCGGGGACGCCCGTACGGGCTTCTTCGTGCCGCCCGGCACGGCCGCGCGCTGGCTGGGCACGGGAGTGCGCGGGGCGGGCGCCGGCAGCTGGATCGTGGTGCCCTACCCAGGGCGCGCGACGGGCGGCGTACGCTGGCTCGTCCTCCCGGACGGCACGGGCCGGCTCACCGAACCCGCGGTGCTCGAACTCGCGATGCACGAGGCCGCCGCGACGCTCGCGGGGGAAGCCTGACAGGCCGTACCGCGGCGCCGTGAGCCGTGCCACAGTCGCTCCTTTCCCCGTGCCGCGTTGAGTCGTCCCCGGTGCCGGATCCGTGCTCCGGGGTGGGACGCCCGCCGGGGCTCCCCGACCGGGCCGGGCGCGACCACGCCCGCCGCCCGCACCATGTGCCGTATTTCAGGGGGGAAATCATGCGCACGTCTGAGCACATTCTCGGACGGCTGGGAGTCGACCCGAGGGCGGAACGGGTCTACCGTGCCCTGCTGGCCCAGCCGCACGCCGAACCGGCCGAATTGGCGTGCCGGACGGGAATCTCCGAGGAGGAGGTGGACCGGTCCTTGAACCGGCTGGCCGGCCTCGCGCTGGTGCGCCCTTCGGCGGAACATCCCCGCCGGCTCTACGCGGTGAGCCCGCGCCTGGGCATGGACATCCTGCTCGCCCGGCAGCAGGCCGAACTCGCCGCGCAGCAGCAGCGCGTGGAGGAGAGCCGGGCCGCGGCCGCCCGCCTCGTCTCCGAATGCGCCACGCATCAGCATTCCGCCGCAGATCACGGAGTGTTCCGGATGACGGGCGCCGACCAAATCGGCGACCACCTGAGGGAACTGGGCGCCCTCGCCGAGGAGGAATTGCAGGTGTTCGCCGCCGGGCCGCCCGGTGCCTTTCCCGGACTCCCCGCCTTCCGTCCGCTGTACGAGCAACCGCTCGCGCGAGGCGTACGGGTACGCACCGTCTGCCTCGACAGCGCCCGGCACGACCCGGCGGCCGTGGCCCACGCCGAGTGGCTGGCGTCGGCCGGCGCGGACGTCCGTACCGCCGCCGTACTGCCCACCCGAATGGCCGTCGCCGACCGGCACGCCGCGCTCGTCTTCACCGGCGGGGAAGGCGCGGCGGAGGCCGCCGTCGCCGTACGGGTGCCCGGCGTCGTGACCGCGCTGAGCACGCTGTTCGACGCCGTGTGGGCAGCGGCCGAACGGCTCGGCCCACCGCCGTCCCGGCGCGCGGCGGACGGCTTCACCCGGCAGCACCTGGCCGCGCTGCAACTGCTCGCCGAGGGGCACACGGACGCCACCGTCGCCCGGCGGCTGGGCGTCTCGGCCCGGACGGCGCGCCGCATCGCCACCGACGCGATGACGGGGATGAAGGCACGCAGCCGTTTCCAGGCGGGGGTGCTCGCCGCCCAGCTGGGTTATCTGCCGGCGTCGTCCGCCTGACGGGCAGTTCACCGCGGGCCGGATCGTGGACCGAAAGGGACACGGCCGGTTCGGTCCACCGGCCGCGTCTTCTCTCCCGCCGCGGCCGGTCCGAGACTCCTTTCCATGAAGGCTCTGGTGCTGTCCGGCGGGACGGGAAGCCGTCTTCGCCCGATCACTTACTCGATGCCCAAGCAATTGATTCCGATTGCGGGCAAGCCGGTACTGCGGCACGTCCTGGAAAACATCCGGGAACTGGGTGTCATGGATATCGGCATCGTCACCGGCGCCCGGGACCGGCACATCACGGCGGCTCTCGGCGACGGTTCGGACCTCGGCGTACGGCTCACCTATCTGCCCCAGGAACAGCCGTTGGGGCTGGCGCACTGCGTGGCGCTGGGCCGGGAATTCCTCGGCGCGGAGGATTTCGTGCTGTACCTCGGTGACAATGTGCTCCCCGAGGGCGTCGGCGCGCTCGCGGCGGAATTCGCCGCCCGCCGCCCGGCCGCCCAGCTCGTGGTGCAGAAGGTGGCGGACCCGCGCCGCTTCGGCGTCGCCGAACTGGACGCGGGCGGCGCGGTGGTGCGGGTGACGGAGAAGCCGGACCGGCCGCGCAGCGACCTCGCGCTGGTCGGCGTCTACTTCTTCACCGCCGCCGTCCACCGGGCGGTGGCCGCGATCGCGCCGGGACCGCGCGGCGAACTGGAGATCACCGACGCGGTGCAGTGGCTGATCACCGCGGGCGCCGAGGTCAGGGCGGGGGAGTACGGCGGCTTCTGGCGCGACACCGGCCGCGTCGAGGACGTCCTCGCGTGCAACCGCAGGCTGCTGGAGGGGATACGGCCCGCGGTCGCCGGCACGGTCGACGCCGCGAGCCGGCTGACCGGCCCCGTGGTCGTCGAGGCCGGCGCCAGGGTGACCGGCTCGCGGATCGAGGGCCCGGCGCTGATCGGCGCGGGCACCGTGGTGGAGGACAGCCGCATCGGCCCGTACACCTCCCTCGGCCGCGACTGCGTGCTGCGCCGGGCCGGCTTGGAGGACTCCGTCACGCTCGACGGCGTCACCATCGACCGGGTCGGCGGCCTGTACGGCTCGCTGATCGGCCGGGCCGCCCGCATCGGCCCCGGTGACGGCCGGCGCCGGCTGGTGGTGGGCGACGACTGCCGGGTCGAGGTGGCCGCATGAGGCTCCTGGTCACCGGCGGCGCCGGATTCATCGGCTCGCACTACGTCCGTACGCTCCTCGGCGGCGGCTTCGGGGAGGAGCGCGACCCGCACACCCGCGTCACCGTCCTCGACCTGCTCACCTACGCGGGGAACCGCGCCGGCCTGCCCGCCCGCCACCCCCGCATGGACTTCGTGCGCGGCGACGTCTGCGACCTGCCGCTGCTGCTCGCTCTGCTGCCCGGTCACGACGCCGTACTGCACTTCGCGGCCGAGTCGCACGTCGACCGCTCGATCGCACCGGACACCGCGCCCGAGTTCGTCCGGACGAACGTCCTCGGCACGCAGACGCTCCTCGACGCCTGCCTGCGCACCGGCGTCGCCCGGGTGGTGCACGTCTCCACCGACGAGGTGTACGGCTCCATCGGGCGCGGCGCGTGGACCGAGGACCAGCCGGTGGCGCCGAGGTCCCCGTACGCGGCGTCCAAGGCGGCCGCCGACCTGTTCGCGCTGGCCTGCCACCACACCCACGGCCTGGACGTGACGGTGACCCGCGGCTGCAACACCTACGGGCCCTACCAGCACCCCGAGAAACTCGTCCCGTGCTTCGTGACCCGCCTCCTCCAGGGCCGCGAGCTGCCGCTGTACGGGGACGGCGGCAACGTCCGCGAATGGCTGCACGTCGACGACCACTGCCGGGCCGTGCACCGGGTCCTCCACCACGGCAGGGCCGGCGAGATCTACCACGTCGGCGGCGGCACGCCCCGCACCAACCGCGCGCTGACCGGCGAACTGCTCCGGCTGTGCGGCGCCGACTGGTCCAGCGTCCGCCGGGTGCCCGACCGCAAGGGGCACGACCGGCGCTACGCGCTCGACGCGACCAAGATCCGTACCGAGCTGGGCCACGCCCCGCACACCGCGTTCGACCGCGGCCTGGCGGACACCGTGGCCTGGTACCGCGACCACACCGACTGGTGGAAAGAGGCGGCATACCGATGACCACACACGTGTGGGACTACCTGGCCGAGTACGAGGAGGAACGGGCGGACGTGCTCGACGCCGTCGACACAGTCTTCCGCTCCGGGCAGCTGGTGCTCGGCGCGAGCGTGCGCGGCTTCGAGGCCGAGTACGCCGCCTGGCACGGCACCGGGCACTGCGTGGGCGTCGGCAACGGCACCAACGCCGTCACCCTCGCCCTCCAGGCCCTCGGCGTCCGGCCGGGCGACGAGGTGGTGACCGTCTCCAACACCGCGGCGCCCACCGTGCTGGCCATCGACGCGGCCGGCGCCGTGCCGGTCTTCGTCGACGTGCGCCCCGGCACGTACCTGATGGACACCGGGCAACTCGCGGCGGCCGTGACCGGCCGCACCCGCGCGCTGCTGCCCGTGCACCTCTACGGGCAGTGCGTGGACATGGCGCCCCTCCGGGCCGTCGCCGAGGCCAACGGCCTGGCCGTACTGGAAGACTGCGCGCAGGCACACGGCGCACGGCACCACGGCCGTCTCGCGGGAACCCTGGGCGACGCGGCGGCTTTCTCCTTCTACCCGACCAAGGTCCTCGGCGCGTACGGCGACGGCGGCGCGGTCCTCACCCCCTTCGCCGAAGTCGACGCCGCCCTGCGCCGGTTGCGCTATTACGGCATGGAGGAGCGCTACTACGTCACCCGCACCCCCGGGCACAACAGCAGGCTCGACGAGGTGCACGCCGAGATACTGCGCCGCAAGCTGCGCCGCCTGGACCGGTACGTCACCGGGCGGCGCGCGGTGGCCCGGCGCTACGAGGAAGCGCTGTCCGGCAGCGGTCTGGTGCTCCCCGCCACGGCACCCGGCAACGAGCACGTGTACTACGTCTACGTCGTCCGCCATCCCGAACGGGACCGCATCCTGCGCGTCCTCAGGGAGCGTCACGACATCGCGCTCAACGTCAGCTACCCGTGGCCCGTGCACACCATGTCCGGGTTCGCGCACCTGGGCTACGCCAAGGGGGCGCTGCCCGTCACCGAGGCGCTGGCCGGCGAGATCTTCTCGCTGCCCATGTACCCGTCGCTGCCGTGTGCCGTGCAGGACAAGGTGATCGACGCGCTGCTCGACGTGCTGCGGGGGCTGTGATGCCCGCGCCCGCCCTGCCCCGCCCGGCAGACCACACGGCTTCCGCCCTGCCCGGCGACCTCGGCCGCTGGTTCGCCGAGGCCGGCGAGCGTACGTACACCCGTACCCGGCGCATCCCGCTGGACGCCCTGGAAGGCTGGCACACCGACGCCCGCACGGGCGATCTCGTCCACGACCGGGGCGCGTTCTTCTCCGTCGAGGGCCTGGCCGTCACGGCGCCCGGCGGCCCGGTCCCGCACTGGACACAGCCCATCCTGAACCAGCCGGAGACCGGCGTCCTGGGCCTGCTGGTCAAGGACTTCGGCGGCCGGCCGCACGCCCTCATGCAGGCCAAGCCGGAGCCGGGCAACGCGGGCGGCCTCCAGCTGGCGCCGACCGTACAGGCCACCCGCTCCAACTTCACCCGGGCGCACGGCGGCCGGACGGTGCCCTACCTGCGTCACTTCCGCAGCCCGCCGTCCCGCCGGGTGGTCGCGGACGTACGCCAGTCGGAACAGGGCGCCTGGTTCCACCGCAAGAGCAACCGCAACATGATCGTGCGCACCACGGAGGACGTCGAGGTGCTGCCGGGGCACCGGTGGATGCCGCTGCGCCGGGTCCACGGCCTGCTCGCGGCCGGTGACGTGGTGAACATGGACGCCAGGAGCGTGCTCGCCTGCCTGCCACCGCCACCGGGTCCCGCCGGCCGCGCGCTGCACTCGGGGCGGGAGATCCTGGGCTGGCTCACCGACGTCCGCAGCCGCACCGGACTGCGCACCCGGCCCGTACCGCTGCGCGGACTGCCGGGCTGGCACCGCACCGAGTACGCCGTCAGCCACGACGGCGGCCGCTTCTTCGACATCGTCGCGGTCGAGGTGCGGGCCGGCGGCCGGGAGGTACGGCGCTGGACCCAGCCCATGCTGCGCCCGCGCGGGACCGGTGTCGTCGCCTTCCTCCTCACCCGCGTCGACGGCGTGCCGCACGTCCTGGTGCACGCCGCCGCCGAGCCGGGCAGCGTGGACGTGGCCGAGCTGACCGCGACGGTGTGCTGCACGCCGGAGAACTACGAGGGGCTGCCGCCGGCGGCCCGGCCGCGCTTCCTCGGCGAGGTCCTGGACGCGCCGCCGGAACGGGTGCTCTTCGACGCGCTCCTGTCGGAGGAGGGCGGCCGCTTCCACCACGCTCTCAACCGCTACCTGATCGTGGAGGTCGACGGGCCCGGTGCGTACGAATCCGCCGGGGACCACCGTTGGGTGACGCCCCGTCAGCTCGGCGCCCTGCTGCGGCACAGCCACTACGTGACCGTCCAGGCCCGCACCCTGCTCGCCTGCCTGCGCAGCCCGACCGGACCGGACGGGAGCCCGGAATGACCGTACCGACGTGCCGGATCTGCGGAACACCGCTGCACATCTTCCTCGACCTCGGGCACCACCCGCCGTCCTCGGCCTTCCCGACACCTGCCGAAGCCCTGGCCGGGGCGGACGACACGTTCCGCTACCGCCTCGCCGCCGGGACGTGCGGGCGCTGCGCCCTCGTCCAGCTCACCGACGACGTCCCGCACGAGCGCCGCCCGTACGCGGGCTACCCGTACCACTCGTCGGGCTCGTCGGTGATGCGCGAGCACTTCCGCGCCGCCGGGCGGCGCCTGCTCCGTACCGAGCTGCACGCGAAGGGCGACGCGTTCGCCGTCGAGATCGGATGCACGGACGGCGTCTTCCTGCGGACCGTGGCGGAGGCGGGCGTGCGCCACCTCGCCTTCGAGCCGACCGGGTTCTCCGGATACCGCGGGGCACGGGTGCACCGCGCCTTCCTGACCGCCGCCTCCGCCCGCGAGGTCGCCGCCGCCGAGGGCCGCGCCCGGGTCGTGTACGCCGCCAACACCGTCTGCGACATCGCCGACCTGCCGGGGCTCTTCGCGGGCCTGGACGAACTCCTGGCGGCAGACGGCGTGTTCGTCTTCGAGGACCCGTACTTCGGCGAGATCGTCGGACGCACCGCCTTCGACCAGTTCTACGACGAGCACCGCTACTACTTCACCGCGACCTCCGTACGGGCGCTGGCCGAACGCTTCGGGTTCCGGCTCGTCGACGTCGAACGCCTGGCGGTGCACGGCGGCCAGCTCCGCTACACCCTGGCCCGTGCCGGCCGCCGCGCCCCCGCCCCCGCGGTCGCCGGGCTCCTGGCCGAAGAGGAGGCCGGCGGGCTCACGGACCCCGCCACGCCGGCCGCCTTCGCCGGCCGGGTGGACCGCGTCCGCAACGAACTGGTGGCCCTCCTCGAAGGGCTGCGCGCCGCGGGCCGCACCGTGGCCGGCTACGCGGCCACGGCCAAGAGCTGCACGGTGACCACCTACTGCGGCCTCGGCCCGCGCCTCGTCCCGTACATCTGCGACTCCACCCCGGCCAAGCACGGCAGGCTGACCCCCGGCGCCCGCATCCCGGTCCGCCCGCCCGCCGCCTTCGCCGCGCCCTACCCGGACTACGCGCTGCTGTTCGCCTGGAACCACGCCGACGAGATCATGGCCAAAGAACAGGCGTTCCGGGCCGGGGGCGGCCGCTGGATCCTGTACGTTCCGGAGGTGCGCGTGGTGTGAGGGCGGGGTCGTGCGGGCGCGATGCCGTCACCCCGCCAGTTTCTCCAGCCGCTGCACGATGGCCGCGGGGGACGGCAGCGCCGCGGTCTCGTCGCGCACTTCGGCCGCCACGGCCAGCATGTCCTCGTCGGCGAGCAGGCAGCGCAGCAAGCCGGCGTCCACCGCGTCCGGCGTGCTGACCATGCCGACGCCCCGCCGGCGCAGGACCCGCGCCACCTCGAAGTCGTCGGCGCCGCCCGGCAGCACCAGGTGGCGGACGCCCGCACCGAGTCCGGCCAGGGTGGTGCCGTTGCCGCCGTGGTGGATCATCGCGGCGCAGGACTCCAGCAGCGCGGTCAGCGGCAGCCAGCCCTCGGCCCGTACGTTGGCGGGCAGTCGGCCCAGCGGGGCGGGGTCGGCGTCGCCGAGCGCCACGACGAAGTCGGCGTCGACCGCACCGGCGGCCCTGACCACCGGACGCAGCTCGCCGACACCGCTCAGCTGCGGGCGCAGGGTGCCGAGGGTGACCGCGACCCGGGGCCGTGCCGGGCGCTCCAGCAGCCAGGGCGGCAGCACCGCGCCGGTGGTGTAGGGGAGCGCCCGCATGGGCCAGCCGCCCAGGTCGTACGCCGCGATGCTGGGCGGCCGGGTGTCGATCGTCGCCGCGACGGGCGGCCGCCCGGCCAGGCCGTACCGGCGGTACGCGGCGGCCAGCCACGGACCGAAGCGGCTGCTGATCTGCCGGAAGTGGTGGCAGCTGATGGTGTGCTCGACCGCCGGCACCCCGAGCAGGGCCGCCACCAGCGGGCCCGCGCCCTGGAGTTCGGTGTAGACGACGAGGTCGGGCCGCCACGCCAGGGCGACCTCGGCGGTCCGCTCCACGGTGGCCTCGGACGTCTTGGCGAACAGTTCGGCCGCCAGCGTGACGGCCGCGGGCGAGTCCGTACGGAACCGGTCGAAGGACATCCGCCGCTCGGCCAGCAGCCGCCCGAAGATCTCCTCGGTGTCGGCGGCGGGCGAGGAGTCGAAGGCGTGCAGCCCGGCGCGGGCCACCTGGGCGCAGGAGTCGCCGGGGGTGGCGAACAGGACGTCGTGCCCCGCGGCGCGCAGCGCGTGCGCCAGCGCGATCGGCGGGAAGACGTGCCCCGCTCCGTGAGACGTGGTCACCAGGACGCGCATCGTTCAGCTCTCCCTCTCTCGTACCGGGCGGTCATCGCGCCGACTTGACGGCCTTGCGCAGCGCGCCGGCCACTGTGCGCACGTCGGCGTCGGTGAGCCCCGGGTGCAGCGGCAGGCACAGCGTCTCCGCGGCGGCCTGTTCCGCGCCGGGCAGCTCCGGGCCGCCGGTCCCGTAGGCGGGGACCTTGTGCAGCGGCGCGTAGCGGAAGGTCGTGTAGATGCCGTCGCGGAAGAGCGCGGAGGCCACCTGGTCGCGCAGGCGGGCGGCCATCTGCACCCAGTAGAAGAAGTACGAGGAGCGGTGCCCGGCGGGCAGCGCGGGCGGCACCCGCACCGCGTCGAAACCGGCCAGCTCCCGGTCGTACAGTGCCACGATCTCCTTGCGGCGGGCGATGAACGCGGGCAGCCGGCGCAGCTGGACGGTGCCGATCGCCGCGGTGAGGTCGTTGCCGATCTCCCGGCGGCCCGGCTCCGGCACGTCCAGCTCCCACCAGCGGTGCGAGACCTTCGCGTGGCCCAGCCCGGTCGGCTGGACCAGGCCGTGGTACGCCAGCCGGCGCGCCCGTGCGGCCAGTTCCGCGTCCCGTACGTGCAGCATCCCGCCGTCGCCGGTGGTCAGCACCTTGGCCGCGTCGAAGCTCCACATCGCCAGGTCGCCGAAGGTGCCGACGGCCCGCCCGCCGGCGCGGGAGGCCACCGAGCAGGCGCAGTCCTCGACCAGGGCCAGGCCCGCGGTGCGGCACCGGTCGGCGATGCGCGCGATGTCGCCCGGGTAGCCGCCGTAGTGCAGCACCACGACCGCTTTGGTGCGGGGTGTGACGGCGGCCTCGACGTCCTCGGCGGACGGGTTGAGGGTGCGGGCGTCCACGTCGCAGAAGACCGGGCGGCCGCCGGCCCGTACGACGGCGTTGGCGGCGGCCACGAAGCTGGGCGAGGGCAGCACCACCTCGTCGCCGGGCCGGAGGTCCAGCAGTTCGGCGGCGAGGAACAGGCCCGCCGTGCCCGAGTTGACGAACAGCACGTTCTCGGGGCGCGCGCCGATGTGGGCGGCGAAGGCGGCCTCGAAGGCCGTGCTGCGCGGTCCGTGGCCGAGCCAGCGGTCGGCGAACACTGCGGCGACGGCGGCCAGTTCGCCGTCACCGGCCTGCGGCTGGAAGAGGTCGATCATGCCGGTCCTCACATCCTCGAAGGGGCGCGTGCCGTGGTGGCGAGTCTCGTGCGGGCCGGCGGGGCGGCAGAAGCGGCCGGTGCGGGCCCGATCGGGCCACGGCCGGTTCGGGCCACCGGCCGTGTCTGTCCCGCGCGGGGCGGGGCGGCGAGGGTCGTAAGGGCCGGCGATCCGTACCGGGAGACGGAAAGATCTTGAACTCTCAAGTGCTGTCGCTGTCACCGCGGCCGGGCCGACCGGCCCGGCACGCCGCTTCCCGGAGAGGAACCATGACGTCCCACGCCGTCCACGCGCCCGGCACGACCACCGGCGACGCCCTTGACGACAACCGCTGGACCCTGGCCCGACCCGGCCCGTTCGGTGTCCTGCTGACCGCGACCGCACCCGGCACCCCGGTCACCGCCGTCCCCGTGCCCTACCTGCGCGACCTGGCCCGCCGCCACCACCTCGTCGCCCTCAGGGGTTTCACCGCCCCGGCCGACGCCGCGGCACTCGACGCCTACGCGCGCACCTGGGGCGAGGTCATGGAGTGGCCGTTCGGCACGGTCTTCGACGTCCGCGCCCACCAGGACCCCGAGGACCACGTCTTCGACACCGGCTTCATGCCGCTGCACTGGGACGGCATGTACGTCGACCACGTGCCCGAGTTCCAGATATTCCACTGCGTCGCGGCCCCCGGGCCCGCCGAAGGCGGCGGCACGCTCTTCTGCGACACCACCCGCGTGCTGGCCGACGCCGACCCCGAGACCCTGGAACGCTGGCAAGGCCTGACCCTGCGCTACCGCAACGCCAAGGTCTCCCACTACGGCGGGCTCGTCGTCTCGCCCTTGATCGAGCCGCACCCCGACGCCGGATTCCCGGTCATGCGCTTCCTCGAACCGGTGCCGGACGGCGAGCACATCATCAACGAGCCCACCGTGAGCATCGACGGACTGGAAGGCGAGGCGGCCGCCGCCGAACTCGCCGCCATCCGCGAGGCCGCCTACGACCCCCGCCACCGCCACACCCACGCCTGGCAGCAGGACGACGTCGTCATCGCCGACAACTACACCCTGCTGCACACCAGGGAGCCGTACCGCCGCGGCCTGCCGCGCCACCTGCGCCGCGTCCACGTCCTGGGCGACCCCCCGCTGCCCAGCCACATCCACGACCACCACGGCACCACCGGAGCCGGCACCCAGCGGGGGACCACATGACCGTGACCTACGAGCAGGGCGAGCGGCACGGCGGGCAGGAGCAGGAGGAAGGCGAAGGGGAAGCCGCGTACGCGGCCCGCACGCGGGAGTACTGCGCCCGCATCCTGGAACTCCTGCTGCCGTACCGCCGGCCGGCCGGCGAGCACGGCCACGACAGCCACCCGCCCGAGGAGTGCTTCGCCGAACAGCTCGCGCAGATCCGGTACTTCGTCGCCCGCCGCGAGCCGGTGCTGCTGACCCTGCCCGCGTTCCCCTGCAAGTCGCCCAACCCGGCCAAGGTCGTCGGCCACTTGCCCGACCTCGGCGAACTGCTGTCGCTGCGCTTCCTGGACGACCTGTGCGCCGCCGTCGGCGCGGTCTACCCGCCCGGCGCCCGGCTGCTGATCTGTTCCGACGGCCATGTCTTCGGCGACCTGATACGGGTACCGGACGCGCACATCGACGCGTACGGCAAGGCGCTGCGCGACATGATCGAGGCCAACGGCCTGCGGCACATCGACACCTTCGGCCTGGACCGGGTCTACGAGGGGCACACCTACGACGAGAAGCGCGCGCTCCTGGAGAAGGACTTCGCCCAGAGCGTCGAGGAACTGCGCGCCGAGGTGCGGGCGGGCGGCCCCGCGCTCAGCCACTACCGGGGCACCATCCGCTTCCTCGTCGAGGACACCGCGGACTGGACCGGCTCCAAGGCCCAGTTGCAACGAAAGTGCCGCGGCCGCGCGTACGGCGTCCTGCGGCGCAGCCGGGCGTGGAGCGAGCTGATCGCCCACCACTACCGGCAGACCGTGCGGCTCTCCATCCACCCGCAGGCGTGCGGATCGGCGAAGTTCGGGATCGCGCTGCTGGAGGCGGCGGACAACTGGCTCACGCCGTGGCACGCCGTCGTCGTACAGACCGGCGCTGACCGCTTCCGGCTGATGAAGCGCCACGAGGCGGAGCGGGTCGGCATTCCGGCGGGCCCGAGCTGGCGCCCGAGCCACTACATCGCGTCGGAGCTGTTCGGCGTGGCGAGCTGACCGTCCGGCCCGTGCGGGCGGTCTGCACGGCGCCCGCACACCGCCGTGCAGACCGTGAGCAGCACCCCGGCCAGGCACCAACTGGCCAGCACGTCCAGCGGCCAGTGATAGCCGCGACGCACCAGGCCGATGCCGACCGCCAGGTTGAGCAGTCCGACGACGGCTGCGGCAGCGGTCGGCATCGGCCTGCGCGGGTGCTTCCGTGACGCGGCCAGCAGCAGCACCACCGCTCCGTACGCGACCGCTGCCGTCGCCCCGTGGCCGGAGGGGAAGAAGCCGTCGTGCGCGCCGCCGGCCATCTCGGGCGGACCCGGCCGCGCCAGCCAGGTCTTCAGCGGCACCACCAGCGCGGGCACCACCGCCATGGTCAGTACCGCGGCCAGCGGCGGCAGCCACCAGCGCGGCACACCGGCCCGGCGCCCGGCCCAGGCCGCGTACAGCGCGGCGAGCGCCAGCACCGGCAGCGCGACGACCGTGTTGCCGAGGTCGGCGAAGAACTCCGCGAGAGGGGTGGGGACCGCGCTGCCGGCGACCGCGCTGACGGCGACCGCGCGGCCCAGCCGCTCGTCCAGAGCGCGCAGCGGGCCGGCGGCGGACACCTGCCAGGCGAGGACCGCGAAGAGCGCGGCACACAGCACGCCCACCACCAGAAGAGGGCGCCGCGGGAAGAAGGTCGGCCGCCTCGGAACAGGGGGGGTGGTTCCGAGGCGGCCGCGCTGACCGGAGAGCCGCGCGCCCCGGGGGGTCTGGGGCGGGCGGCCGTCCGATCGGTGAGGATTTCCGGGGCGCGGGGCCCCGGATTCGTGCACGAGGGCACGGCCTGGCCGGAGCTGGGGAAGCGCCGTCCCGGCGTCGCTCACAGTCCCCTGTGAGCGGGGTGTTTCTCTCATCTGCAGAAACCGTACGGCAGTGAGGCGGGGCCGGACAGCCAGATCACCCGGCCGTCATGGGCCCCGCACACATTCTTCACTTCCCGCCTTCGGTTACTTCAGGTCACACCGTCGCGAGCGCACTCTCGATGATGTTCAGGCCCTCGTTCAGCAGGTCCTCGCCGATCACCAGCGGCGGCAGGAAGCGCAGCACGTTGCCGTACGTGCCGGTGGTCAGCACCAGCAGGCCCTCCTGGTGGCACGCCGCCGCCAGCGCCGCGGTCGCCTTCGGGTTCGGCTCCTTGGAACCGGACTCCACGATCTCGATGGCGATCATCGCGCCGCGGCCGCGGACCTCGCCGATGATGTCGTGCTTGTCCGCCATCGCCTGCAGGCGCGGCTTCATGATCTCGCCGATCCGCCGGGCCTTCGCGTTCAGGTCCAGCTCGCGCATGGTCTCGATGGCGCCGAGCGCCGCCGCGCAGGCCACCGGGTTGCCGCCGTAGGTGCCGCCGAGGCCGCCCGCGTGCGCCGCGTCCATCATCTCGGCGCGGCCGGTGACCGCGGCCAGCGGCAGGCCGCCGGCGATGCCCTTGGCGGTCGTGATCAGGTCGGGGACGATGCCCTCGTCCTCACAGGCGAACCACTGGCCGGTACGGCAGAAGCCGGACTGGATCTCGTCCGCGACGAAGACGATGCCGTTCTCCTTCGCGAAGTCCGCGATGGCGGGCAGGAAGCCCTTGGCCGGCTCGATGAAGCCGCCCTCGCCGAGCACCGGCTCGATGATGATCGCGGCCACGTTCTCCGCGCCGATCTGCTTGGTGATCTGCGAGATGGCCTGGTCGGCGGCCTCCTTGGCGCAGTTCTCCGGGCCGGTCAGCCAGCGGTAGGGGTAGGCCAGCGGCACCCGGTAGACCTCGGGCGCGAACGGGCCGAAGCCGTGCTTGTACGGCATGTTCTTCGCGGTCAGCGCCATCGTCAGGTTCGTCCGGCCGTGGTAGCCGTGGTCGAAGACGACGACCGCCTGGCGCTTGGTGTACGCGCGGGCGATCTTGACGGCGTTCTCGACGGCCTCCGCGCCCGAGTTGAACAGCGCCGACTTCTTGGCGTGGTCGCCCGGGGTCAGCTCGGCGAGCTGCTCACAGACCTCCACGTACGGCTCGTACGGCGTGACCATCACACAGGTGTGGGTGAAGTCCGCGAGCTGCGCGGTGGCGCGGCGCACCACGGCCTCCGCGCTGTTGCCGACCGAGGTCACCGCGATGCCGGAGCCGAAGTCGATGAAGGAGTTGCCGTCGACGTCCTCCAGGATGCCGCCGCCCGCGCGCTTGGCGAAGACGGGCAGCACCGCCCCGACGCCGCCGGCCACGGTGGCCTGCTTGCGGGCCCACAGCTCCTGGGACTTGGGGCCGGGGATCGCGGTGACGACGCGACGCTCCTGGGGGAGGGCCGGGCCTCCGGACAGTTCGGTCATGGCAGTCTCCTGGGGGTGGAACGGGACGTACTGAAGGGGTTGTGCTCGCAGGCTAGGGGGCGGAGCGGACCGTCGGCATGTTCCGTTCGGGAGAAGTGCGCGTGTTGCGTTGTCCGCACCGGACATAGCGGCGCGCCGCGGCCAGTAGATTGAGCGGCGGCGTACACAGGGAACAGCAGGGCGCACAGGCGGGGCCGGTACCCGTACCGCGCGCCCGCACGTCTCAAGGGGGACGAGGGGCACCGGATGGACACCGAGGGCACGCAGCACCACGCACCGCACACCCGCACCGACCACCACGTACCCCGCCCCGCGGCACCGCCGGCCCCGTCGGCCCCGCCGCTGCCGCCGGCCGCGCCGGCCCACCTGCCGCCGAGGCCGGCCGCACCGCCCGCCGCGCCCGGGGAAGGGCCGGGCGGCCCGTTCCTGCACTGGCTGCGTGCCCCCCGCCGGGCCGGCGCCCCCGGCGTCTGGACCTACGGGCACGTCCCCAGGCCCGCCGAGAACCCCGACCGGGTCCCCACCCGGCAGGTCGTCACCGGCGCGCTGATCTCGTTCCTGTGCGGCTGGCTGCTGTGGTCGCTGCTGTGGAACGGCTACCTCGGCCCCTACTGGCTCTACCCGCTGCTGCTGCTCACGCCCGACTCCTGGCGCGCGGCCGGCGGCGACAAGATGATCTACGTCTGGCTCACGTACATCTACTACGGCCTCTTCCTCGCCGCCCTCGTCGTCGTCTTCGGGCGCCTCGGCCGCTGGCCCGAACTGGCACGGCGCTGCCTCGCGCCGGTACTGCGCCGGGTACGGGACAAGCGGCCGGACACCGTCCCCGAGCCGCAGGCGGACCCCGCCCAGTGGCCCGCCCTGCGCGCGGCAGGCGCCCCCGACGCCGCCGACAAGCTCTCCGCCGAGGCCCACGCGGGCCGCATGAACGACGTCGACGTGGCCCGCATCGAACGCGCCTGGCAGTCGGTGCGCTCCGGCAACAACTCCGTCGCCTCGTTCACCGACACCGTCCTGCGGCACGGCGCCGCGGCCTGCTCCCACCCCTCCGGCCTGCGCGACCTGCCCCGGCGCTCCGCCCACCACGACCTGCTCGCCCACCAGGTGCGCATCGGCACCGCCACCGACCACCCGCGCAACCCGCACCGGCACCGCGGCACGGGCTCCGCCCTCGACCCGGCGCTGCTGGGCACCTCGCTGCTGGCCGTCGGCCCGCCCGGCAGCGGCAAGACCACCCGCCTGGCGCGGCCGGTGACGGAGGCCATGTGCCTCCAGGCGCTGGCCGGGCGCGGCGCGGTGGTCGCGGTCGGCGCCGCCGGGTCCGACCTCGGCCCGGACGACGCGTTCGACGTGGTCGTACGCATCGGCAGCCCGGACCCGGACTGCGACCTCGACCTGTACGGCGGCACCACCGACCCCGACGAGGCGGCCGGCATCCTCGCCGAGGCGCTCGTCGGCGACCTGGCCGCCACCCTGCCCGGCGGCGACAGCCGGCGCGCCGCGACCGCGCTCGGCCAGCTGCTCGGCCCGTTCCGCGCCGTCCACGACCGCTTCCCGTCCGTAGCGGAACTGCGGGAACTCCTCGACGGCTCGCCGACCGCGCTGTCCGCCCTGCGCTCCGCCCTGAAGTCCGCGGGGAAGGACGCGCTGCTGCGCGAACTCGACGCCAGAGAGCGGCAGTCCGGGCGCCCCGGCGACGCGGGCGAACTCCTCGCCGACCGCGTGGCCCTCCTCGACCGCCCCGCCTTCGCGGCCTGGTTCGACCCCACGGGCGGCACCCGCCAGGTCTCGCTGCGCTCCCTCGACCACCCGCTGCGGGTCCGCGTCGACCTGCCCGAACGCGGCCACGCCGAGGCGTCCCGCATCCTGGCCCGCCTGGTGCTGGCCCAGTTCACGGCGTGCGCGGCGGCCCGCGCCGACCGCTCGCTCTTCGCCTGCCTGGTCCTCGACGACGCGTCCCACACCGTCACCGCCGAGTCGCTGCGCGGCCTGCAACGGCTGCGCGCCGCCAACGCGGGCGTCCTGCTGACGCTGCGCTCCCTCGACGACGTCCCCGAGAACCTGCGCAGCGCGCTGCTGGGCGCGGTCGGCTGCCGGATGGCGTTCGCGGGCGTGACGACCTGGGACGGCGCGCGGTTCGCCGAGGTGTGGGGCAAGGAGTGGGTGGAGACACGGGACGTGACGGACCGTCAGGTCATTGCCGAGGGTGCCGCGATGAAGGCGTTCCACCTCTTCCGCCACCTGGTCACCGGCAAGGCGGCCACCGCCAAGGCCGTCACCGTCCGCACCGTCGAACGCGAACGCTGGTCCGCCTCCGACCTGGCGAACTCCGTCCCACCGGGCCACGCGGTGCTCTCGGTGACCTCGGTACGGGGCGAGCACGCGCCGCCGGTGCTGGTGGACCTGCGGGGATGAGGGGCCGCCCTTTCACCCCTCCCGCGCCACCGCCGTGGCCGTGATCTCCACCAGCTGGCCCGGGTAGCCGAGGACGGTGACACCCACGAGTGTGGACGTGTGCGGCCCCGTGGACAGGGCCGAGGCGCGGACCTCGTCCCAGGCGGGGGCCAGGTCCTGCGAGGAGGCGCCGACCACGTACACCGTGCTGGCGATCACCCGGTCCAGGCCGCTGCCCGCCGCCTCCAGCTGGGCGGCGAGATTGGCGAGGACCTGGCGGGTCTGGGCGGCCGCGTCGCCCGGGCCGACGAGACCGCCCTCCGCGTCCAGCGGGACCGCGCCGGCGCTGAAGACCAGGCGCTCACCCGCCTCGACGACGGCGGCGTGGGAGTACTGCGGGGGCGGGAACAGGCCGGGCACGGTGGTGAAGCGGGCCATCGGTACTCCTCCGGGGTGGGCGTCGGTGCCGTGGTGGTCGGCGCCGATCAGACCCCGCGCCGGACGGGCGTGTCCACCGGTTTTCCGCGGCCGCCGTCAGCGTGCCGTGCCGCACCGGCCCGTACGGACGTATCCCGCGACGAACCCGCCCCCGCACCCCGCCGCTGAGGCAGAATCGGCAGCGGCCGTTCATACAGGGCGGCGAAGAGGAAGCCCGCCGTCCGTCCGCCGACGCCCCACCGAAGGTCCCATGCCGCACACGCTCGCCACCCTGGTCAACCACTCCGCGCTCAAGCTGACGGTGCTCGCGGGCGAGGACCGGCTGGACACGCCCGTGCGCTGGGCGCACGCGAGCGAGCTGATCGACCCGGTGCCGTACATGGAGGGCGGCGAGCTGCTGCTCGTCACCGCCCTGAAGCTGGACGCCGAGGACCCGGAGGCGACCCGCCGGTACGTGCGGCGGGTCGCGGGCGCCGGCGTCGTCGGGATCGGCTTCGCGATCGGCGTCAACTACGAGGACGTGCCGCGGGCCCTGGTCACGGCCGCGGCGGAGGAGGGCCTGCCGCTGCTGGGCGTGCCCAGGCGCACCCCGTTCATCGCCATCAGCAAGGCCGTCTCCGCCGCCGTCGCCGCCGACCAGTACCGCGCCGTGACCGCCGGCTTCGAGGCGCAGCGCGAGCTGACCAGGGCGGCGCTCGGCGCCGAGGGCCCGGCCGAGCTGCTGGCCCGGCTCGCGGCACACCTGCGGGGCTGGGCCGCGCTGTACGACGCGGCCGGCAACGTGGTCGCCGCGGCCCCCGACTGGGCCGCCCGCCGGGCCGCCCGGCTCGGCGAGGACGTGGGGCGGCTGCGCGAGCGGCCGGCCCCCGCCAGCTCGGTCGTCAGCGACGCCGAGGGCGACGACCGGGTCGAACTGCAGTCCCTGGGGACCGGCCGCCGCGCCCGCGGCGTGCTCGCGGTCGGCACCGGCGCGCCGCTGGGCACCGCCGAACGCTTCGCGGTGCACTCCGCCGTCGCCCTGCTCACCCTCACCACCGAGCGCTCCCGCGCCCTCCAGGACGCCGAACAGCGGCTGGGCGCCGCGGTGCTGCGCATGCTGCTGGCCGGCGAGCCCGACCACGCGCGGGCGGTCGCGGGGCGGCTGTACGGCGGGCTCCTGGACGCCCCCTTCCGGGTGGTCGTCGCCGAGCCGGTGGCCGCGGACGGCGCGGAGGCCGAGGACGCGCCGCCCGTCCTGGACGCGCTCGCCGACGCGATGGAGTCGGCGGCGGCCCGTACCGGCGAAGCGGTGCTGACCGTGCCGGAGGGCGGCCGGCTGGTCGTGCTGGCGGCCGACGGCGGGGCCGCCGCCGAGGCGTGCGCCGAGTACGCCGCGGCTGCCGAGGCCCGGTTCGGCGCGCAGCCGCTGCCGCGCGGGCGCGCGGCACGCGCCGAGGCCGGCCGGTCCGGCGAGGGGCTGGCGGTCGGCCTGTCCGCGCCGTCCGGGCCGATGGCCGCCGCGAACGCCTACCGCCAGGCCGAGCAGGCCCTGTCCGTGGCCCGCCGGCGCGGCCGGATGCTGGTCGAGCACGAGGACGTGGCGGCGGGTTCGGTGCTGCCGCTGCTCGCCGACGACGCCGTACGGGCCTTCGCCGACGGCCTGCTGCGGGCCCTGCGCGACCACGACGCCACCGGCCGCGGCGACCTCGTGGCCTCCCTGCGCGCCTGGCTCTCCCGGCACGGCCAGTGGGACGCGGCGGCGGCCGACCTGGGCGTGCACCGGCACACACTGCGCTACCGGATGCGGCGCGTGGAGGAGATCCTCGGCCGCTCGCTGGACGACCCGGACGTGCGCATGGAGCTGTGGCTCGCCCTGAAGACGACGGCGGTGGCGGAGCCGCCCGGGGGCGCTCCCGAAGAGCGGTAGCCGGAACCGCCGGTCCCGGTGGCCCGTACGCCATTGCGGAAGGGCTACGCCGGGTGACTACTACGCGCCGGACAAACGCCTCGGCCGCACCCCGCCCCTACGGTGGACCCAGGCCCGTCGGGGCCGTCCGTACCACCCCCACTTCGGAAGGGCCGGGACCCACTGTGACTTCTCCCACCGCCTTTTGGCTCGCCGGTCGCCAGGCCACCGGCGAGGACGCCTTCGACGTCACCTCCCCCTGGGACGGCCGTGTCGTCGGCTCGGTGAGCGTGCCCACCGAGGCGCAGGTCGAGGAGGCCGTCGCGGCCTCCGTCGCCGTGCAGGCCGAGTTCGCCGCCACTCCCGCGCACGTACGCGCCGCCGCCCTGGACCACGTCCAGCGGCGCCTGGTGGAGCGCACGGAGGAGATCGCGCGGCTCATCTCCGCCGAGAACGGCAAGCCCATGAAGTGGGCCCGCGGCGAACTGGGCCGCGCCGTGTCCGTCTTCCGGTTCGCGGCCGAGGAGGCCCGCCGCTTCAACGGCGGCGAGGCGCAGCGCCTGGACACCGACGCGGGCGGCGCCGGCCGGCTCGCGCTGACCCGCCGCTTCCCGCGCGGCACGGTCCTGGGCATCGCGCCCTTCAACTTCCCGCTCAACCTCTGCGCCCACAAGATCGCCCCGGCGATCGCGGCGGGCGTGCCGATCATCCTCAAGCCGGCCCCGGCCACCCCGCTGTCCGGCCTGGTCCTCGGCGAACTGCTCGCCGAGACCGAGCTGCCGGCCGGTTCCTGGTCGATCCTGCCGGTGACCAACGACCGGATGCCGGCCCTGGTGCAGGACGAGCGGCTGCCCGTGATCTCCTTCACCGGCTCCGAGAAGGTCGGCTACGCGATCATGGAGTCGGTGCCGCGCAAGCACTGCACCCTCGAACTGGGCGGCAACGGCGCGGCCGTGGTCCTGGCGGACTTCGCCTCCGAGGCCGACCTGGACTGGGCGGCGCAGCGCATCGCCACCTTCTCCAACTACCAGGGCGGCCAGTCCTGCATCTCCGTGCAGCGGGTGATCGCCGACGCCGCCGTCTACGACCGGCTCGTGCCGAAGATCGTCGCCGCCGTCAACGCGCAGGTCACCGGCGACCCCTCGGACGACGCGACCGAGGTCGGCCCGCTGGTGAGCGAGGACGCCGCCAAGCGCGTCGAGGCGTGGGTCGACGAGGCCGTCGAAGCGGGCGCGAAGCTGCTCGCGGGCGGCAAGCGGGACGGCGCCTCCTACGCGCCGACCGTGCTGGAGGACGTGCCGGCCGGCGCGACCCTGGCCTGCGAGGAGGTCTTCGGGCCGGTCCTGACCCTGAAGAAGGTGGACGGCGAGGAGGCGGCGTTCGCGGCCGTCAACGACTCCAAGTACGGCCTCCAGGCGGGCGTCTTCACGCACGACGTGCAGACCGCCTTCCGGGCGCACCGCGCGCTGGAGGTCGGCGGCGTGATCGTCGGCGACGTACCGTCCTACCGCGCGGACCAGATGCCGTACGGCGGCGCCAAGCAGTCCGGCGTGGGCCGCGAGGGCGTGCGCTTCGCGATGGAGGACTACACGTACGAGCGGGTGCTCGTCCTGACCGGCCTGGACCTCTAGGACCGGCCCGCGCACCACGTGTAGAACCGGCCGCTCACCACGTGCGACGCGCTCCGGGACAGTGTCCTGGAGCGCGTCGCCTCCCCCGTGATTCCCCCGTGCCGTGGTGCTTCACTACGACCGTATGCGCCGCCGCCCGCCGGGGCGTCCCTTCACGGGTGGAAAAAGGGGCGTGACTTCCGTGGTAGCCCCCGGCCCGGACGTACGACTTCCGTGGTATCCGAACGGCCTCCTCCGGTGCGATGACCTGCCCCGCGGCCTGCCGTTACGCTGCGGCCGTGTGGATGGGCGGGGTGGCCGTGGCGGTACGGCGGCGGGTGAGGAGCGCCCCGCCGCTCACCCTTGACGCGGCCATAGCGGTCGGCTTCACGACCGTCTCCCTGCTGCTCGGCCACGAGAACGCGCCCGCCGGGTGGCACCGCCTGGACGCCCTGGGCTCCGTCCTGACCTGCCTGATCAACCTGCTGGTCGTGGTCCGCAGGCGGGCTCCCGTCGCGGTGTGCCTGGCCGTCCACCTGCTCTGGTTCGGCTACATCGCGCTGGACTACTGGCCCGTCGTCAACAGCCTCGCCGGACTGATGGCCCTGTATACGGTGGCCGCGCACCGCCCGCCCCGCTTCGCCCTCGGCTGCTCGGTCCTGCTGGCCGCGCTGTGGAACGTCGCCGGGACGACGGGCCACGAGAGCTCCTGGGCGACCACGCTCGGGCAGAGCGTCCTGTACCCCGTGATCCTGTGCTGGTTCGGCAACCTCGCGCGCACCTCGGCCGAACGCAACGTCCGGCTCGCCGAAATGACCGGCCGACTCCGCCGCGAACAGGAGGAGAACGCCCGGCGCGCGGTCGCGGAGGAACGGGTGCGCATCGCCCGCGAACTGCACGACGTGGTCGCCCACCACATGTCCGTGATCTCCGTGCAGGCCGGGCTGGCCGGGTACGTCTTCGCCTCCGACCCGGACACCGCCCGCCGCGCCCTGACCACCATCGCCGGGACGAGCGGCGAGGCGCTGGAGGAGATGCGGCGGCTGCTGGCCGTGCTGCGCGTGGATCCCCGCGAGATGGCGGGCGGGCCGGCCGCCGTGGACCGGGAGACGGGCGAGGGGGCGGAGGCCGGTGCCTACGAGCCGGCGCCGGGACTGGACCGGCTCGGCGACGTCGTCGCACGGGTACGGGCCGCGGGACTGCCGGTCGAGCTGCGTACGACGGGGGAGCGGCGGCCGTTCCCGCCGGGGCTGGAACAGTGCGCCTACCGCGTCGTCCAGGAAGCGCTGACCAACGCCCTCAAGCACGCGCGGGCCGCCCGCGTCGAGGTGCGCCTCGACTACGGAACCGACCGCCTCACGGTCGACATCCGGGACGACGGCGGAACTCCCGCCGCCCGCGCCGCCCGCTCCGCACCGGCCGGGGACGCCGGACCGCCGGCGGCTCCCGGTCATCTCTCCACCGGACACGGGTTGATAGGGATGCGCGAGCGGGCCAGGATTTACGGCGGCAGTCTGCGGGCCGGGCCTCTCCCGGACGGCGGCTTCCAGGTGCGGCTCACCCTGCCCGTCCGACCCGTGGCGGGGCCGGCACCGCCACGGAAAGGGACGACAGAGCATGATCAGGGTGCTGGTGGCCGATGACCAGGTCCTCATCCGGGCCGGTGTCGCCGCGCTGTTGCGCGCCGCGCCCGGCGTCGAGGTGGTGGGCGAGGCCTCGGACGGCGAGGAGGCGGTCAGGCTGGCCGCCGAGCACCTCCCCGACGTGATCCTCATGGACATCCGGATGCCGGGGGTCAGCGGCATCACGGCCACCGAGCGCATTCTCGGCGCCGCGGCCGAAACCGGCGGGCCGGTCCCGCGCGTCGTGGTGCTGACCACCTTCGACCTGGACGAATACGTGTACGCGGCGCTGCGCGCCGGGGCCAGCGGCTTCCTCCTGAAGGACACACCGCCGCAGCGGCTCCTGTCGGCGATCGCCACCGTCGCGGGCGGCGACATGCTCTTCGCGCCGAGCGTCACCCGCAGGCTGGTCGAGGCGTACGCCCAGCGCCCGGCGGTACGGGCCCCGGAACCGGACGGCCCGGAGTCCCTCCAGGCGCTCACCGCCCGCGAGCTGGAGGTGCTGCGGCACACCGCAAAGGGCCTCTCCAACCCCGAGATCGCGGAGCGGCTGGTCATCAGCGAGGCCACGGTCAAGACGCATCTGAACCGGACGATGACGAAGCTGGGGCTGTGCAGCAGGGCGCAGGCCGTCGTACTGGCGTACGAAACCGGGCTGGTCACGCCGGGCGCTCGCTGAGTGGGCGGCGGGGCCGGAGGGAAGTCATCCGCCCCGTTCCGTGCCGCGAAGTCTGGTGCAAGTCGAACGGAACGGGTAGAGACTCACAAGTAGCACTGGCCGGTAGCCGGACGGCGGCGGGAACGCCGTACGCCCACCGGCCCGGCGCCGACCGGTACGGAACCCCGGATTCCGTGACCGCGGGGCGCCCGGCCCCACCGACCGGCCGGCCCCACCGGCCGACGACCCACTCCGTGACCCGACTCCGCGGCGAGGTGAGCCCCTCATGACCGCTCCATCCACCCGCAATGTGTCCGAGCGCGAGGCCCGGCAGGTCGCCGAGGCCGCCCGGGAGCAGGACTGGCGCAAGCCCAGCTTCGCCAAGGAACTGTTCCTGGGCCGCTTCCGGCTCGACCTCATCCATCCGCACCCCACCCCCGCCACCGAGGACGCCCAGCGCGGTGAGGAGTTCCTCGCCAAGCTCCGCGACTTCTGCGAGACGAAGATCGACGGTGCCCGTATCGAGCGCAAGGCGCAGATCCCGGACGAGACCATCGACGGTCTCAAGGAGATCGGCGCGCTCGGCATGAAGATCGACACGAAGTACGGCGGCCTCGGCCTCACCCAGGTCTACTACAACAAGGCGCTCGCCCTCGTCGGCTCCGCCAACCCGGCCATCGGCGCGCTGCTCTCCGCCCACCAGTCCATCGGCGTACCGCAGCCGCTGAAACAGTTCGGCACCCAGGAACAGAAGGACGTCTTCCTGCCGCGCTGCGCCCGCACGGACATCACCGCGTTCCTGCTCACCGAGCCGGACGTGGGCTCCGACCCGGCCCGGCTGGCGACCACGGCCGTACCCGATGGCGACGCTTACGTCCTCGACGGCGTGAAGCTGTGGACCACCAACGGCGTCGTCGCCGACCTCCTGGTCGTCATGGCGCGCGTCCCCAAGAGCGAGGGCCACAAGGGCGGCATCACCGCATTCGTCGTCGAGGCCGCCGCCGAGGGCGTCACCGTCGAGAACCGCAACGCCTTCATGGGCCTGCGCGGCATCGAGAACGGCGTCACCCGCTTCCACCGCGTACGGGTGCCCGCCGCCAACCGCATAGGGCCCGAGGGCGCCGGCCTGAAGATCGCGCTGACCACGCTGAACACCGGACGCCTCTCGCTGCCCGCCATGTGCGTCGGCGCCGGCAAGTGGTGCCTGAAGATCGCCCGCGAGTGGTCGGCGGCCCGCGAGCAGTGGGGCAAGCCGATCGCCAGGCACGAGGCGGTGGGCGCCAAGATCTCCTTCATCGCGGCCACCACCTTCGCCCTGGAGGCCGTCGTCGACCTCGCCTCCCAGATGGCCGACGAGGACCGCAACGACATCCGCATCGAGGCCGCGCTGGCCAAGCTGTACGGCTCCGAGATGGGCTGTCTGATGGCCGACGAACTCGTGCAGATCCGCGGCGGCCGCGGCTTCGAGACCGCCGCCTCGCTCGCCGCCCGCGGCGAGCGCGCCGTACCCGCCGAACAGATCCTGCGCGACCTGCGGATCAACCGCATCTTCGAGGGCTCCACCGAGATCATGCACCTGCTCATCGCCCGCGAGGCGGTGGACGCGCACCTGTCCGTGGCCGGCGACCTCATCGACCCCGACAAGTCGCTGTCCGACAAGGGCAAGGCCGCCGCCAAGGCGGGCACGTTCTACGCCCGGTGGCTGCCCAAGCTGGTCGCGGGCCCCGGCCAGCTGCCGCGTACGTACGCGGAGTTCGGCGACCTCGCCGGGCACCTGCGGTACGTGGAGCGCGCCGCCCGCAAACTCGCCAGGTCCACGTTCTACGCCATGTCCCGCTGGCAGGGCCGGATGGAGACCAAGCAGGGCTTCCTCGGCCGGATCGTCGACATCGGAGCCGAACTCTTCGCCATGAGCGCGGCCGTCGTACGCGCCGAGCACCTGCGCGCCACCGACGACCACGGCCGCGAGGCACACCAGCTCGCCGACGCCTTCTGCCGGCAGGCCCGCATCCGCGTCGACGAGCTGTTCGGCCGCCTGTGGACCAACACCGACGACCTGGACCGCAAGGTCGTCTCCGGCGTGCTGACCGGCACCTACGCCTGGCTGGAGGAGGGCGTCGTGGACCCGAGCGGCGACGGCCCGTGGATCGCCGACGCGACCCCGGGCCCGACGGCGAAGGAGAACGTCCACCGGCCGATCCGCTGACCCGGGCGGGGCGCGCTTCACCGGGCCGTTCTAGAGGAACTGCCAGGTGAAGCGCGCTCCCGCGAAGTTGCGCGCGGCCAGGTCCGCCCGGGTGATCAGCCAGTACAGGGTGCCCTGGTGGACCCAGTCCATCCGGGCCCGGCGGTCGCTGTCGATCTGGGCGAGCAGCACCCAGTCGTCCGGGTCCTCGCCGTCGTCGAGGAAGTCGTGGTCCAACCCGTCCTCTATGGGGACGGGGTAGCCGCCCACGCGGTGCCACACCTCGGGTACGAGGCCGGTCAAGGCGTCGTCGAAGGCGTCCAGCCACTCCGGAAGTCCGTCGCGGGGCGAGGCACCCACCAGGTCCCCCAGCCAGAAGTCCGCGCGGCCGGGCCACGTCATCTCCGGCTCGGCCGACAGCGGGACACGGTGGTACGGCTCTTCGAGGCCCCCGGGAACCCGGCGCTCGGCGACGGGCGTGCCCTCGGGCACGTACACGACGCGGGCGCCCTGCTGCCCCTCCGGGCCGAGGCCGGGCACGCCGTCGCCCTGCCCGGGGCCGTAGGACACGAAGAACAGCAGCGTGCCGTCCCCGGGCAGCGGTATGTCGAGGTCCGCGCCGGCCAGTGCGGACAGCGACAGCGAAGCGACGAACGTGAGCGGTCCGTTCCCCTCCCACACCGGCCACGGCACGTCGTCCGCGCGGGCGGGGACATCGTTCGTTCCATGTCCGTACGGTCCCACGACCCACTGACAATCCCCTGCGGCTCACGGCCACGCCCGGACCGGCAACAATGGTGTCCATGACGGACTCCCTCGCTGACCCGCATCTGCGCTTCACCCCCGCACCGCTCGCCGGCGGCGGGGACGGGCCGCGCGACATCGTGCTCCTCGGCTCGACCGGCTCCATCGGCACCCAGGCCGTCGACCTGGTGCTGCGCCACCCCGACCGCTTCCGCGTGACCGCGCTGTCCGCGGCCGGCGGCCGGGTGGCGCTGCTGGCCGAGCAGGCCCACCAGCTGCGGGTCCGTACGGTCGCGGTCGCCCGCGAGGACGTGGTGCCGGCCCTGCGCGAGGCGCTGTCCGCCCGCTACGGGGCGGGTGAGCCGCTGCCCGAGATCCTGGCCGGGCCCGACGCGGCCACCGAGGTCGCCGCCTCGCCCTGCCACACCGTCCTGAACGGCATCACCGGCTCCATCGGCCTCGCGCCCACCCTCGCCGCCCTGAACGCGGGCCGCGCGCTGGCGCTCGCCAACAAGGAATCGCTGATCGTCGGCGGCCCGCTGGTGAAGGCCGCGGCACGCCCCGGCCAGATCGTGCCCGTCGACTCCGAGCACTCCGCCCTCTTCCAGGGCCTGCTCGGCGGCGCCCGCCGGGAGGTGCGCAAGCTGGTCGTCACCGCCTCCGGCGGGCCGTTCCGCGGCCGTACGAAGGAGCAGCTGGCGGCCGTCACACCGGAGCAGGCGCTCGCGCACCCCACCTGGGCGATGGGTCCGGTCATCACCATCAACTCCGCGACCCTGGTCAACAAGGGCCTGGAGGTCATCGAGGCGCACCTGCTGTACGACGTGCCGTTCGAGCGCATCGAGGTCGTCGTCCATCCGCAGTCCTATATCCACTCGATGGTGGAGTTCACCGACGGTTCCACCCTGGCCCAGGCCAGCCCGCCCGACATGCGGATGCCGATCGCGCTGGGCATCGGCTGGCCCGACCGGGTGCCGGACGCGGCCCCGGGCGTCGACTGGACCAAGGCCCACCAGTGGGAGTTCCTGCCCCTGGACACCGAGGCGTTCCCGTCCGTGCCGCTGGCCTGCCACGTCGGCGGCCTGGGCGGCACCGCGCCCGCCGTCTTCAACGCGGCCAACGAGGAATGCGTCGACGCGTTCTTGAAGGGCGGGCTGCCGTTCACAGGGATTGTCGATACGGTCGCCGAGGTGGTCGCGGAGCACGGCGAGCCCGCCGGGGGAACCTCCCTGACGGTCGCGGACGTCTTGCAGGCGGAAACCTGGGCGCGCGCCCGCGCCCGTGAGCTGGCCGCCCGAGCGGCCCGTACGACATCGGAGGCTCGCGCATGACGACCTGGATGACCATTCTGGGCATAGTCGTCTTCGTCGTCGGCCTGCTCTTCTCGATCGCCTGGCACGAGCTGGGACACCTGTCCACGGCCAAGATGTTCGGCATCCGGGTGCCGCAGTACATGGTGGGCTTCGGGCCGACGATCTTCTCCCGCCGCAAGGGCGACACCGAGTACGGCATCAAGGCCATACCGCTCGGCGGCTACATCCGCATGATCGGGATGTTCCCGCCGGGGGAGGACGGCGCCCTGCAGGCCCGCTCCACCTCGCCCTGGCGCGGCATGATCGAGGACGCCCGTTCGGCGGCCTTCGAGGAGCTGCAGCCGGGCGACGAGAAGCGCCTGTTCTACACGCGCAAGCCCTGGAAGCGCGTCATCGTGATGTTCGCCGGGCCGTTCATGAACCTGGTCCTCGCGGTCGTGATCTTCATGAGCGTGCTGATGGGCTTCGGCATCAACACCCAGACCACCCAGGTCGGCTCGGTCTCGGACTGCGTCATCGCGGCCTCCGCCAAGACCGACAAGTGCACGGCGGGCGCCAAGGACTCCCCGGCCAAGGCCGCGGGACTGCGCCCCGGCGACAAGATCGTCGCGTTCAACGGCAAGCCCGTACCCGACTGGGCCAGTCTCCAGCAGAGCATCCGGGACACCACGGGACCCGCGACGATCACCGTCGAGCGGGACGGCAAGCGGCTCCAGCTGAGCGCCGACCTCATCGAGAACAAGGTCGCCAAGACCGACGGCCACGGCTCCTACGTGCCGGGCGAGTACGTCACCGCGGGCTTCCTCGGCTTCACCCCGGCCACCGGCATCGTCCCGCAGTCCTTCGGCCAGTCCGTCGACCGCATGGGCAGCATGGTCGAACAGGGCGTCCAGTCGCTGGTCAACCTGCCCGCCAAGGTCCCGGACCTGTGGGACGCGGCCTTCAACGGCGGCGAGCGCAAACAGGACTCCCCGATGGGCGTGGTCGGCGCGGCCCGGGTCGGCGGCGAGGTCTTCTCGCTGAACATCCCGCCGGAGCAGCGGGTGGCGACCATGCTCTTCCTGGTCGCGGGCTTCAACCTGTCCCTCTTCCTGTTCAACATGCTCCCGCTGCTGCCGCTGGACGGCGGCCACATCGCCGGCGCCCTGTGGGAGTCCGTGCGCCGCGCCTTCGCCCGCGTCTTCCGGCGCCCCGACCCCGGCCCCTTCGACGTGGCCAAGCTCATGCCGGTCGCGTACGTGGTCGCCGGGATCTTCATCTGCTTCACGCTGCTGGTGCTGGTGGCGGACGTGGTGAATCCGGTGAAGCTGACGTAGGCCGCGCCGGCCAGGGGCCGGGCAGCCGGCCCCGGGCCGGCGCGCACACGGGTGCTCCTCCGCCTCCCTACGGGGGGCGGGAGGGGTTCGATGTGCCCGCGGCAACCCTTGTGCCGTAATCTCGATGGCTGGAGCCCGCCGATCTCGGGACCTAGATCCACACCTTGGGGTTGCTCGCCAGATGACTGCCATTTCGCTGGGAATGCCGGACGTACCGACCAAGCTGGCCGACCGCCGGGTCAGCCGCCAGATCCAGGTCGGACCGGTCGCCGTGGGCGGAGACGCACCGGTCTCGGTGCAGTCGATGACGACGACGCGCACCTCCGACATCGGTGCGACCCTCCAGCAGATCGCCGAGCTGACGGCCTCCGGCTGCCAGATCGTGCGCGTCGCCTGCCCGACCCAGGACGACGCCGACGCGCTGCCGGTGATCGCGAAGAAGTCGCAGATCCCGGTCATCGCGGACATCCACTTCCAGCCGAAGTACGTGTTCGCCGCGATCGACGCCGGATGCGCGGCGGTCCGCGTGAACCCGGGCAACATCAAGCAGTTCGACGACAAGGTCAAGGAGATCGCGAAGGCGGCCAACGACGCCGGCACGCCGATCCGGATCGGCGTCAACGCCGGCTCGCTCGACCGCCGTCTGCTGCAGAAGTACGGCAAGGCCACCCCTGAGGCGCTCGTCGAGTCCGCCCTGTGGGAAGCGTCCCTCTTCGAGGAGCACGGCTTCCGCGACATCAAGATCTCGGTCAAGCACAACGACCCGGTCGTGATGGTCAACGCCTACCGGCAGCTCGCCGCCCAGAGCGACTACCCGCTGCACCTGGGCGTGACCGAGGCCGGTCCGGCCTTCCAGGGCACGATCAAGTCCGCGGTCGCCTTCGGCGCCCTGCTCTCCGAGGGCATCGGCGACACCATCCGCGTCTCGCTGTCGGCCCCGCCGGCCGAGGAGGTCAAGGTCGGCCTGCAGATCCTGGAGTCGCTGAACCTGCGGCCCCGCCGCCTGGAGATCGTCTCCTGCCCGTCCTGCGGCCGCGCCCAGGTGGACGTGTACAAGCTGGCCGACGAGGTCACCGCGGGCCTGGAGGGCATGGAGGTGCCGCTGCGCGTCGCGGTCATGGGCTGCGTCGTGAACGGCCCCGGCGAGGCCCGCGAGGCCGACCTCGGTGTCGCTTCCGGCAACGGCAAGGGCCAGATCTTCGTCAAGGGCGAGGTGATCAAGACCGTGCCCGAGTCGAAGATCGTCGAGACCCTCATCGAAGAGGCCATGAAGATCGCCGAGCAGATGGAGAAGGACGGCGTGGCGTCCGGCGAGCCCACCATCGCCGTCGCCGGCTGACCCCCGTCACCCCGGCGCCCCGCGCGCCCCACGAGCCCCGCCACCGGAGCACACCGGTGGCGGGGCTCGTGCGCAACCTGCGCCGGAAGCGGGGTACTCGCGGGGAATCCGCTGCTCCGCTGCCGGGGAGGTAAAGTTCCAGGACCTGCTATCGCCTGGCCTCCCAGGCCCGTAAAGGTGAGGCTTTCCGACACGTGCTGACGACGACCACCACCAAGGTTCTCGAACCCGGGGAGCTCGACGACGCGCTGGCGGTGCTGGACCGGGACCCGGTCGCCAACGCCTTCGTCGCCGCCCGCGTCCAGATCGCCGGGCTCGACCCGTGGCGGCTCGGCGGCGAGATGTGGGGCTGGTACGCGGACGGCCGGCTGGAGTCGCTGTGCTACGCGGGCGCCAACCTCGTCCCCGTCTGCGCCACCCCCGAAGCGGTACGCGGCTTCGCCGAGCGGGCCCGCCGCCAGGGGCGGCGCTGCTCCTCCATCGTGGGCCCGGCCGGGCCCACCGCCGAGCTGTGGTCCCTCCTGGAGCCCGCCTGGGGCCCGGCCCGCGAGGTCCGCGCCCGCCAGCCGCTGATGGTCACGTCCTCCTTCGCCGCCGAGGTCGAGCCCGACCCGTACGTACGGCGTATAGGCAAGCACGAGATGGACCTGATCATGCCCGCGTGCGTGGCGATGTTCACCGAGGAGGTCGGCATCTCGCCGCTGGCCGGCGACGGCGGGCTGCTCTACCAGGCGCGCGTCGCCGAGCTGGTCGGCTCCGGGCGGTCCTTCGCCCGGATCGACGACGGCAAGGTCGTCTTCAAGGCCGAGATCGGCGCCGCCACGCAGCGGGCCTGCCAGATCCAGGGCGTCTGGGTCGCCCCCGAATACCGCGGCAAGGGCCTGTCGGAAACCGGCATGGCGGCCGTGCTGCGCTACGCCCTCACCGAGGTCGCGCCGGTCGCCTCCCTGTACGTGAACGACTTCAACACGGCCGCGCGTGCCGCGTACCGGCGGGTGGGCTTCCAGGAGACCGGCGCGTTCATGAGCGTGCTGTTCTGAGACCGGCGACGCGGCCGCCTACTCGGGCAGCGCCGCCGCCTTGTACGCTCCCGACCATGGATGACGTCGCGGTCGGCCCCTTGGATCTCGCTGCCCGCGTGGACGACGCGCTCGCCGTACAGGCGCTCGCCTTCGGCCTCACCGACGACGAGATCGGCGTCCGCCGCCACATCGTCCTGCGGCACCTGACCAGCCCGGGAGCCCGCGCCCTCGGTGCCACGACCCCGGCGGGGCGCCTGGTCGGCTTCGTCTACGGCATGCCCAACAGCCGCGCGCACTGGTGGTCCACCGTCGTCGAGCCGTATCTGCGCTCGCGGGAGCTGGACCACTGGCTCGACGACTCGTTCGTGATCACCGAGCTGCATGTGCTGCCGGCCTTCCAGAAGCGGAGCATCGGCCGCCGGCTGATCACCCGCATCACGGACACCGCGGCCGAACCGCGCAGCATCCTCTCCGCCATCGACACCGAAAGCCCGGCCCGCGGCCTGTACCGCTCCCTGGGCTACGAGGACCTGGCCCGCCGCGTCGTCTTCCCGAGCGCCCCCCTGCCGTACGCGGTCATGGGCGCGCCTCTGCCGCTCAAACGCCGAGGGAACGCGACCGGGTGAGGGGCGGATCCCATTTCCTTGGGGCGTGTCCCTCCGGATAACCTCGCGGCAGTCACCTTTCTTACGCAGGAGAATCACCATGGCCCAGGTCCAGCGCATGTCCCGATTGATGATCAAGACGCTGCG
This sequence comes from Streptomyces sp. NPDC017529, assembly GCF_044329785.1. NCBI lineage: Bacteria > Bacillati > Actinomycetota > Actinomycetes > Kitasatosporales > Streptomycetaceae > Streptomyces > Streptomyces sp. NPDC017529. Next base: position 300,540 of record NZ_JBIRJY010000008.1, read on the forward strand.
CGACGACCCGGCCGACGCCGAGACCGCCAGCCACAAGCTGCTCGTGCGCGCCGGCTACGTCCGCCGCACCTCCGCCGGCATCTGGACCTGGCTGCCGCTGGGCAAGAAGGTGCTGGAGAACGTGTCGCGCATCATCCGCGAGGAGATGGACGCGATCGGCGCGCAGGAGGTGCTGCTGCCGGCCCTGCTGCCCAAGGAGCCCTACGAGGCCACCGGCCGCTGGGAGGAGTACGGGGACCAGCTGTTCCGGCTCAAGGACCGCAAGGGCGCGGACTACCTCCTCGGACCCACGCACGAAGAGATCTTCACCCTCATGGTCAAGGACCAGTGCACGTCCTACAAGGACCTGCCGGTGATGCTCTACCAGATCCAGACCAAGTACCGCGACGAGGCCCGCCCGCGCTCCGGCGTGCTGCGCGGCCGCGAGTTCCAGATGAAGGACTCGTACAGCTTCGACACCACCGACGAGGGCCTGGCCGAGTCGTACCGCCTGCACCGCGAGGCGTACCAGCGGATCTTCCAGCGCCTGGGCCTGGACTACCGCATCGTCTCCGCCGTCTCCGGCGCCATGGGCGGCTCGGCCTCGGAAGAGTTCCTGGCTCCTGCCGCGGCCGGCGAGGACACCTTCGTGGACTGCCCGGCCTGCGACTACGCGGCCAACACCGAGGCCGTCACGGTCACCGTCCCGGCGGTGGACGGCTCCGCGCACGGCCCCGTCGAGGAGCTGGACACCCCGGACACCCCGACCATCGAGACGCTGGCCGGGCACCTGGGCGTACCGGCCTCCGCCACGCTGAAGAACCTGCTGGTCAAGGTCGACGGCGAGATCGTCGCGGTGGGCGTGCCCGGCGACCGCGAGGTGGACCTCGGCAAGCTGGGCGAGCACCTGGCCCCGGCCACGGTCGAGCTGGTCACCGCCGAGGACTTCACCGGCCGCGACGACCTCGTGCGCGGCTACGTCGGCCCGCAGGGCCTGGCCGGCAAGTCCTTCAAGTACCTCGCCGACCCGCGGGTCGCCCCCGGCACCGCCTGGATCACCGGCGCCAACAAGGACGGCAAGCACGCGCGCAACGTCGTCGCGGGCCGTGACTTCGAGGTCGACGAGTACCTGGACGTCGTCGTGGTCGAGCCGGGCGACCCCTGCCCCAAGTGCGGCGCGGGCCTGCGCATCGACCGGGCGATCGAAATCGGCCACATCTTCCAGCTGGGCCGCAAGTACGCGGACGCCTTCGAGCTGGACGTGCTCGGCCAGAACGGCAAGCCCGTGCGCGTCACGATGGGCTCGTACGGCATCGGCGTCTCCCGCGCCGTCGCGGCCCTCGCCGAGCAGACCTTCGACGAGTCCGGCCTGTGCTGGCCCACCGAGGTCGCCCCGGCCGACGTGCACGTGGTCGCCGCGGGCAAGGCCAAGCAGACCGAACTGGCCTTGGAGGTCGGCGACCAGCTGGGCGCCGCGGGCCTGCGCGTCCTGGTGGACGACCGGGCGGGCGTCTCGCCGGGCGTGAAGTTCACCGACGCCGAGCTGCTGGGCGTCCCGAAGATCCTGGTCGCGGGCCGCCGCGCCGCCGAGGGCGTCGTCGAGCTGAAGGACCGCCGTACGGGCGAGCGCGAGGAGCTGACGGTCGAGGAGGCCGTGGCCCGGCTGAGCGCGTAACGCGGACAGCACCGCCGGTGGCCGGGCGGGTACCGGGATTCCGGGACCGCCCGGCCACCGGCCGTGTACGGGCCACGGGCGCGCCGGTCTCACCGCCGCGCCGGTCTTACCGCTGGGGGCTCACGGCCAGGCGCTCACAGCCACGTGGCGAACTCCAGCAGCACTTCCCCGCGCTGCGCGTCGCCGCCCGGCGTCGTCAGTTCGCGCACGCCTGCGTCCACCGCGCGGTACAGCGTCCAACTGCGCAGCCGGTCGCGGTCCGCGTCCAGGGAGTCGGCCAGCTTGGCGACCCGGCGGCGGGCCGCCGAGGCCGCCCCCGAGCCGGCCGCCAGGTCCTCGGAGCGGTCCAGCACCAGCCCGGCCAGGTCGTACGCCCGTTCGCCGACCACCGGGGAGGGGCCGACCGCGAGCCAGGGCGCCCGCTCGCCGGCCAGCACCTTGCCCTGCCGGAACGCGCCGTGCAGCAGCACTTCCTCCGGCGCGTCGGCCGGCAGCGCGCGGCGCAGTTCGAGGGCCTCGTCCAGCAGCGGCCCTTCGGCGCGCGTCGTCGCCCCCAGGGCGCGCAGCGACGCGACAGCCTCCTCCGTGCGGCCCGCCAGCGTCTCGAAGGGGTGCCCTTCGGCCGGCCGCACCCACAGCCGCCGTACGGTGCCCGCCGCCTCCAGCACGGCCTTCGCCTCCGGCAGCGAGCGCAGCGACACCGTGCCCCGCAACCGCTCCAGGAGGAGCGCACCGCTGTCCGCGTCGGCGCGCAGCAGCCGCGTCGCGCCCCAGCCGTCCCACTGCGCCAGCGCCGCACCCTCACGCGCCGGCGCCCGGCCGGGAGCCGGGAACTTCAGCGCCGCCGGTGTGCCGTCGGCCTGCCGTACGTACGCGAGCAGGCTGCCGCGCCCGCCCGGGACGAGCACCCGCTCCAGCGTCAGCTCCCACGCGTCCAGCCGCTCACCGACCAGCCGGGGCAGCGCGTCCAGCCAGGCACCGGCCGGGCCGCCCGGGTCGCCGCCGAGCGCGCTCACCAGCCGTTGCGGCGGTTCGATGGGTGCCGTAGCCATGCCTGTGCTGTCCCTTTCGGTGGACGGTTCGGTGGACCCTGGAGCGGGCTGCCGCGGGCTCTCAGCGCCCGTCGTCGGCGGCGCCGGACGCCGTACCGGACGGGGCACCGGCGGCCCCGGCCCGTTCCGCGAGCCCAGGGAAGGCTACGCCGCTGCCGCGCCAGCGCACCGCCCGCACCGCTGCCTCCCGCAGGGCCGCCGCCGCGTCCTTGCGCCGCGCGCCGCCGCCGGCCCGTACGAGATCGGCGTAGACGCCCGCCACCCGGTTCTCCAGCTCCGCGGCCAGCCGGCCCGCGGCGGCGGCGTCCGGCACCGGGAACGGCAGCTCGTACGCGGCCGCGGCGGCCCGCGGCGTGCCGCCCAGGTCGCGTATGCCGCGCCCCAGCTCGTCCCGGCGCGCGCGGTGCGCGTCGTACGCCTCCCGTGCCTCCTTGCGCCGGTCGGTGCCGATCCGGCCACCGACCACGCCGTAGCCGTAGACGGCGGCGTGCTCGGCCGCCAGCGCGGACTGGAGCGCCCGCAGCTCGGCGGCGTGCGCGTCGCCGTCCGCGGCGCTCGCCCGCGCCGCCCTGGATGTCAGCATCGCTGTGCCCCTTCCGTCTCCGGGCCCGCGCCCGGCCTGTCGCACGTGCCGGTCGCGGCCGCCGCCGCGGCCCGTCTCACGCGCCGTCCTCCGCGAGCAGGTACGCGTGGGCCGCGCCCGCCGCCGCGACCGACGCCAGCAGCCTGGCCAGCTCCGGCGGGGCCGCCACGAGAGCGGCCGCGCGGGCGTCGGCGGTGCGCCGCTCCGCCGCCGCGAGATCCGTACGCGCCTGCTTCTCGTCCGGCGGGACGGCGGGGGAGGTGCGCGCGGACGGCGCGGCCGGAGCGCCCGCACGGGGCTGCGCGGACGGGGACACGGAAGCGGACGGGGCGGGCGCGGACGGCGCGGGGCCGAACGCCGCCGCGTGCCGGGCCACTTCGGCGCGCAGCGGCCGCAGCCGCTCGCCGAGCCCGGGGTGCGCGGCGAGCGTCGCGTCGTACCGGGCGAGCAGCGCGGCACTGTCCCGCGCGGCCTGCGCGCGCAGCCGCGCTTCCGCCGCCGCGTCCGCGTCCTTCCTGCCCCCGCCGGGCCCGGAATCCTCCGAGCAGCCGGTGAGCAGCAGCGCGGCCCCGCCGAGCACGGAGCCGGCCAGCAAGGTCCTCCTGCGCGTGAGCGCGACGTTGTGCACGTGTGACTTCCCGTGGTCTTCGGTGGGGGCGGCCGTAGTGATCACCGCAGGCGAGCGTATCCGTGACCCGCCACCGAATCGTCAGTACCCCGCCGGAACAGCTAGGCTTTGACCCGACACGCGACCTTCCCACAACAGCACACGCGGCCGAGGAGTCACCCGGATGAGCACCACCCAGAGCGAGAGGCTGCGCGGACTGCTTGAACCGCTCGTCGCCGCGCGAGACCTGGATCTGGAAGAGATCGAGGTGACACCGGCCGGAAAGCGGCGTGTGCTGAGGATCGTGGTCGACTCCGACGACGGCGTACAGCTGGACGAGTGTGCCGAGCTGAGCCGCGAGGCGTCGCAGGCGCTCGACGACTCCGACGTTATGGGCGGCGCGCCGTACACGCTGGAGGTCACCTCCCCCGGAGCCGACCGCCCGCTGACCGAGCCGCGGCACTACCGCCGCGCCGTCGGCCGCCTCGTCAAGGCCCAACTCCACGAGGGCGGCGAGCTGGTGGCACGTATCACCGCCGTGGACGACGAGGGACTGGACCTGGAAGTGCCGGGCGTCAAGGGCCGCAAGTCCACCGCCCGCCGGGTCGCCTTCGCCGAGATCGCCAAGGCGCGCGTGGAGATCGAGTTCAACCGCAAGCAGGACAAGGGGCGCGACGACCGCGCCGAGCAGAACGACGAGAGCCAGGAGGAGGCGTAGCCGTGGACATCGACATGAGTGCCCTGCGGGGTTTGGTACGAGAGAAGGAGATCTCGTTCGACCTGCTGGTCGCGGCCATCGAGTCGGCCCTCCTCATCGCGTACCACCGCACCGAGGGAAGCCGCCGCCACGCGCGAGTGGAGCTGGACCGCAACACCGGGCACGTGACGGTGTGGGCGAAGGAGGACCCGGCCGACCTCGAAGAGGGCGCCGAGCCCCGCGAGTTCGACGACACCCCGTCGGGTTTCGGCCGGATCGCGGCGACCACCGCCAAGCAGGTCATCCTGCAGCGGCTGCGGGACGCCGAGGAGGAGATCACCTTCGGCGAGTACGCCGGGCGTGAGGGCGACGTCGTCATGGGCGTCGTCCAGCAGGGCCGGGACCCGAAGAACGTGCTGGTCGACATCGGCAAGCTGGAGGCCATCCTGCCGTCGCAGGAGCAGGTCCCCGGCGAGGAGTACGCGCACGGCACCCGCCTGCGCTCGTACGTGGTCCGGGTGGTCAAGGGCGTGCGCGGCCCGTCCGTGACGCTCTCGCGCACCCACCCCAACCTGGTGAAGAAGCTCTTCGCCATGGAGGTCCCGGAGATCGCGGACGGCTCGGTGGAGATCTCCGCCATCGCCCGTGAGGCCGGTCACCGCACCAAGATCGCCGTACGGTCCACCCGCTCGGGGCTGAACGCCAAGGGCGCCTGCATCGGCCCGATGGGCGGCCGGGTGCGCGCGGTCATGGCCGAGCTGCACGGCGAGAAGATCGACATCGTGGACTGGTCGGACGACCCGGCCGAGCTGGTGGCGCACGCGCTCTCGCCGGCCCGGGTCAGCAAGGTCGAGGTGGTCGACCTGGCGGCGCGCTCCGCGCGGGTCACCGTGCCCGACTACCAGCTCTCGCTGGCCATCGGCAAGGAAGGGCAGAACGCCCGGCTCGCCGCCCGGCTCACCGGCTGGCGCATCGACATCCGCCCCGACACCGAGGGCGCGGAACAGGAGTGATCCGCGCCGCCGGGCACGGGCAGGAGCCCGCGTCCGGCGGCGGCCGGGAGCACGCAGGGGTGCGGCCGCAGCCGAAAAATCGGTGGCGGCCCACCGGAATTTTGAGCGACCGTTCGGGCATTACCCCGTAGGGGTGAGGTCGGCGCGGGGAGGTAGACTTAAGCAGTGTCTGGCCGGACGCATGCCCGCGCATGCCCTGAGCGCACCTGTGTGGGGTGCCGGGAGCGAGCGGCCAAGGGCGATTTGCTGCGCATCGTGGCGATCGAGGGCGAGTGTGTCCCCGATCCGCGCGGTACGCTGCCCGGCCGGGGTGCTTACGTGCACCCGACACGGGTCTGTCTCGACCTGGCGGTCCGCCGCCGGGCCTTCCCCCGGGCCTTCCGGGGCCGGGGACCGTTCGACGTGACGGCCTTGCGCCGGTTCGTCGAAGGGGCGCATGTTGATCAAGCTACACCGGTTGATCAGGCAACACCGTAAGAAAGCACAGCGCACGGAAAACCGTGCGGTCAGGTACCTCGCGAGTCGGAAGTAGGTCGAGATTGCGATGAGCACTCGATGAGTACGCGATGAGTACGCCCATGAAGTAGCGACGGTCCGGTGGACACCCGGACCTAGAAGGAGCGAAGTGGCTAAGGTCCGGGTATACGAACTCGCCAAGGAGTTCGGCGTTGAGAGCAAGGTCGTCATGGCCAAGCTCCAAGAACTTGGTGAATTCGTCCGTTCGGCGTCCTCGACCATCGAGGCGCCGGTTGTTCGAAAGCTGACCGACGCTTTCCAGGCTGGCAACGGCAACGGCCGTGCCGCCGGCAAGCCCGCGGCGCCGCGCAAGAGCGCGCCCGCAAAGCCGTCCGCGCCGTCCCCGGCGCAGACCGCACGTCCGGGTGCCCCCAAGCCGGGCGCCCCCAAGCCGGGCCCCGCGGCTCCGGCGCCGGCCGCCCCCGAGGCGCCGGCCGCCCCCGAGGCGCCGGCCGCCCCCGAGGCACCGGCCGCCCCCGAGGCGGCCCAGGCCCCGGCGGCTCCCGCCGAGGCCCCGAAGTCGGCCCCGGCCCCGGGTCCGCGTCCCACGCCGGGCCCCAAGGCCCCCAAGCCCGCTCCGGCCGCGCCCGCGCAGCCCGAGTTCCAGGCACCCCCGTCGGCTCCCGCCGCGCCGCGCCCCGGCGCCACCCCCGGCCCGCGTCCGGCCCGCCCGCAGCAGGGCGGCCAGGGCGGTGGTCAGGGTGGTCAGGGCCGTGGCAACGCGCCCCGTCCCGGCGGCGACCGCCAGGGCGGCGCCCCGCGTCCCGGCGGCAACCGTCCGTCCGGACCGCGTCCGGGCAACAACCCCTTCACGTCCGGTGGCTCCACCGGCATGGCCCGTCCGCAGGCCCCCCGTCCCGGCGGCGCGCCGCGCCCCGGCGGCCAGGGTGCCCCCGGCGGCCCGCGCCCGCAGGGCGGTCAGGGCGGCCAGGGCGGTCCCCGTCCGCAGGCTCCCGGCGGCGCCCGTCCGACCCCGGGCGGCATGCCCCGCCCGCAGGGCGCAGGCCAGGGCGGCCCGCGTCCCGGCGGCGGTAACCGCCCCAACCCCGGCATGATGCCGAAGAGCCCGGCCGCCGGCCCGCGTCCGGGTCCCGGTGGCGGCGGCGGTCGCGGTCCCGGTGGCGCAGGTCGTCCCGGTGGCGGCGGTCGTCCCGGTGGCGGCGGCTTCGCCGGTCGTCCGGGTGGCGGCGGTGGCGGTCGTCCGGGTGGCGGCGGCGGTTTCGCCGGTCGTCCCGGTGGCGGCGGTCCCGGTGGTGGCGGCGGCTTCGGCGGTCGTCCCGGCTTCGGCGGCCGTCCGGGTGGTCCCGGTGGCCGTGGTGGCACGCAGGGCGCCTTCGGCCGTCCCGGCGGTCCCGCGCGCCGCGGCCGCAAGTCCAAGCGTCAGAGGCGCCAGGAGTACGAGGCCATGCAGGCCCCGTCGGTGGGCGGCGTCATGCTGCCCCGCGGCAACGGTGCGACGGTCCGCCTGTCGCGCGGTGCCTCGCTGACGGACTTCGCCGAGAAGATCAACGCCAACCCGGCGTCGCTCGTCCAGGTCATGCTGAACCTGGGTGAGATGGTCACCGCGACGCAGTCCGTCTCCGACGAGACGCTCACGCTCCTCGGCGAGGAGATGAACTACGTCGTCGAGATCGTCTCCCCGGAGGAGGAGGACCGCGAGCTCCTGGAGTCGTTCGACATCGACTTCGGCGAGAACGAGGGCGGCGAGGAGATGCTCGTCGCGCGTCCGCCGGTGGTGACCGTCATGGGTCACGTCGACCACGGTAAGACGCGACTGCTCGACGCGATCCGCAAGACGAACGTCATCGCGGGCGAGGCCGGCGGCATCACCCAGCACATCGGTGCCTACCAGGTCGCGACCGAGGTCAACGACGAAGAGCGGCGCATCACCTTCATCGACACCCCGGGTCACGAGGCGTTCACCGCCATGCGTGCCCGCGGTGCCAAGTCGACCGACATCGCGATCCTCGTGGTGGCGGCCAACGACGGTGTCATGCCGCAGACGATCGAGGCCCTGAACCACGCCAAGGCGGCCGACGTGCCGATCGTGGTCGCGGTCAACAAGATCGACGTCGAGGGCGCGGACCCGACCAAGGTGCGCGGCCAGCTCACCGAGTACGGCCTGGTGGCCGAGGAGTACGGCGGCGACACGATGTTCGTCGACATCTCCGCGCGCCAGGGCCTGAACATCGAGGAGCTGCTGGAGGCCGTGGTCCTGACCGCGGACGCCTCGCTCGACCTGCGGGCCAACGCCGAGCAGGACGCGCAGGGCATCGCGATCGAGGCCCACCTCGACCGCGGCCGCGGCGCCGTGGCGACCGTCCTGGTCCAGCGCGGCACGCTGCGCGTCGGTGACACGATGGTGGCCGGCGACGCGTACGGCCGCGTCCGGGCGATGCTCGACGACAAGGGCCAGAACGTGCAGGAAGCGGGTCCCTCGACCCCCGTCCTGGTGCTGGGTCTGACCAACGTCCCGGGTGCCGGCGACAACTTCCTGGTCGTCGACGAGGACCGCACGGCCCGCCAGATCGCCGAGAAGCGCGCCGCCCGTGAGCGCAACGCCGCGTTCGCCAAGCGCACCCGCCGGGTGTCGCTGGAGGACCTGGACAAGGTGCTCAAGGCCGGCGAGGTCCAGCAGCTCAACCTCATCATCAAGGGCGACGCGTCCGGTTCGGTCGAGGCCCTGGAGTCCTCGCTGCTCCAGCTCGACGTCGGCGAAGAGGTCGACATCCGGGTCCTGCACCGCGGCGTCGGTGCGGTCACGGAGTCCGACATCAACCTGGCGTCCGGCTCCGACGCGATCGTGATCGGCTTCAACGTCCGCGCCGAAGGCCGCGCGACGCAGATGGCCGAGCGCGAGGGCGTGGACGTGCGCTACTACTCGGTCATCTACCAGGCGATCGAGGAGATCGAGGCGGCCCTCAAGGGCATGCTCAAGCCGGAGTACGAAGAGGTCGAGCTCGGTACGGCGGAGATCCGCGAGGTCTTCAAGTCGTCCAAGCTGGGCAACATCGCGGGTGTTCTCATCCGCTCCGGCGAGGTCAAGCGCAACACCAAGGCCCGCCTGGTGCGCGACGGCAAGGTCGTCGCGGAGAACCTCAACATCGAGGGTCTGCGCCGCTTCAAGGACGACGTCACCGAGATCCGCGAAGGCTTCGAGGGCGGTATCAACCTCGGCAACTTCAACGACATCAAGGTCGACGACGTCATCGCGACGTACGAGATGCGGGAGAAGCCGCGCGGCTGATCACGCTCTCACCCCCGGGGCCGGTCGGCGGAAGAAAATTCCGTCGATCGGCCCCGGCCGTTGCCTGTACGGTTCGAATGGTTCGTACATCTGGCATCTAGTGCCCCACGGGTGGCCTTACCCGCACCGCATGTACGTAGGGACACTGTCCTTCGACATCCTCCTCGGCGACGTACGGTCGCTGAAGGAGAAGCGCTCCGTCGTCCGCCCGATCGTCGCCGAACTGCACCGCAAGTACGCGGTCAGCGTGGCGGAGGTCGGCGAGCAGGATCTCCACCGCAGAGCCACCATCGGACTCGCGGTGGTGTCCGGGGACACGGGGCACCTCACAGACGTACTGGACCGCTGCGAGCGCCTGGTCGCCGCACGGCCCGAAGTGGAGCTGCTGTCGGTACGACGGCGGATCCACGGTGACCATGACGACTGAGCGGGTCGTCGGCGCCACAAGCACCACGCTGAAAGACACAGAAGGAGACGGACCAGTGGCCGACAATGCGCGGGCGAAGAAGCTGGCGGACCTCATCCGGGAGGTGGTCGCCCAGAAGCTGCAGCGCGGCATCAAGGACCCGCGGCTCGGCAGCCACGTGACCATCACGGACACCCGGGTCACCGGCGACCTGCGGGAGGCTACGGTCTTCTACACGGTCTACGGTGACGACGAGGACCGGGCCAGCGCGGCGGCCGGGCTGGAGAGCGCCAAGGGCATCCTGCGCTCCGAGGTCGGCCGGGCGGCGGGCGTGAAGTTCACGCCGACCCTCACGTTCGTCGCGGACGCGCTGCCGGAGAACGCCAAGACGATCGAGGACCTGCTGGACAAGGCACGGGCCTCGGACGCCAAGGTGCGCGAGGCGTCCTCGGGCGCGAAGTACGCGGGCGAGGCCGACCCGTACCGCAAGCCGGACGACGAGGACGAGGACACCACGGCGTAATGAAGCGCGAGAACACCGGCGCGAGGCGTGTGGAGCGCACCCGCGCCAAGCAGGGGGCGCCGGACGGCCTGGTCATCGTCGACAAGCCGGCCGGCTTCACCTCGCACGACGTGGTGGCCAAGATGCGGGGCATGGCCCGCACCCGCCGCGTCGGGCACGCCGGCACGCTCGACCCGATGGCGACGGGCGTGCTCGTCCTGGGCATCGAGCGCGCCACCAAGCTGCTCGGGCACCTCGCGCTGACCGAGAAGGAGTACGTCGGCACCATCCGTCTGGGCCAGACGTCGGTCACCGACGACGCCGAGGGCGAGATCACCGCGTCCAAGGCCGCGCACGGCCTGGACCGGGCCGCGATCGACGCGGGCGTGGCGGCGCTGACCGGCGCGATCATGCAGGTGCCGTCCAAGGTCAGTGCCATCAAGATCGACGGCAAGCGGTCGTACTCCCGGGTGCGCAACGGCGAGGACGTGGAGATTCCGGCCCGTCCGGTCACCGTCTCCTCGTTCGTCGTGTACTCGGCCGAGGAGACCGCGGCGGCGGACGGCACGCCCGTCACCGACCTGCTGGTCTCGGTGGAGTGCTCCTCCGGTACGTACATCCGGGCGCTCGCCCGCGACCTGGGGGAGACGCTCGGCGTCGGCGGGCACCTGACCGCGCTGCGCCGTACCCGGGTCGGCCCGTACAAGCTGGACCGGGCCCGCACGCTGGAGCAGCTGCAGACGGCCGTGGACGACGAGGCGGGCGGCGGCCTGCCGGTCATGCCGATCGGCGAGGCGGCGGCCGCGGCCTTCCCGCGCTGGGACGTCACCCTGGACCAGGCACGGCTGCTCACCAACGGTGTGCGGATCCCGATGCCGCGGTTCGACGAGGGGGGCGGAGGCCCGGTGCGGCCCGCCGCGGCGTTCGCGCCCGACGGGACGTTCCTGGCGCTGCTGGAGAACCAGGGCGGCCGGGCGAAGAGCCTGGCGGTCTTCGCCCAGTAGCGGAAGACGACCGGTTCGACGGGCGGTGCCACGTACGGGGCGCCGCCCGTCGCCGTACGCCGTGGCACCGGCGTCGACCGCGTTCACTCCAACGGTGGGCGCCCGGAGTGCGGCGAGGGCGTGGAGGGGGCGCTCGCCAGGTGCGTACGGACCCCGCCACGCCGCGGCATGCGGACCGCGGCGGCCGAACGGCCCCTTCCGGGTGCCGCACCTAACAGAAGCGAGGCGACCCTTCCCGCGAAGCGGTACGCACGGCATGGCAGTCTTAGACCTGCGTAAGGCCGAGGGAGACCGGATCCGACCGGATCGCCACCGGCACAGTGGACAGACGAGAGTTCGGGCGAGGAGCGGGCACAGTGCAGCGCTGGCGTGGCTTGGAGGACATCCCCGAGGGCTGGGGACGCAGCGTCGTCACCATCGGCTCCTACGACGGCGTGCACCGCGGGCACCAGCTGATCATCGGGAAGACGGTGGCGCGCGCCCGGGAGCTGGGCGTGCCGGCCGTAGTGGTCACCTTCGACCCGCACCCCAGCGAGGTCGTACGGCCCGGCACCCACCCGCCGCTGCTGGCGCCGCACGAGCGGCGCGCCGAGCTGATGGCGCGCCTGGGCGTCGACGCCGTCCTGATCCTGCCGTTCACCAAGGAGTTCTCGAAGCTGGCCCCGGCCGACTTCGTGGTCAAGGTGCTGGTCGACAAGCTGCACGCGCGGCTGGTCGTCGAGGGGCCGAACTTCCGCTTCGGGCACAAGGCGGCGGGCACCGTCGACACGCTCGCCGAGCTGGGCGGCACCTACGACTACGAGGTCGAGGTCGTCGACCTGTTCGAGCGCGGCGCGGCGGGCGGCGGCGAGCCGTTCTCCTCCACCCTGACCCGGCGGCTGGTCGCCGAGGGCGACGTCGCGGGCGCCATGGAGGTACTGGGACGGCCGCACCGGGTGGAGGGAGTCGTCGTACGCGGCGCCCAGCGCGGCCGCGAACTGGGCTTCCCGACGGCGAACGTGGAGACCCTGCCGCACACCGCCATCCCGGCCGACGGCGTGTACGCGGGCTGGCTGCACGCGGACGGCGAGAAGATGCCGGCGGCGATCTCGGTCGGCACCAACCCGCAGTTCGACGGCACGGCCAGGACCGTCGAGGCGCACGCCATCGACCGCGTCGGCCTGGAACTGTACGGCCTGCACGTCGCGGTGGACTTCTACGCCTACCTCCGCGGCATGGAGAAGTTCGACACGCTGGACGGGCTGCTGGAGCGGATGGCGGTCGACGTGAAGGAAACCCGCGAACTGATCGCCTCCGCCGAGGGCTGACGCGGCGTCATACAGGGCCCGCGCCGAGCGGGCCCGCACCAACGGGGCAGGGCCCGGCACTGGGGAAAGTGCCGGGCCCTGTCGTGTGCCGGGAGTTACTGCGGCGGAGGCTGCTGTGTCCAGCCCGGCTGGAGACCGGGCTGCCCGGGAGCCTGCGGCGCGTCCGGGGGCTGCTGCCAGCCCTGCTGCTGCGGCTGCTGTGTCCAGCCGCCCTGCTGCGGCGGGTACCCGGCGGGCTGCTGGCCCGGCATCTCCTGGCCCTGCTGCGGGTACGCCTGCTGGCCGTACTGCTGCTGGGCGTACTGCTGGGCGTTCGGGTCGCCCGGCTGCTGCATCTGCTGCTGGGCAGCGGGATCGTGCCAAGCGCCCTGCGCCTGCTGCGCCCGGGAGAAGTCCTCGGCGACCAGCACGGACAGGTTGAAGTACGCCTCGCGGGTCTTGGGACGCATCATGTCCAGGTCGACCTCGGCACCGGCGGCCAGGTGCTCGTCGAAGGGGACCACGACCACACCGCGGCACCGGGTCTCGAAGTGCGACACGATGTCGTCGATCTTGATCATCTTGCCGGTCTCGCGGACCCCGGAGATCACCGTGATACCGCGCTGTACGAGGTCGGCGTAGCCGTGTGCGGACAGCCAGTCCAGCGTGGTGCTGGCGCTGGAGGCACCGTCCACCGACGGCGTGGAGATGATGATCAGCTGGTCGGCGAGGTCCAGCACCCCGCGCATCGCGCTGTACAGCAGGCCGGTTCCCGAGTCGGTGAGGATGATCGGGTACTGCTTGCCGAGGACGTCGATCGCCCGCCGGTAGTCGTCGTCGTTGAACGTCGTCGAGACGGCCGGGTCCACGTCGTTGGCGAGGATCTCCAGACCCGACGGCGCCTGCGAGGTGAAACGGCGGATGTCCATGTAGCTGTGCAGCTGCGGGATCGCCTGCACCAGGTCACGGATGGTCGCGCCGGTCTCGCGGCGCACCCGGCGGCCGAGCGTGCCGGCGTCCGGGTTCGCGTCGATCGCCAGGATCTTGTCCTGCCGCTCGGAGGCGAGCGTGGCGCCCAGCGCGGTCGTCGTCGTGGTCTTGCCGACGCCGCCCTTGAGGCTGATGACCGCGATCCGGTAACAGGACATCACCGGCGTACGGATCAACTCCAGCTTGCGCTGACGCTCCTGCTCCTCCTTCTTCGCTCCCAGCTTGAAGCGCGAGGGCTGCGCGTTGGCACCCGGCTTCTTCTTCTTGGGCTGATTGCGCAGCAGCCGGTCGGAGGTCAGCTCGACGGCGGCGCTGTAGCCCAGGGGCGCGCCGGGAGCGGCCCGCTGCTGTTGCTGCTGCTGGCCCGGCTGCGAGTACTGCGCGTAGTTGGCCGCCGCGTTCGGGTCGGCTGCCTGGACCGGAGTGGGGGCCTGCGGCTGCTGCGGCGCCTGCGGCTGTACCTGCTGGGGCTGTTGGGTCGGCTGCTGCTGCTGCGGCTGAGCCTGGGGCTGGGCCTGCGGCTGCTGCTGGGGGTAGCCGGGGTATTGCTGCTGGGCGGGTGCGGCCTGCGGGTAGCCGTATCCGCTCTGCTGCGGGTAGCCGTAAGCGGCCTGCGCCGCCGCGGCGTTGGGGTCGGCGGGAGCCTGCGGCTGCTGCTGCGGCATCGGCGCGCTCTGCTGGGGCTGCTGCTGCGGCGGGTAGCCGTAGGCGGGCTGGGGATAGCCGTACCCGGCCTGCGGCTGGGCCTGCTGAGGAGCCTGCGACTGCTGCTGCGGTTGCTGGTATGCACCCTGCTGCTGGTACGGCTGCGGCTGGGCCTGTGGGTACGCCTGCGGGTACGCCTGCTGCTGGGGCTGCTGCTGGGCCTGAGCCTGCGGCTGTTGCTGGGCTTGCTGCTGGGCGTACTGCGCCTGCTGCTGCGCGTACTGCTGCGCCTGGACCGCCTGCGGGTCCGCGGGCTGGTACTCCGGCGGCAGCGGCGGCAAGTTCGCAGGCGCACCTGCCTGCTGGCCGGTGGCGGCGCCCCAAGGCGCTCCCTGCTGCGGGACGCCCTGCTGCGGCACCTGCTGGGGCGCGGCCTGCTGGGGCATCTGCTGCTGCGGCACGTGCTGCGGGGGAACGCCCTGCTGCTGGACTTCCTGCGGAGCCTCGGCCTGAGGCGTTTCCGGCTGCTGGGGCTCCGGCTGTTGGAACTCCGGCTGCTGTGCTTCCGGTGCCGCCTGCTGCTGTACGGGCGGCTGCGGCTCTTCGACGACCGGCATCGCGGGCGGAGTCTCCGCCTCAGCCTCCGTCTCGGCTTCCGCCGGGGCGGGCGCGGGAGTTGGCTCGGGCTCCGGGTCGTCGTCCCACAGGGACGCCGTCGGGTCGACGCTCCCGGTCCGTACGTTCCCGGACTGCGAAGCGCCGGGCTCCGCGGAATCCGCGGGCTCGGCGGGCGCTTCCGGCGCCGCTTCGGCGACGGGCGCGGGCGGCGCCACGGGAGCCGGCGGCTCGGGCGCCACGGGGGCCGGCGCGACCGGGGCCGGCGCGGTGGGCGCGGGTGCCGGACCGGCGTCGGCACCGTCGTTGGGCCGCAGCGTCGGGAACGCGGGCGGTGCGGCGGGCGGCGCCGAGGCAGCCTGCGGTGCGGCCTGCTGGACGCCCTGGGCCGGACCGGCCTGCGGCGGACCGCTCAGCGGCGCGCCATCGGGCGGCGGGGCGGAGGACGTGGCGGGAGGAGGCGTCGCAGCGGCGGTCGTACCGCCGCCACTGGTGTCGTTGCTCGCGTACCAGGCCGGAGCCGCGAAATCGATCTTGAACTCACCTGTCAGATCGAACTCGGACTGGTCGTCGTCAGGATCGTTCCCGTCCGGGCGGAAAGCCTCCTGCTCGTTCACTGTGCCTCCTGGTGTACTGAAACGCACCTGAACGGCAAGACCGGATACAGGCGGATCAATCGGATGTAGCGGACGTCGGAACACACCACCCCGGGTTGCGCCAACACTAACTGTCTCCATCCCCGTAACGGCAGCCGTCGGTGTGCTCCTGCGGCTCTCCGATACAGCCTAATCAACAGTCGCCCCCGAACGGCAGTCGATGCCGTCCCGTCTTGGGGGCCCGGCGGCACACGGACGGGCGCACCCTTGGGATGCGCCCGTACGCCCGCCGCCGGCCCACCGTGGACCCCGTGCGAAACCCCGCGTACGGCGAACTCCGGCGCACGCCCCGCGGACACCCTGAAGAGGTACCCGCGACCGCCCGCGCCGGCCGTCCGCCTGCCGACCGTCAGTCCATGCGCCGCGGGCCGCCGAGAAGGTTGGTCTCCGCCTCGGTGGGCTGCGTCATCACGAACTGGTGGTTGTCGCGCGTGCACCACAGCATCGCGTTGTCGCTGAGCGTCGGCAGCACCCCGCCGATCTGCTCCGGGAGCCGCATGATGCGCGTCACCACCTCGGCCTCCTCCGGCGACAGCCGCTGCAGGCACACCAGGTCGGCACGGGCCAGCATCTGCGGCGACCGCGGCCCCAGGAAGGGGAGCACGGTCAGCACCGACTGCCAGGGCCCCGGCGCGAGCTGATTGCGCGGCGGCCGCGCGCCCATGTCCCGTACGACCAGGACCGGGCTGGAGACCGAAGGCCCCTGCGGCGCGATCTGCCGCACGTCGTGGACCGACACGCACTGCTGCCCGCCGCCCGCGGCCTGCGCCATCTGCGCCCAGGCCGGCGGACGGGCGGTCTCGACCGCGACCCGGGCGCCGGTGGCGACCGTACGCAGCGCCAGCACCTGCGCCATCCACATGCTGCCCACCAGCACCACTTCGAGGGGGCTGGGCCGCAGCAGGCTCAGCACCGCGGGCTGGTTCTCCGGGTCGATGCCGATGACGACGCCGTCCTCGGCGACCGGCAGCGTCAGCGACGCGAGCGAATCGGCGGTCAGTATGTGCGGACTGCGCCGCGGACCGCGCAAACCGAAGCCCGGCTGCGGACGCGGTCCGGTGGGCGCCGCCTGCCGCTCGTCGGGGCGCGGCTCGTGCGAGAGCCGCCGCCCGCCGCCCGAGGGCGCGCCGCCGATGGGCGGGTTGCGCCAGCCGTCGCTGCTGGGGGTGGCGCGGGGCTGGTAGGTGGGCGTCGCCATCAGCGGGTACCTCCGAGGGGGAGCGTGGCCAGGAGACCGGGGAGCTGCTCACGGTCCAGCCGTACGAGCCCGACCTTCACGGAACCGGAGCGGCGCTCCAACTCGCCCTGCGCGGCGGTCAGTTCGTTCTCGCTGCGGGTCGACAGGCGGACGTAGCCCGAGATGGCGGGCGCCCGGCCGCTGCCGTGCGAGGCGGTCAGCGCGAAGGTGCTCGCCATCGCCGGGGTGCTGGTCAGCAGCTGGGCGATGCCTGCCAGAGGCGTGCCGCCCGGACCCAGTTGGGGCCAGCGGCCGATCCAGTACGTGGTGTGCCACCGGTCGTCGCAGCGCATCGCGCGGACCGTCTCCTGGGTGCGGCGCGCGGCGCGGCCGTCGCGCCCCATGGCCCCGCTGGCCGCCCGCGGGCTGACGCAGACGGCGGTGCCGACCGCGGCCACCACCTCGCGCTCGTCCAGCACCCGGGCCCGTACGCCGTGCGCGGTGAGCCGGCTGACGAGCTGGTCGGCGGCGCGCAGCAGGGACCGCTGCGCGCCCTCAAGCCCGCCGCCGCGCGCCTCGATGGCCTCCGCGCACAGCTCGGGGTCCAGCTTGAGCGCGATCCAGGTGAGCTGGAGCGCGGGCGTCTTGGTCTGTGCCTGGAGCGGCGCGTAGGAGCGGGCGGCGACGGCCTGCTCGGGCAGGTGCGGGGCCGGCGCGGGCTGCGTGTACTGGACGAACTGCACCGATTCGAGGTGGATGTCCTCCACGTCCAGCGCGGTGTGCAGCACGTCCATCGGCAGCGGGCGGCTGCCGCTCCTCGGGCGCAGCGGCTCGTCCCGGCCCTCCACCTGGACAAGGGCGGTCAAGAACGTGCCGTCACCGACATATCCGATCGCGCGCTGCTCGGCGTCGGTGTACTCGTACGTGCGCAGCGCCGGGTCGCACTCCACGAGCGGGGCGAACGCCGGGTCGACACCGGCCGCGGCCGAAGCGCCCGTCTTGCCGCGGCGCTTCATGGCGCGCACGGTGATGATCCACTCGGGCAGCGGGATCCGCCGGCGCCGGCCCAGCGCGAAGACGATCAGTACGGCGGCCACCACCGCGGCCACGGTCAGGGCGACGGGGTGAATCGTCCAGCCGACCAGGACCAGCGCCGCCGCGATTTCGATGATCGCGAGCTGTTGTACGCGTACGCCACCGATGCTCCCGGCCTGTGCGCGCAACCGGGGAACCACCGGACCGGCCGGGCGCGCCGCCTCTTCCCGGTCCCGATTTCCTCCATTGCCCGGAGCTATACCGTTTTGGCCCGCATTTCCTGCGTATTGCGCTGGAGCGGAAGGCTGTTGCTGCTGTTGCCGCCCATTGCGGCGTCGAGCCCTGGTGGCGCTGGACATCCCCCGGCCTGCTCCTCTACTGGTGGTGTGGCTCTGAGCATTGTGCCTCTGAGCGGTATGTCTTCCCGCCTCGGTACCGTCGTCGAGACTGGTGCGTCGGAAGGTGGCACCCGTACCGTACGGGTCGATCGACACACGGCATAGTAGAGGGCGCTGCGGCCCGAGTGCCGGGGGCGGTCCACGGTGGATCCGACAGGCGGGGAGAGAAAGCAACAATGGCATCACGTCGGGACGAGCTGAATGCGTATTCGTTCGCTCGAAAGCGGACGACTGCGGCATTTCTGAAGCCGCTGCCGAACGGCTCGATCGAGAGCGCACCGCGACCGCTCAAAGCGGTGCTCCCGAGCATCCTGCTCGGCGTGGTGGTCACCGTCGGGTTCGGCGCCTGCGGCATCTTGAAGCCCGTCGCACCCAAGGGGTGGGATACGCCGGCGCAGAACGTCATCGTCGGCGACAAATCCACCACCAGGTATGTCGTCCTGAACAACAAGGACGAAAACGGAAACAACCAGAAACTCCTCCACCCCATCCTCAACCTGGCGTCCGCCAAACTCCTCCTCGACCCGAAGAAGTTTCAGGTCGTAAAGGTGAAGGAGGAGGAACTGGACGGAAAGATCCCGCACGGCCCGGCCATCGGAATCCCGTACGCCCCCGACCGCCTGCCCACCGACAAGGAAGCCGGCACCCCCAAGACGTGGGCGGTGTGCTCCCGGCCCGGCAGCGGCCAGAACAGCAAGGCCCAGCAGGCCGTCTTCGTCCTCGGCGGCAAGGACAAGGCCAAGGTGGAGGACAAGGGCAAACTGGACCTGCACCAGGCCCTGTACGTGGAAGACCCGGACGGCAACAAGTACTTGGTGGACCAGAACGGCGTGGCCTTCGCCTTCGACGCCCTGCACGGCCAGGCGGGCGTGCCGCAGCCGGTGAAGGAACAGGCGGACACCAAGCTGCGCCAGGTGATTTTCGGGGACGCGCAGCCGCAGAAGGTCTCATCCGAATGGATGAACACCCTCATCAAGAGCCCCATGCCCATCGCGATGCCGCGAATCCCCGGCGCCGGCAAGCCCTCGGCCGCCAAGGGCGTGCCCGCCAAGGACGCCGTCACCGGCACCATCCTCCAGACCAACGCCGGCGACAAATACGTCGTCCTGCCGGACAGCCTGCAGAAGGTGTCGAACTTCACCGCCAAGCTCCTGCTGGAGGGCCCGAACGCCACGGACGTCAACAAGGACGGCTCCAAGCTGGCGCCGCACACGGTCTCCACGTCCGCCATCGACCCCAAGCGCGACGAGAACGGCCAGGTCGTCCAGTTCCTGTCCGACATCCCCGGCGTCGACCTGTGGCCCTCCGAGGCGGTCACCATGGCCAACGCGGCCGCCACCAAGAAGAACTCGGGCCTCGGCGACCAGGGCTCCGGCGCCGACGTCTCCTGCAGCGTCTACCACGGCACCAGCACCGAGTACGCCAACGGCGCCGGCAAGCGGCTGGGCTACGAGGGAGGCGTACCGAAGATGTCGACCTGGGTCGGCAAGGACTACCCGGCCAACATCGCCGCGGGCTCGTCCGCGTACGTCACCCCCGGCAGCGGCCTGCTCTACCAGCAGGTGTCCGGCAACGCGAAGACGGGTTCGCTCTTCCTGGTGACCGACACCGGCCTGCGCTACTCGATCCCCAAGAACAACGACAGCGCCCAGAAGGCCGGCAACGCCGAGAAGGAACAGGACCAGGCGCAGATCCACCTCGGTTATGAGAGCGTCCACCCGCTGACCGTCAGCAAGGCGTGGTCACAGCTGCTCTCCGAGGGCCCCGAGCTGAACACGAACAGCGCCAAGAAGCCGCAGAGCTCCTGACCGGCGCTCGCTCCGCTCTCCCGTTTCACCGCACCTGACGCCGGCCTTCACGGACCGGCGTCAGGCCGTTCCCGGCCCGGTCACCTTCTCCTCGCCACATCCTCCGTATCTCCACCCCTCCTGACCGAAAGAAATACTTCTGTCCGTTTCCATCGAAACGGCATTACGGAACGGCCAGTTGGCATTGTTGTGATCCCGTCACAACCTCCCACCCGCTGTTGGGAGCAGGGGTATGGAGTGGTTAAAGTGGCGGAAGGCGTCAGCAGGAGATGCCAACCGGGGGCCCTCTTCACACGAGTCCCTCCGGCACGACGTACGAGTCTCATGGGGGACGTTGACTTATGGCTGGTCAGCAGTTCACAACCACTGAGGAGGAGATGGTCGCATTCAGCGGCCGTATCGCCTCCGTCAACCAGTCGATCCAGGGTGAGATCACGCGCCTGAACGGGGTCGTCGAGGGCATCACGTCGGGGTGGAAGGGCGCTGCGGCCTCCTCGTACCACCAGCTGCAGTCTCAGGTCAACGACGACGCGAAGCGCCTGAACCAGCTGCTGAACGAGATCAAGGAAGCGATCGACTCGACCACGAAGAACTACGTGGCCTCGGAAGAGGAGCAGGCTCAGTCGATGTCCCACGTCTCCGCGCAGGCCTCGCCCTTCGGATGACGGGACCGCGCCGCCGCCCGCGGCGCGCCCACTTCGCCGCAGCGCGCACCGGCCCACCGCCTCGGCGGCCCTGGGCCGGCCGTCCTGCCGCGGCGTGTGAATCGACCAGATCAACTCCCTGAGGAGACCATATGTCCGGCCAGATCCTCGTCAATTTCGCGACGATCTCCCAGGCCTCTGCCGACGTGCGCGGAACGGCCAACAACATCCGTACCCAGCTCGACGACCTTGAGTCGGGCGTCAAGAAGATCGCCGCCAGCTGGGAAGGTGCCGCGCAGGAGGGCTACCAGGCCCGCCAGCGCGAGTGGGACCAGCGCGCCGCTTCCCTGCACTCGACCTTGGAAGCCATCGCCAAGGCCCTGGACCAGGCCGCTCAGAACTACCAGAGCACCGAGTCCAAGAACGCGCAGATCTGGAGCTGACCCGTCACTGTCCACAGACAGCTACGGCACAACGGCTGAGCAGCCACGAAGGCTCGCACAGTAGTGAATGAGGGCGGGCGCGCTGCACCAGTGCGCCCGCCCTTACGCGGTCCAGCCACCCTCCCCCTTCCCTCCACACCTCCCCCCACTCCTCCACACCCCCTGCCGCCCCTCCTCCGCACCTCCACCAAATCCGCCACACATGGAGAGCAGACAACCCGTGGGACCTCGCGCCAATGGCCACCGAGCCGGTCACCGCCGTCGAGCGGCGGTAGCGCTGGCCGGTGCGGTCTGCGCCGTCGGCCTGACCGCGACCACCGCCACCCCGGCTCTCGCGGACACGAACGTGCCGCTGAACAGCGGACAGTGCAACTTCGGCGCCGACAACATCAAAGAAACCCCGTGGTCGCTCCAGCGTCTGCTCACCAAGCAGATGTGGGCGTACGGAAAGGGTGAAGGGGTACAGGTCGCCGTCATCGACACGGGCGTCGACGCCGGCAACAAGCAGGTGAAGCCGTCACTGGCCTCCGCCGGGCAGAGCTTCACGGGCGGCAAGGCCACCGACGACCAGGTCGGCCACGGAACCAAGGTCGCCGGCATCATCGCCGCCCAGCCGGCCTCCGACTCCGGTTTCTACGGCATCGCTCCCAACGCCAAGATCCTCCCGCTCCAGCAGACGGACAAGGAGAAGGCCGGCACCGCGGAGAACCTCGCCAAGGCCATCGACGCCGCCGTCAAGGCGAACGTCGACATCATCAACATCTCCCAGGGCACCGGCGAGGACCCGAGGTTCCTGCCCACCCTGAGGGCAGCGGTCGACAGGGCCGAGCAGGCAGGCGTCCTGATCGTCGCCTCGGCGGGCAACGGCGGTGCCACCGGCGCGGAGAAGGAGATGTACCCCGCCGCGTTCCCGAACAGCAACGTCATGGCCGTCGCGGCCTCCGACCGCAACAACGAACGCGCCCCCTTCTCCCAGGCCGGCTCCTTCGTCGACGTCGCAGCGCCCGGCGTGGACATGGTCTCCACCGTCCCCAAGGGCGGCAACTGCGTCGACCAGGGCACCAGCTTCGCCGCCCCCTACGCCGCCGGCGCCGCCGCACTCCTCATCGGCAAGCACAAGGCCCAGCACGACAAATGGGCGCCGAAGGAAGTCATCTGGCAACTGGAGAAGACGGCGGAACGCGTCCGTAAAGACCGCGACCACAACATCGGCTGGGGCGTCGTGGACCCGGTAGCGGCCCTGAACGACGACAGCAAGCCCACCGCCGAACCCAGGCCGGACATCAACTCCAATCCGGCCAGCACCGGCGCCAACATCCAACCGGCCGTCCTCAGCATCGGCGAAAGCCCCGAGGAACGGCAGACCCGCATCGCCATCTACATCATCGGCGGCGGCGCCCTAGCCGTCGCCGCGGTCGTAGGCGCTTCCATCGCCCTCCGCGACTGGCGCCGCAAGACCGGAATCAGAACACACGGGGAGGCCTGATCATGGGCAGGAATCAAGAGTACGGCGTCGACCTGGACGCACTGGATCAGGTGGTGAAGGAACTGAACCACGTGATCAAGGAGATGGGCTCTGCCAAGAGCCACTCGAAGAACAGCACCTACCTGCCTGAGGGCGCGCTGGGCGAGGGCTTCAAAGAGGCACCGCAGCTCTACGCGGCTCACGGCACCATGAAGGCGTCCATCGAGGGTCTGGTCGACCTGATCGAGAACCTGGTCAACCAGTTCGGCGAGAAGTCACACAAGACGCGGGGTGCTTACCAGGACGCCGAGGCTGAGAACAAGGTCAAAATGGTCGGCTGACGGTTCTCGTGACAGTGACACTCAAAGAACGTTTGCAAAGGGAATGGGGGACGGCTAATGGCCTCGGACGATTCTGGTTTCAAGCCGGCAGAGATCAAGGTGCCGAAGGGCTACGAGACGGACGGCAAGCAGGCGTCGTCCGGTGACAACAGGGAGGCGCCGCACGAAATCGGGCAAAGCCGACCTCAGTTCACCGAGCAGCGGCTCAACCAGCTGAAGAAGATGGTGCAGAACGCCAGCCCGGAGACAGTCGGCGAGGTCGCCGACGGCTGGAAGAAGGTCCGGGTCTCGCTGGTCGGCGAGGACTGGAACAGCGGCATCAAGAAGCAGTTCGACGACGCCGTCACCAAGGTCCTCCAGTCCTGGCACGGCGCGAGCGCGGAAGCATTCGCCAAGGCAGCGCAGAAGATCAGCAACAACTTCGCAGCGTGCGCTCCGTACCCCCACAACACGGGGCACATCATGGAGCAGATCAGCGAGCGCCTCAGCACGGTCAAGAAGCTGGTAGAAGCGGTCGAGGAGCCTTCCTGGCTGGAGCGGAAGGCCGACCGGCTCAGTGACTTGGCGCGCTCCGACACCGGAAAGGCGGGCGCCATCGGGGCGGTGGTCCCGGGTGGCAGCCTCGTGGTCGGTGGCGCCGCAAAGTTGTTGGGAGCGGGCGACGGCCGTGACGACTCCGGCCTGAACAAGGCTCTCGGTAACCCGAAGACAAGCATTTACGACGCCATGAACGCGAACCGCACCAACCTGTCGCTCGACAGGGAGCGGGAGCTGGAAGCTGCTCATTACATGGAGCAGTTGGCGACGGTTTACCGGGTGGGTAGCGCGTCGCTGAAAAGCCTGAAGCCCCACCAGGACCGCGAGGACAACATCACCCCGCACGATCCGGGGGCCGGAGGAGGGCCACTTCCGGGTATCGGAGGCTTCGGTCCGACGCCTTCCGCACCGAAGCCTGGAGCTGGCGGAGCTAAGGTTCCGGGACTCAAGGGGGGCGGCTACCAAACGCCTACTCCGTTGGAACCGCCGCGCCCGAAGGGTATCGGCGGCGGTATCGGAACCTCGCCGACACCGAAGCCGGTGCCGAACGTCAACACGGGACTTGACGGCCTCGGCGGCGGCAAGGGCGGTTTGGGCACGCCAGGCGGCGGCCTGGGCGGCGGAGTCGGAACCGGCGGCCTCAGTGGTGGCGGTGGCGGAGGCCTCGGTGCTGGGGGACTTGGTTCCTCCGGCGGCGCCCCCGGAATGGTCGGTGGCATCGGTGGCGCCGGTGGAGGCACGGCCAAGGGCGGAAGCGCAGCCAAGGGTGGCGTCGGCGCCGGTGGAGCCGGGCGTGGAGCCGGTGGTCGAGCCGGTGGCATGCCGGGCATGGGCGGTGCGGCCGGTGCCGCGGGTCGCGGCGCCGGGGCCAAGGGAGCAGCCGGTCGCGGTGGTCTCGCCCGTCAGAAGGGCGGGACCGTGGGCGGTCCCGGTGGAAAGGCCGGAGCCGGAGCTCAGGGAGGCTCGGGTCTGCACCGTAGCCGGGGCGGTACGCAGCAGGGCGCCAAGGAAGGACGGCGCCCGATGGCTGGAGCGCCCGGCGCACATGGCAGCAAGGGCAAGGACAAGGACCAGAACAACGGGCAGCGTCCTGACTACCTCGTGGAGGACGAGGAGACCTGGACGACGCAACGTAACGTGGCTCCCAGGGTCATTGAGTAGGGTCTTCCCAGCCGGGACCAGGTAGCCGGCAGAACATGATGGGGCCCGCAGTCTTCGGGCTGCGGGCCCCATCACGTCAGTGAGAGGTGTTGTTAGGGCATGAGCTTCGCTCGAGCGCTCCGGGCGGTGGGCGGCGTGGCAGTGACGGGAGCCTTGCTCTTCGGCACCGCGCCGGTGGCTTCGGCGGATGAGGTGCGAGCTGCCCAGTGGCCGCTGTCCTCATTCGAAGCCGAGAAAGTATGGCAGCAATCCACGGGCAAGGGTGTCACCGTCGCCGTAATTGACTCCGCCGTCAACGGGGAGCACCCCGACTTGCAGGGAAACGTTCTGCAAGGGAAGAGCTTCATTGATGGCGGGCGTGCGGATCGCGAGTCAATCGATGACCATGGCACATCGATGGCTTCGATCATCGCGGCACATGGGCACGGCTCAGGGAATGCAGATGGAGTCAAGGGGTTGGCGCCCGAAGCTAAGATTCTTCCCGTCGCTTACCCTGAGATGGGACCTGCTGTCGATAATGCCGACCTAGGCACCGCGATTCGTTACGCTGTCGATTCTGGAGCGTCAATCGTCAATTTGTCGATCAGTGCTGACAGCCTGTCTGAAGTAGACAAGCAGGCAATTGCTTACGCCTACAAGAAGAACGTCCTCATCGTGGCGGCTACGGGCAATGAAGGTAAGCAGATGGCGGCGTTGGCCGCCTCTCCGGGGGTTGTTGCAGTAGGCGCTGTGGGCGCCAATGGAAAAGTGTGGGAAGACTCGAATTACGGCCCTGCGACAATGCTGACGGCTCCTGGGGTGCATATCAGGTCTGCTGCAGCTACGAAGCCCTATCGCCAGGCAACCGGCACCTCGGACTCCACGGCATATGTTTCTGGCGCTGCAGCCCTTCTGCGTTCGAAGTTCCCCAACCTTACTGCCGGGCAAATCGCCAATCGGTTGGTGAAGACTGCTGGTATGCCCCCCGGACTAGAGGGCACGCAACTTCCCGACCCCCACTACGGTTACGGCTTCATCCGCCCCTTGGGCGCTCTGACGCGCGACATTCCCGCCGGCCCCAAGAACGGCCCCTTGAAGGCCCCGGAGGCGCAGCCGTCCGCAGGGGCGAACGCTGCCGGTGGCGGTAATCAGCAAGCCGGGGGCAAGAAGGACGCTGGGGTGAGCACCGGTGTTCTGGTCGGTGTCGGTGTGGGGGTGTTGGCTGTTATTGCCATCATCGTCATTGCAGTGGTTGTCAGCCAGAAGAAGAACCGCCGTAACGGGCCGCCGCCCGGTGGGCCCGGTGGGCCTGGTGGTTGGGGAGGCCCGGGTGGGCCCGGTGGGGCGCCGTATCCGCCCCATGCTTATCAGCAGCAACCGGGTGCTCCGGGCGTGTATCCGTACCCGCCGCAGCAGCCTCCAGCGCAGTAGTTGCCGCCGGCGCTTGCGCTCGGTGTGACGTCCAGTGACATGAGGCCCGCAGTTGTTTTGACTGCGGGCTTCGTCATGTTCGGACGAGCGGTTATGTGATTTTTCGCGATAGGTACTTGCCTTTGTGTATCCGGCTGGGGTTCCTGGGCCGGTGAGGAGAAGGTTAGCGGGAGTAGCGGTATCGGGGTGTCTCCCATTGTTTTTATGGGGCTCGGGCTGATGGTCGCGGTTGTGGTGGTGATTGCGGTCGTTGTCGTCTTGGTTCGGCGCAAGAAGAGCAATGCCGGACCGCCGCCGCTTGGAGGCCCCGGTGGTTACGGCGGGCAGGGCGGCGGTGCCGGGGCCGGTTGCGTGTAGGTGCAGAAGGGGCCCGCAGCTTGGTGCGGGCCCCTTTTTGTGTGGGGTAGGTAGCGAAGGTGGTGCAGTCGTCAGCGGCGTGCGCGGTATTCGCTCGGATGAGTGGTGACAGTTTGGGGTGGTTGGGTGGTGTGTTTATGTTCAATGGTTTGGCTGTACGTGACGCGCTATGAACGTATTAGGTGTGGAACGGCAGCCTCGCCGGGGCCGGGTGGGAGCTGGAGGGGCTGCGTCTGGGTCGCCTGGTTTCCGTGCGGTAAAGGTTTCTTCAGGGCTCTGGGTGGGGTGGGGGAAAGGATCCGTCTGATCGGGTGCCCAGGGCGTTCGCCGGAAGTTTTTCGCGGGCTCGGATCTTTGCTGCGCGCGGTGGCAGCGTGGAAGGCTCGCGGCGCGGCATGTCGGGGGCGAGCTCTAGTTCGTACCTCCTGTTGGGACTTGACTTGGGCGCTCGGGAGATGAGGCGAAGTGGCGGGGAAGTCGTTCGACGTTGATTCGGATGTCGTCAGGCGCCGGGGGGAAGAGTTCGTCGATATCGGTGTGCAGTTCGGGGCTGCTTCGAAACGACTGCAGGACAGATTGGAGAGATTGGGCGAGCCATGGCGGGGAGCCGGGTTCGCGGAGACGTTCGCGATGATTTACGAGCCGGTCCGGGACGGCATGTTCAAGTCCATGGATGCGCTCGGGAAGCGGTTGGAGGGGATGGGGGAGAACTTGCAGGAAATGGCGAGAAGGTATGAGGCGACGGAGCGGGACAGCGTGCAGCTCGTCGGGCAGGTGTCGCGTGCGCATCCCTCTCCCTGGGGGTGACCTGTGGCGCTGACGCTTCCCGGTGAGGTGGTGTGGGTGCTTGACCTGCTCGGGTACAGCTGGCCCGAGGCGGATGAGGGCAAGCTCGCGGAGTGCGGACAGGCCTGGTTGGAGTTCGCTGTCCAGGTTGGTTTGACGGACGGGCGGGGCGGGGCGGCCGCGGGAGAGGTTGTTTTCGTGAACAGCGGAGACGCGGTCGGGCGCTTTGCCGAGGCGTGGGGGGATTTCTCGGGTGGGCCCGGGTCGTACCTGGCCGATGCGCAGATCGCGGCCAATGTGGTGGGTATCGCTTTCGAGGTTGCGGCGGCCGCGGTTCTCATGGCCAAAGTCGAAGTCATCGTGCAGCTCGTGGTCCTGGCCGTCGAACTCATCGCGGCGCAGGCCGCCGCTCCGTTCACGTTCGGGCTTTCCGAGGTCGGCGCGTTGGGGGTGACGCAGGCTACCCGGCTCATTGTGCGGCGGCTCTTGGACGAGCTGAAGCAGAAGGTCGTCGATGCAATCACCAAGGCTATGGCGGAAGCTGCCGAGAAGGGCGTCAAGAAGATCGCCTCGGACCTGGTGAGGGAACAGGTCAAGAATTTCGCTGTGGATTACGCGAGGAAGACGGTCAGGGAGGTCGTCATCGACCCGGCCAAGGAAAAAGCCACGGAGATCGTGACCGGGGCCGGGCAGAACATCGTGCAGCAGGGGATCGAAGCCCGGTTCGGTGCCCGTGAGGGTGTCGACGTGAGGGAGGCGGCGCGCGGCGCCAAGGAGGAGTTCGGGAAGCAGTTCGGTGCGGTTGAGAACGGGGAGTTCAAGCCGGGCGAGTACGTCGCCGGCAAGCAGGACGGCCATGGTGGAAGAGAGGGCGGACTGGCCGGTCTTGCCGACCCCGCGACGCATCGCGACCGTCTCGTTGACGGTGTGAGGGAGTCGGGGAGCAACGTGGTGGAGGCGAAGGTGAGGGCGGGTGTTCAGCGTGCCAGGGGAGGGCGAGCGGGAGGGGAAGGAGGGAGGGAAGAAGCTGGGGGTGTGGGAACTGCGCCGGAGGGGGGTGTCAGCTCTGGTAGCAGCGGTGATGACGTTCGTGCTGTTTTCGGCTGAGGCAAGTTGAGTGGGCGGCGGGCAGGCCGGGCGTACGTGGGTGAGCGCCGGGCCCGCGGTCAGGTCACGCTCATCCGAAGACGGACCGCACCGAGTCCGTGGCGCTGTCGGTGACGCCTTGGTGGCGAGTGGCGGCGCCACCGGTGCGGTTGTCGACCTGTCGTTGGCCCGCTTCGAGGCCGCGGTTGGTCAGGTCTTCCTTGGCGTGGTCGACGTACGTCTGCGGGTCGGCGAGGCTCTGGGCGCCTTCCTTGAGGCCGTCGACGTATTCGCCGGCCTTTTCCTTGCCGATGTCGGCGGTTTCGCCCCAGTCGATACCGTCGCGCGCGCCGAAGTGGTTCTCGATGCCCTGTTGGGCGAGGTTCTGCCCCATTTCTGTGGCGGCTTCGGTGGCCTTGGCTTTGCCCTCTTCGACGACCTTGTCCTTGACGGTCTCCTTGACCGTGTCTTTGACCGTCTTCTTGGCGTAGTCCATCGCCAGTTGGCGGGCTTCCTTGGACACTGCTTTCTTTGCCATCTTTTTGACGGCGTCCATCGTCGCGTGTTCCATGGCCTTGGTGGCGGCCTGGACGACCTCTTGCCTGATCTTGTTCAGGATCTCGCGGACGGCGACCCGGGTGATTTGCGTGGCGCCCGCCGCGCCGGCTTCGGAGAGGCCGAAGGTGAAGGGGGCGGCGGCCTGTGCGGCGATGAGTTCGACGGCGAGGACGACGAGCTGGGCGATGATCGCGATCTTACCGGTGAGGACGGCGATGGCTGCCGCGTCGAAAGCCAACGCGATGACCTCGGCGGCGAGTTGGGCGTCGCGCAGGTAGTGGTCGGAATCGGAGCTGCCGGAGAAAGCGCCCCATTCCTTGGTGAATCCCTCGACGGCTTCACCCGTATTGGCCGCGACCACTTCTTGTGCCGCCGAGGTGCCCTGCGAAGCTGCCTGTTCGACCTGGGTGGCGAAGTTCCGCCAGGTTTCGGCGCACTTGAAGAGGGCGTCCTCGTCGGCCTCCGGCCAGTCGTACCCGAGAAGCCCGAGGACCCAGGCGACCTCGCTCGGCAGCGTCAGTGACACAGTGATCGTCCCCCGTGCGGTTGCAGCCGGATGCGGCTGGAGTGATCTTGGTTGGGATGTCGGATGTCGGTGCTGGTCAGGGAGATGGGGTGGAGTGGAGCGGGGGGTGGGGCGGAGGCGGGGGAGGTGAAGTCGGCGCCTGGGGCTGGATGGCCGTGGTGGGCGGCTGTGGTGCGCGTGCGCCGCGCGCCGGAGCGTCGTACGGACGCGGCGCGGGATGTCAGACGGCGGGGCGGGGAACCGAGCTGACGACGTGGACGCCCTCTTCGTCGGATGCCGCGTACGTGCGCGCCATGCCCTGGAGTTTGTCGCCGATGTCTTCGAGGCGTTCGCCCAGGGAATCCATGGATTCGAACATGCCGTCACGGATCGGTGTGTAGATCGTGTCGAAGGCCGCGCCGAAGTCGGCGTCCTCCCACGGCTTTCCGAGGCCCTCAAGGTCGTCCTTGAGTTTCTTGGCGGCCTTGCCGAACTCCGTGCCGATGTTCACGAACGCATGACCCTGTGTGCGCAGCACGTCAGGATCTACGTCGAATGCGTTGTCCGCCATCACGACCCCCGTCATCCGCGCTTGGGCGCGATGCACTCTCGACACGTTCAGCGTGACTACTTTATGTGGTCTTAACGCAGCCATGTCAAGGCGGCCCATCGGGCACCACCGCCGAGATGGCGATGGGGTTTTGCAAGGGGACAGCGGCGTCGATAGCGGTGGCAATGGGGCGTCGGTGCGGGGGCGGTGTGGTGCCCAGAGGGTGCGGAATGCGATCGAATGCGGATCGAATTCGGGGGGATTGACCGTGCTGGGTCGTTGGTGGCACCCGGAATGGCGGGCGGGAGGGGAGTGGTGCGGGCAGGGAAAGAGGTGGTTAAGTTTCGGTAGCCGCCCCGTCAGCCGGCTGCGCGTCCCATACGGCAAGCGGACTCGGTCGTACGGCCGACGGGCAGCCCGGAAATCCGTCCCCCACAGCAATCCGTCCCCCACAGCAACACGGTCCCTCCATGCCAACGCAGCCCTTCATACGCCCGCGCCCGCCCGGCCGGTCGCCGTCCTCGGGGCGGCCGTCGTCCTCGGTGGGCAGGGTCGTCGGTGCCGGTCTCGTCCTCGCCGGGCTGTTCTTCGGCGGGGTGACCGCCAAGGACATGGGCTACGAGAACGGCCACAAGGGCGAGGCGGGCACGCTCACCGTCAGGGAATGCCGTACGGAGTTCGACCGCGTCGGCTCGTCCCGCCACCGGTACACCCGGCCCGTCGACGTCTGCACCGGCGCCTTCCGTGCCGACGCGGGCGGCGTCACCGTCGAGGACGCGACGGTCGAGACCACGGCCAAGTTCGAGGCCGGGAAGCAGCTGGCGGTCCAGAAGACGGACTACCGGTTCGTCATGATCGACGAACAGTGGGTCTGGCGAAGCCTGGCGATCGTGTGCGTGTCGGTGTGTGCGCTGGTCGCGGGCCTGTTCTGTCTGCTCACCGGGTTCGGCAGCCGCCGTGGCCCGAAGTTCCGGGACGCCTGGCGCCGGATGCCCGGCGGCGCGGCGGCCCGCGTCGTACTGGCCGGGGTCGGCGGCCTGGTCGTGCTCGCTGCCGGTGCCGCCCTGCTCGTCGACGGGATCGTCTGATGCCGCACCCCAAGGCGTCCCGTACGCCGCTCACGGCACTCGGGTCGTTGCGCCGGGGGCTGGCGGCGGTGACCAGCCGCCGCAACGCCGCGCACTACGTGCTCGGGCGCGCCGTCGGCCTCGTCCTCCTGGTGCTCGGGGCGACGGTCTGCGTCCTTTCGGCCAGGCAAACGGCCCTGGCGGCGGGTTACGCGGGTACCCACGGGACGTACACCGTCGGGCAATGTCACGAGCGTTACCAGGCAGGCGGTAGCGGCCGTCACGTCGGCAGGACCGTCACCTGTACGGGCACCTTTCGTGCCGATGGGGGCGTCGGTGGCGGTGCCGGCGGCGCCGATGCGACTGGAGACGGGTCCGAAGACGGTTTCGGGGACGGGTCCGAAGACGGCTCCGGAGGCGGGTTCGGAACGTTTCACCCCGGCACCATGTACCGGCCGGGTTCCCGCGTCCCCGTGCAAACCGGTGACGGAGTGACGTTCACGGTCGCCGGGTGGCCACAGGCGTGGGGCGCCGCCGCGGGGGTGTTCCTCGCGCTGCCGATGCTCGCGGCGGGCACGTTCTGCCTGCTGACCGGCTTCGGTGCCCGCTGGGGGCGGTCGTTCGGTGACAGCTGGGACGGGCTGCCGGGCGGGACGGTGCTGCGCCCGCTGCTGCTGTCCGTTGCCGGGGTGGGCATCCTTGGTGCAGCCGTCTTCTTCTTTTTGCAGCATTACGGGTGACACCGCGGACCGCCTGGCCGACCGGGCGGGTGCCCTCGGGCCGTAGGCTCGGCACGGCGCGGAAGCCCGTACACCCCGCGCGGGCGGCATGTTGCGCATGCCGCGCGCGCATCGCATGTCCTGCACCTACGCACGCCCCTGGAAAGGATCGCTGACCATGGCAGCACAGTCGGAGCACACCAGGTCAGGCGCTGCCCCTGCGTCTAGTGTGAACAATGCGCCGGGTGTGTCGGACGGGGTGAACCGCGTGCTGGGACGGCTGATCGGTGCGGGTGTCCTCCTGGCGGGGCTCATGCTGATCGCGATCGGTGTCTATGTGGGCCCGTATTCGGTGTGGGTGGACGGCAGCCCCGGCAAGATCACGGTCGAGGCGTGTGCGACGGACTACCACTACGCGAACAAGCAGCACTCCGGGAACCGCACGCGCGACATCCAGTGCTACGGCACGTTCCGTTCGGACGACGGCAAGACCAAGGACCTGAACGCCAGCGTCGACTCCTGGCACAAGTTCAAGGAGGGCGACCTGATCGAGGTCCGCCAGGTCGGCCGCTCCAGCTATGTGCAGCACAGCTGGAACCGGCTGGCCAACGGAGTGCTGTGCCTCTGCGGCGGGCTGGTCGTCCTCGTCATGGGTGTGCTCTGCGCGGTGACCGGCTACCGCTTCCGGGGCGCGCCCTCCTTCGACGACGCGTGGCGGTCGGTCGGCCCGGGTGTGCTGCGGACGGTCCTGATGGGGCTGATGGCCGCGGGGCTGATCGGCGCGGTGCTCTCCGGGGCGGTGCTGTTCTTCACGTAGCGGGGAACGCGGTCGTACGCATAACGGGGAACCCGGTCGTACGGACAGTGGGGAACGCGGTCGTACGGGTAGCGGGACCCGCGGTCGTACGGAGCCGAACAGCAGTCCCGTACCATTCCCGCTCATGGACGCACCCGCCGATGAACAGCCCCTGCCCGGAACCCGCGTGGGCCTGACGCCCCGTCAGGCGCGGCGGGTGCGCATCGTGCTGGCCTCCGTGCTGATGGCCGCGATGGCGGCGGTGCTCGTGGTCCGCCTCGCCAGCCGGACGTCGGTCCTGGTGGTGGGCGTGTACGGCGCCGCGCTGATCCTGTGCGGGGTCGTCATCGAGCTGAGCCGGCACGGTCGTACGCGGCTGGGCTCCTGGCTGCTGGGCTTCGGCCTCGCGGCGGCCCTGGCGGCCGACTGGCTGCTGTTGCCCTGAGCGGGCCGCCCGGGGCGTGGGGCGTGCCCCGTCCCCGAACGGCCCGGCCGGTCAGAACAGTCCGTGCCACATCTGCTCGACGATCAGGGACCACCAGTTGCCCTCGTCGTCCAGGGACCACGCGTCGATCGCGACCAACTGCTCCTGGAAGGCGGCGACCGCAGCCCCCGCCGCGCGCGGGTCCATGCCCCGCATCTGCTGCCGGGTGGTCGTCAGCAGGGCCAGCGACCGCAGGAATCCCGCGAGGGAGGCGTTGACGAACCGGCCGCCGCCCGTGGACGTCTGGACCGCCCAGACCGCGCCGATCAGCGACTGGCCGTCCTCCGGCGCCGTGCACTGGACGGTGATCGTGTAGCCGCCGTCCGTACCGATACGGACGTGGCCCGCCAAGGTGGCCAGCGTGCCCTCGGACGCCTGCGTGCCGATCGCCCGCAGGTGGGTCGCCGCGTCGGTGAACAGGCCACCGGCCGGCGGCCGGCCCGCCTCGTCCGCGGTGAAGAAGTACGGCACCTGTACGGGAAGCCCGGCCCAGGTCAGTGTCTTCTTGGCGGCCTCGGGCAGCTGGGTGCGCGCGATGTCGTCGGCGTCCGGCCTGACCACACCCTGCGGGCCGAAGACCTCGGCGAGGCGCTTGCCGAGCGCCACGTCCCGCAGGGGCTCGGCGCGCGGCACGCTGTCGGCGGGCGGAACGGGCAGCCGGTGCGGCCGGGGCGGCGGCTGCTGACCGGCGAGCTGGTGCATCATCTCGACGTGCCGCAGCAGCCCGGCGACGCCCTGGGCGCGCTCCTCGGGCGCCATGCCGTAGCCCTCGGTGCAGGAGAACTGCGCGTTGGGGAAGGCGCGGAAGACGAAGTCGCCGGTGTAGCCGCCGGGCAGCAGGGCTGGGCGCAGGTCGGTGTGGACCGCGCTGACGTCCTCGCCGCGTACGCCGATGCGCCGCAGCTCCTCGGCCAGCTGGTACTCGGCGGGCGGCAGGCCGGGGGCCGACACCCGGACGAGGTTGGTCTCCCCGCCGCCGGCCGGGTCGTTGTACGTCGCCACTGCGGTGTTGCCGGGGCCGGTGGCCGGCGGTTCGGCGGAGGCGGCCGCGGGGGCCCCGCCGCCCGCGCCGTGCTTCTGCTGGTACATCCGTACGACCTCGTCGACCGGCACGGACGGCCAGACCGTCAGCTCGCCGCTGGCGCGGTCGACGACGCCGCAGGCGCTGCCCACCTCCGCCGGAGGCCGCCGTTGGCCGGTCACCGGATCGACCTCCGGCGGCGGCGGAACGGCCCACACCACCCAGCCGAGGTCGAACTCCTGCATGCCGACCTGGCGCGGCCGGCCCTGGTGCCCCTCGGGGTTGAGCCAGCGGTCGGCGGTGGCGTGGGCCTGCGCCTGGGTGATCACGAGCGGTCTCCTTCGCGGCCGTGCGGGCCGGCGGGGGTTTCGGCAGGGTGTGCGGGGTCGGTGGGAGAGGACGGGGCGGAGACGGACACGGCGGGGGGCTCCGGGGCCGCGGCCGTGTCGGCGGCCGGCGCCGGTACCGGTGCCGGCAGTGGGATGTGGAGCGCCTTGACGCCGCGTGCCGTGGCCACGACGAGGACGCCCTCGGGCGAGAGGTCGGCCGCCACGAAAGGAGTGTCGCTGACCAGCGCGGCCACCACTTCCTGGCGCTGCCGGTCCCACACCCGGAGGTAGTCGGCGCCCCGGCTCAGCGCGAGCGGCGCCGCCACCCGCGCGTCCTCCGAGGGGCGCAGCACCCGCGCCGGGTCGGTGTCGACGTACTCCGGCCCCAGCAGTTGGTGGACGAGCACGGCGGCGGCGCCGGTTCCGGTGTCCTCGGCGGCGATCGTACGGGCGCCTGGGGTGCCTTCGGGGACGAGGAAGACGGCCACCGGCAGCGCCGCGGCGGGAGCCGGGACGTCCGCCGTGTCCCCTTCGGCCGGGGCCTGCGGCAGGCTGCCGACCGTGACGCCGGTGACACCGGGCAGCGGCACGCTCCACAGGGTGCGCCACGGCAGACCGAGGCCGAGTGCGTGCAGCGCGTCCGCGTACGGGCCGAGGCCGTCCTCGACGAAGGCCGTCTCCAGGAGCGCCGCGCGGACGGCGGCGGGCGCCTCGGACCGGGTGAGCAGCGGAGCCGTCCGCAGGTACGTGCGGGCGGGCGCGCCCAGCGCTTCGTACGGGACGGCCTCGACGGCCGCGCGCAGCGTCACCGGGTCGGCGTGCACGAACAGCGCCGGGTCGGTGAGCAGTTGGGGCAGCAGGCCGGCGTCGAGGGTGTGCGCGGCGAGGTGGTCGCGGACGTAGGGGTCGGCCCGGGACCAGTCCTGCTGGGGCACGGCCTCCAGCAGGGCCATGGCGATGCGCGTCTGCGCGTCGCGCGGGTCGGCCAGCCCGGCCCGTACGGCGTCCGCGATGCCGGGGTGCGCGAGCCGCAGCAGCATGCGGACGGCGGAGGCGCCGCCGTCGGCGTCCGGCTCCGCCGCGCCTTCCGCCGGCAGCTCGACGGGCTCGACGAACGGCCCCGCGAGCAGCATTCCGGCGGCGATCTCCTGGCTCATGTCGCGCCCGGCGACGGCGTTGGCCAGCGGGACCCACAGGCCGACGGGCAGCCCGTCGCCCTCGGCGAGCGCCAGCGGCGCCAGCATCAGACGCAGCGTCCGCGGGTCGGCGCCCAGCCGCCGGGCGTGCAGGTCCAGGGCCTCGCCGACGCTGCCCGGCAGCTGCGAAGGATCAGCCGGGTCGAAGCCCTCGGGCTGCATGAGGACGCACTGCACGGCGAGTTGCGCGGTCAGCCGGCTGCCGGCGGCGCGCTCCGCGACGGTCTCGGCGAGCGCCCGGCGCGCGACGGGATCTTCCGTATACGGCAGGGCCGGGGCCCCGAACCGAGGGTCGAGCATCGTCTCCGCCTGTAGGGCCAGCCCCTCGGGGTCGGCCCAGCGCGCGTCGTCGAGGTCGATGACCTGGCCCTGGCCGGCCGGCAGCGACTCGACCAGCTCGGCGGCGAGCGCACGCGGCACGTCGGCGAGCAGCTGGACCTTGTCGGCCGCCGCGAGCGGTTTCAGTACGTCCCGTACGAGGCGGGCGGGCTCGCCGGCGGCGCGCACGGGGCCGGCCCGGTCGACGTCGGGGACGACGATCGTCACCGGGTCCGCCGCGGCGGCGAGCCGGGGGACGATGTCCGCGGTGCGGGTGGCGTCCAGGCCGAAGTGGTCGGCGACGGCCCACAGGAACTGGTCGGCGGTCAGCCCCTTGGGGTCGGGGACGGCGGGCGCGGGCAGGTCGGGCGGCACGGTCGTCGGATCGAGGTCGTCCAGCGGCAGCCGCTTGCGGTACTCGGGCTCGCACAGCATGAGGAAGCCGGTCACCAGGCGCGAACGCCCGCTGCCCGGACTCCCGGTGAGCACGACGACGCGGGGCGCGCCGGGCCACTGCATCCGCCACGCGGCGAGCGCCCGCAGCACGGCGGTGCGGCCGCCGATGTGCGGATGCGGCGCGTAACCCTCCGTACTGCCGTGTTCCTCGTCCGAGGCGGTCATGAATTCCTCGTCCCCCATGAATCCTTTGCCTTCCACCGTCGTGGATCGCCGCGTGTGGTGCGCGTACTGCCTGGCTTGCCCGTCGCTCTGTCCGCTGTCTCCCGGCCGATCCTACGATCCGCCTCTGACACCGGGCCCTACCGCCGCCCGGCGGCGGGTTCAGCCCGCGGGCGGCGGGCCGAAGCCTCCCTGGGGCGGCGGGTATCCGCCGGGCGCCTGATACCCACTCGGCGCCTGGTATCCGCCCGGTGCCGGGTGGCCCGCGTATCCCGGCGGGGGCGGCGCCACCTGGTATCCGCCGGGCGCCGGAGCGCCGGGTCCCGGCATTCCGAAGGCCCCGAACCCGGGCGCGCCGACGGGCCCCGGCACCCCCGGCATCCCTGGCAGGGCCGGCTCGCCGCGCCGCCCCATCAGTGCGAGCACCACGACCGACCCGGCCAGTTCCACCACCGTCTGCGCCCTGCCCAGCAGCGCGGCGCCCGGGGCGATGTCACCCAGTTCGAAGAGCGTTCCGGTACGCAGGTACGCGCACATGTTCAGCACGGCGACCGGCAGCAGCGTCAGCGCCAGCCCGAGGGCGAAGCCGCGCGCGGAGACCCGCCGGGTGGCGGCCAGCAGCGCGCCGACCGCGTACAGCGGCAGGAAGGTCAGCCAGGCCCAGCCGGTCGCGAGACCGAGCAGGCCGACGAGCAGGCCGCGACCGAGGAGCAGGGCTTCGAGCGGGGCTCCGTACGTGCCGCCGAGGGACTGCGTCAGCGTGTAGCCGATCCAGCAGAGGCAGCCGAGCGTGAACACGCCCAGCACGGCGGCGGACACGGCACCGGCCGGGCCCGCGGGGCGCAGCGGGGGCGTACCGGGTGCCGCGTTCAGCGGCGGCCAGGGGCGCATGCCCGCCAGTAGTACGACGGCGGTGACGAAGGCCAGCAGCACCACCACGCCCGAGGAGAGGAAGACGTTCATGAGGGTCGTGTCGTCGCCGTCGCCCAGGCCGAGGAACCAGCGCTCGGTCGAGGTGTGGCTGCCGGTGCTGATGATCGCCTGCAGACGGGCGGAGAACGTCAGCGCCGTCGCCACCGCGAGCACTCCGCCGGCCGTCCGCTGCCCGGCGAAAGCGGTCCAGACGGCGGCGCCTTGCAGTACCGCGAGGCCCACGTCGTACGGAGTCGTCACCGGGTAGACGGCGGCGGGCGAAGCCCCGGAACCGGGAGCCCTGCCGCCGGTCCAGAAATCCCACAAAACGGCGGGACCGGCTTCCACAAGATCATGGCCCAGCCATACCAGGGTGTGCAGGAAGAAAAGCAGGCACAACGCACCGGCCGTGATTCTCGCACCCTTACCGAGCGCCCGAATATGTGGCATTTTGCTCCGCTCTCTCCCCCGTGCGCTTCACCGGCACGCGAGCGTGCACATTAGCAATGCCGATCAAGAGAGCGGACAAGCAGGAGAACGTGCTGCCGAATGGGGGCCGGTTCAGTCCCGGTGGCCCCGGCCGCCGCGCCGCGGTCCCGTCACGATGGCGCCCGAAGGGCCGTCGCGCTCGGCGCGCTCCCGGTCCTCCTGCTCCTCCTGCTCCTTCTGCCACTTCGCGAACTGCTCGCGGGACGCCTCCCGCTCGGCCTGCGTCTGGTTCTCCGCGGCCCGCCGCATTTCGTTCATACGGTCGCCGATCGCCCCCATGTAGTCCTCGGACTGGATGGCGTCCTTCATGCCGATCCGCCCGGAGAGCACCTCCTGGGCCATCTCCTGGAGCTTTCCGCCGACATTGGGATTGGTGGCCAGCGTCTGCAGGGCCTTGCGCAGCCGGTGGGCCTGCTCGTGGTCCTGGGCGACGTCCATCAGGTCCTCGTCCTGGATCTGCCGCTCATTGCCCATGCCGCTGTTGCCGCTCATGTCATCTCCCCCAGGGAACTCCGTGGCACAGCAACCGCGTGTGCTGCACCGGCGTCATGAGTCTAATGACGGATGTGAACGACTCGTCAAGGAGGGTTGTTGGCATTGCGGGATATTGGTCCCTTTTCATTCCGCCCGGGTTGCCGTCCGGCCGGTTCGGACGTGGCCGTCGGCCGCAATGCGGGTGTGCTAGACCTGGGACCTTGTCCGGCAGGCCGCCGCGCCATTCGAGCGGCGTCATTCGAGCCGCGCCAATCAATTCGGGGAGAAAAGATGTCAGACGAGGTCCGGATCAGTACCGAGGAGCTGCACAAGCTCGGTACCGCGTTCGAGATATCCGCGGACGACCTGGGCCGTCAGCTGACCTCGTTCAGACGGCGCAGCGACGCCGAAGCGCTGTGCGACGGATTCGGTTCGCGCGCGGCGGCGGGCCCGTACCTGGAGCTGTACGAGCAGGCCGAGCGCGCCCTCGGACAGCTGCGGCAGCGGCTGGCGGAGGTCGCCGGCGGCCTCAAGGAGACCGCCGTGTCGACGGACGCGGCGGAGGACGAACTCGTCAAGACGATCCGGGGTGTCCAGTGACCGAGCAGCGCAATCCCCTGGCCCTGCACGAGGCGGCGGCCGGCTGGCGGGACATGGGCAAGCGCCTGGACGGCCTCGTACGGGACCTGGACCGGCAGGTGGGCAAGGCCGCGGCCGCCAACTGGCAGGGCCCGGCGGGCGAGGCGTTCGCGGCGGACTGGCACCGGCTCAAGCGGTCCGTCGACGAGACGCTGCCGGTCTTCGAGCTGGCCGCCGCCGACCTGGAGAACGCGGCCGCCTCCCAGGACAAGGGGGCGCACGGCGGCGGGGGACAGGGCGCGGAGCCCGCAGCGCACGACTCCGGCTCGGCGGGCTCCCAGGACGACGGCTCGCAGTCGTCCGGTACACAGACCGCGTACGGCTTCATGGCGCTGGGACAGCTCGCCACGTCGCTCGGCGGCGCCTTCCGCGGCAAGGGGGGCAAGGGCGGCCAGGGCCAGCGGCCTCCGCTGACCGCTCAGTGGGCGGCCTCCGGCGCGCCTCAGGGGCCCGACCCCTTCGGGCCGCCGCAGGCCGGTGACCCGAAGAGCGCGCGGGGTGGCGCGGGGGTGGCCGAGGGCGTACGTACGGGAGTGCCGGCGGCCGAGGCGGTCGCCGCCGAGGCGACACCGAAGGCGCAGGCCCGGCGAGCGGCGGAACCGGCCGTCCCCGCGGGCAAGGACGAGCCCGGAGCGGCGCCCGAGACCCCGGAGGCCCGGCGGTCCGGCACCAAGGACCCGTCCCCCGACGTGGGCCGCCACGGCGCTTTCGGCTGAGCCCGCGCGGACGGCCGGCGGCCCGCCCGCAACGACGGTGGGGCGCCCCTCCCGAAGGAGGAGCGCCCCACCGTCTTCCCGTCACCGGCGGCCCGCGGCCGCCGCACTGGGCCTCAGCCGCTGTGCGCGGGCAGCCATCCGGTCTGCACCAG
The DNA here is from genome assembly GCF_044329785.1 of Streptomyces sp. NPDC017529. Taxonomy (NCBI): domain Bacteria; kingdom Bacillati; phylum Actinomycetota; class Actinomycetes; order Kitasatosporales; family Streptomycetaceae; genus Streptomyces; species Streptomyces sp. NPDC017529. The sequence continues at coordinate 340,204 of NZ_JBIRJY010000008.1, forward strand.
CTGGGCCCCGCGCTTGCGCGTGATGAAGTGCGCACGCCCCGGCGTCAGACTGGTCGCCTTGATGTTGCCCATCAGCGGGCCCTCGCCCGGGTCACCCGAAAGGATCAGGCCCTGGGCACCGAGCTCCTTCGTACGCTGCATCACGGGCTCGAACGAGGACCGCCCCGCGCCCGAGGAGCTGCGTGCCAGGATCAGGCGCAGGCCCAGGTCACGGGCGAACGGCAGGTACTCCAGCAGCGGCTGCAGCGGGTTGCCGCTGCTGGTCGCCACCAGGTCGTAGTCGTCCACGATCACGAACGCGTCCGGCAGGTCGTACCAGCTGCGGTTGCGCAGCTGCTCCGGCGTGACGTCCGGTCCCGGCATGCGGCGGCCCAGGGAACCGGCGAGCCCGGTGATGACCTCCTGGAGCTGCGGCCCCGCGGCACAGTACTTGTACATGTGGCTCTCGGGGATCTCGCCGAGCAGCGCGCGCCGGTAGTCGGAGACCACCATGAGCGCCTTGTCCGACGGGTAGCGCTCCGAGATCTGCTTGGCGATCAGACGCAGCAGCGCGGACTTGCCGGACTCGCTCTCGCCGTAGATGACCAGCAGCGGGTCGGTCTCGAAGTCGATGAACGCCGGGGACAGCGTCGTCTCGTCGACACCGATCGCGATGCCGTGCTCCGGGTAGTCGCCGCCCTTGGGCAGGTCGCTCGCCGGCAGCAGCGTCGGCAGCATCCGCACCTTCGGCGCGGGCGCGCCCTGCCAGTGCTCCTTGACGGTGGCCACCAGGTGCGCCATGCCGTCGCTGAGGCTCTCCGCCTCCTGGACGCCGTCGATACGGGGCAGCGCCGCCAGGTAGTCCAGCTTCTCGGGGGACAGACCGCGGCCGGGGCGGCCCATCGGCACGTTCTCCGCGCGCTTGCGGTCGAACTCCGACTCCATCGGGTCGCCGAGCCGCAGCTCGACGCGGTTCAGCAGCTGGTCGCGCAGCGCGGGGCGCACCTCGGTGTAGCGGGAGGCGCCGAGGATCAGGTGGATGCCGAAGCCCAGGCCGCGGCTGGCGATGTCCAGGATGACCGGGTCGAGCTGCTCGTAGTCGGTCTTGAACGTGCCCCAGCCGTCGATGACGAGGAAGACGTCACCCCACTTCTGGTCCGGGTAGGAACCGGCGGCGCGCCGCTGGCGGTACGTCCCCATGGAGTCGATGCTGTTCGCGCGGAAGAACTCCTCGCGCTCGTTGAGGATGCCGACGACCTCGGCGACCGTACGGCGGACCTTCTCCGCGTCCAGCCGGGAGGCGACGCCGCCGACGTGCGGCAGGTCCTCCATGGCCAGCATGCCGCCGCCACCGAAGTCGAGGCAGTAGAACTGCACCTCGGCCGGGGTGTGGGTGAGCGCGAAGCCCGCCATGGCGGAGCGGATCAGCGTCGACTTGCCGGACTGCGGCCCACCGACGACCAGGCCGTGACCGGCGCCCGCGGAGAAGTCCAGGTACATCACGTCGCGCCGCTGCTCGAACGGCTTGTCCACGAGCGCGACCGGCACGACCAGCTTGCCGAGCGCCGTGTACTCCGGGGCGTGCACGCCCCGCTCGGGCGTGACCGCGAGCGCCGGGAGCAGCTGGTTGACCGTGGGCGACTCGTCCAGCGGCGGCAGCCACACCTGGTGCGCCGGCGGGCCCTGGCCCTGCATCCGCTGGACGATCACGTCCAGGACGGTGTCGGCCAGCGCGTCGTCCTGCTGCTGCGTGAGCGACGGCTCCTCGGCGATGATCTCCTCGACGATCGGCGCCAGCACCGGCGACGCCGTGAACGGCACCGGCATCCGGGTCGTACGACCGCCACCGCCGCCACCGCCGACGCCGGGCCCGCGGTAGGGGCCGGACACGTACGCGGCCTTGAACTGCACCATCGTCTCGGTGTCGTACTTCAGGATGCCGGAGCCCGGCACGTTGGGCAGGTGGTAGGCGTCCGGCACGCCGATCGCCGTACGGGACTCGGCCGCGGAGAACGTCCGCAGGCCCAGCCGGTACGACAGGAACGTGTCCAGGCCGCGCAGCTTGCCCTCTTCCAGACGCTGCGAGGCGAGCAGCATGTGCACACCCATCGAACGACCGATGCGGCCGATCTGGATGAACATGTCGATGAAGTCCGGCTTGGCGGTCAGCAGCTCGGAGAACTCGTCCAGCACCATCACCAGCGAGGGCAGCGGGTCCAGCGGGGCGCCGGCCGCGCGGGCCTTCTCGTAGTCGGTGATGTTGGCGTAGTTGCCCGCCGAGCGCAGCAGTTCCTGACGGCGCTGCAGCTCACCGGTGATCGAGTCGCGCATGCGGTCGATCAGGCTGACGTCGTCGGCCAGGTTGGTGATGACCGCCGCCACGTGCGGCATCTCGGACATACCGGTGAACGTGGCGCCGCCCTTGAAGTCCGCGAGGATGAAGTTCAGCGTCTCCGAGGAGTGGGTGACCGCCAGGGCGAGCACCAGGGTGCGCAGCACCTCGGACTTGCCGGAACCGGTCGCGCCGACGCACAGGCCGTGCGGGCCCATGCCCTCCTGCGAGGCCTCCTTGATGTCGAGCATGACGGGCTGGCCGTCCTTGTCGACACCGATGGGCACCCGCAGCCGCTCGTGCAGGGTGCGCGGACGCCAGGTGCGCGAGACCTCCACCGAACCGGCGTCGCCGATGTTCATCAGGTCCGTGAAGTCCAGGTTGGACAGCAGCGGCTCCTCGCCGTCGGCGCCCGAACCGGCCCGCAGCGGCGCGAGCTGGCGCGCCAGCGACTCCGCCTCGGAGACCGACAGGGTGTCCACGGTGCCGTTGTAGACCGCGCCGCTCGCCGACTCCAGCACCAGCTTGCCCGGCCACACCTGGACGGCCAGACCGCCCCGGATCTCGTCCAGGTCGCCCGGCACGACCTCCAGGATCGTGACGCCCTGAAGGCCCTCGGCCCCGGCGATCACCGAGTCCATCGGCACCTCGCCGGCGTCCAGCACGATCACCACGTGCGGGGTGTCGGTGACCGGCGTGCCCTGCGGGTTGAAGCGGCCGCGGCCCTCCAGCTCGTCGGCGAGCAGTTCCTCGATCTCGCCCAGGTCACCGACGACCAGACGCCGGGTGCCGGCGCCGTCGGTGGTCTTGTCCTGCACGTGGGGCAGCCACTTGGTCCACTCCCACTCGGCCTGCGCGCCCGGCGCGGCCACCACGGCGACGACCAGGTCCTCCGGCGAGTGCAGGGTGCACAGCTGCGCGACGATGGCGCGCGCCGAGCCGTAGACCGTGTCCGGGTCGCCGGAAATCGTCAAGTGGTAGAAGGCGCGCAGCGACACCGCGAGCGGCAGCTCTTCCAGGTGCCCGTGCTTGTCGAGGAATTCCTTCATCGCGTGCGCGGTGAGCGGTTCCAGCTCGTCGACCGGCGCGGTCTCCGGGGCTTTCAGGGGAGTTGCCAGCTGCTGCGGGCCCAGCCCCATGCGTACCTGTGCGAAGTCGGCATCGGACGCACGGCGTTCCCACACCCGTTTGCCCTCGGCCACGATCGACCACAATTGACCCGGGTCCGGGTGGAGAAAAAGTTGCGCGTCGCGCTGTTTGCGCGCGGTGCGCCGTACTTCCTTTCGCTTCTGCGCCAAGTATTTGAGGTAATCCTGGCGTTCCTGGAGCATTTGCCCGGAAGGCCCTTGGCGGGCCTTGACGATCTGGACAATAGCCATCGCGAGGGTGGAAACCACCATCACGCCGCCCATGATCTTCATGAACGGCTGGGTGCCCATGAACAAGAAACCTGCCGAACCCGCCATGCCCATCATCGGCATGAGGTTCATCAGCATGTTGTCTTCGCCCTCGCGGGGCAGCTCCGGCGGAGCTTCGAGCGTCAACTCCTCACTGGGGATATCCGGTGGAAGCGCGCGGGGCGGGCGCTTGACGATGACAACGCTCACCGAGGCATCAGTCCTTCATGCATCTCGCAGTCTCGGACCGCCCCCGTTGGTTCGACGGTCCCCCGGACCAAGTCCATGGCCCGACGCAGGCGTTGATCCTACTGTTAACGGTCAAGTGCCGGGGTGGGTGGGGCGGCGGCCTAATTGGGGGGTACGCTGACGCCTCGCGAGCGCGCCCACGGCCCCGTAACGACGTCCCTTATATAAGGCACGGTGACGGCGGCCCCTATATATAAGGCACGCACGCGACAAACTGCCCAACGGATAGGGGGAACCGCCAGGTGAGCACGACTACAGGCACCGGCTTCTGCCGGGTCACAGTCGCCGCGCCGGACGCACGGATCGACGTGGCACTGCCCGAGGATGTCGCACTCGTCGATATTTATCCGGAGATCCTGCGGCTCTCCGGCCAGTCCCAGGCGGAGGGCGCCCCCACCGGTTACCACCTGGTGCGCCGCGACGGCACGGTCCTGGACGCGGGGCAGTCCCTCGCGCAGCAGCGCATCCTCGACGGCGACCTGCTCCTGCTCCGGCCGTTCGCCGAGTCGCTGCCGCTGCCGGTCTTCGACGACGTCTCGGACGCCGTCGCCTCCGCGGTCAAGCGCAACCGCAACCGCTGGAGCGACGACCTGATGAACATCGTCGGCCTCACCGCCGGCGTGCTGCTGCTCGTCATGATGGCGTTCGCCCTGTGGTTCTCGAACCCGGTCGACCGCGACATGCACCGGCTGCCCGGCATCATCGCCGGCGTGACGGGCATCGTCCTGGTCGCCCTGTCCGGCGTACGGGCCCGGGTCTACGACGACCACGCCTCGTCCATCGCGCTGGGCCTGGCCTCGCTGCCGCACCTGCTGCTCGCCGGCTCCGGGATCATGCCGGTGGCCGACGGCGAGGGCCCGGGGCGGCTGCAGTTCCTGGTCGGCTGCGTGACCGTGCTGATCGCCTCGGTCCTGCTCACGATGCTGCTGCCGCGCGGCGACGCGCCCTTCGTGGCCGCCGCCTTCCTGGCCACCATCGGCACCCTCGCGGTCTTCGCGTCCATCCTCACCGAGGCCGAGCCGCGCGAGGTCGCCGCGGTCACCGCCATCGTCGCCATCGCCGTCGTCGCCTGGCTGCCCGGCCTGTCCTCGCGCTTCGCCCGGCTGCCGATCGGCTACAAGTCGCCCGACCAGATCGCCAAGGGCCCGCACCACGACGGCGACCAGAGCGTCACGGAGTCGGTCGACTTCGTCAAGATCGGCAACCAGGCCAAGCGCGGCCACGAACTGCTGCTCGGCCTGGTCGCGGGCTGCTCCGCGCTGGTCGTCGGCTCCGCCGGCGTCGTCCTCGGCTTCTCCGACAACAGTTGGGCGCAGCTGCTGGCGCTGGCCGCGGGCATCACGATCATGCTGCGGGCCCGGCTCTTCGACTACACCGCGCAGGTCGCCTGCATGACCATCGCCGGCATCCTGACCATCGTGCTGCTCATCCTGGGCATCGCGCTGCACCCCCCGGTGGACGTCCTCGCCGACCTGGTGCGCTTCGGCGACTCCGGCCCGCTCAACATCCGTACGGTCTGGTTCTCCAGCAGCATCGCGGCCGGCGCCGCCGTCCTGGTCGGTGTGGGCCTGGTCGTCCCGCGCAAGGGGGTCACCCCCTTCTGGGGCCGCCTCTTCGACATCTTCGACGGCGTCGTCCTGCTGTCGCTGGTACCGCTGTGCCTGGCGGTCCTGGACGTGTACGGCACCGTACGCGGCCTGACCAGCTCCTAGCCGGGGCCCGCACGGACTCCTCAGGACGGGTGACCCCCGAGCGGCACCGGGTCACCCGTCCGTACGGCCCTCTGACCGCCCGGTCGGGGGGCCGTTTGCAGCTGGTACTCTGGGTGACGGCCTTTGTTGAGTCATCCAAGATCCCCTGTGAAGTCAATCCAGGGGCGCTCGCGGGCCCGATGGATATCAAGAGGAGTACCGCGTGTCGCTCGACGCCGCTACGAAGAAGCAGATCATGGCCGAGTTCGCCACCAAGGAGGGTGACACCGGCTCCCCCGAGGTCCAGGTCGCGATGCTCTCCCGCCGCATCTCGGACCTGACCGAGCACCTCAAGGTCCACAAGCACGACCACCACTCCCGCCGTGGTCTGCTGCTCCTGGTCGGCCAGCGCCGCCGCCTGCTGCAGTACCTGGCGAAGAAGGACATCACGCGCTTCCGCGCGCTGGTCGAGCGCCTGGGCATCCGCCGCGGTGCGGCGGGCGCCAAGTAACACGTCGTGAAGGGAGCGGTTCCCACATCCGGGGGCCGCTCCCTTTGCCGTACGCACCGGACGTTCGGTCCACTGCCTGGTGGACCGGAGCTTTGTAGTCTGGTCCCATAACGCCATAGCGAACGAGGTGGAGCGCCTTTCAGCCGCCGGTCCTCGGTAGTGGCCCCCGGATGGCGCGCGGAACGAACCGCGCGACCCCGTATCCGGGTGCTTCGATCGAAGACCGGCCCGCAACCCCGGCGCTCCACCGACGAAGGTCCGCCGCCACACGGGCGGTGGACGCAGACGAGGAGATATTCCTGGTGGAGAACGAGACCCACTACGCCGAGGCCGTCATCGACAACGGCTCCTTCGGCACCCGCACCATCCGCTTCGAGACGGGCCGCCTGGCCAAGCAGGCCGCCGGCTCCGCCGTCGCGTACCTGGACGACGACACCATGGTGCTGTCGGCCACCAGCGCGTCCAAGACGCCCAAGGACCAGCTCGACTTCTTCCCCCTGACGGTGGACGTCGAAGAGCGCATGTACGCGGCCGGCAAGATCCCCGGCTCCTTCTTCCGCCGTGAGGGCCGGCCCTCCGAGGACGCGATCCTCACCTGCCGCCTGATCGACCGGCCGCTGCGCCCCTCCTTCAAGAAGGGCCTGCGCAACGAGATCCAGATCGTCGAGACGATCATGGCTCTCAACCCCGACCACCTCTACGACGTGGTCGCCATCAACGCCGCCTCCTGCTCCACGCAGCTGGCCGGCCTGCCCTTCTCCGGCCCGATCGGCGGCACCCGTGTCGCGCTGATCAACGGCCAGTGGGTCGCCTTCCCGACCCACACCGAGCTGGAGAACGCGGTCTTCGACATGGTCGTGGCCGGCCGCGTCCTCCCGGACGGCGACGTCGCGATCATGATGGTCGAGGCCGAGGCCACCGAGAAGACCATCCAGCTGGTCAAGGACGGCGCCGAGGCCCCCACCGAGGAGGTCGTCGCCGCCGGCCTGGAGGCCGCCAAGCCCTTCATCAAGGTGCTGTGCAAGGCCCAGTCGGACCTGGCCGCCAAGGCCGCGAAGCCGGTCGGCGACTTCCCGGTCTTCCTCGACTTCCAGGACGACGTCCTGGAGGCGCTGACCGCCGCCGTCAAGGACGAGCTGGCGCAGGCGCTGACCATCGCGGGCAAGCAGGACCGCGAGGCCGAGCTGGACCGCGTCAAGGCCGTGGCCGCCGAGAAGCTGCTGCCGCAGTTCGAGGGCCGCGAGAAGGAGATCTCCGCCGCCTACCGCGCGCTGACCAAGTCCCTCGTGCGTGAGCGCGTCATCAAGGACAAGGTCCGCATCGACGGCCGTGGCGTCACGGACATCCGTACGCTCGCCGCCGAGGTCGAGGCGATCCCGCGCGTGCACGGCTCGGCGCTGTTCGAGCGTGGCGAGACCCAGATCCTGGGCGTCACCACCCTGAACATGCTCCGCATGGAGCAGCAGCTGGACACCCTTTCCCCGGTGACCCGCAAGCGCTACATGCACAACTACAACTTCCCGCCGTACTCGGTCGGCGAGACCGGCCGCGTGGGCTCGCCCAAGCGCCGCGAGATCGGCCACGGCGCGCTCGCCGAGCGTGCCATCGTGCCGGTGCTGCCGACGCGCGAGGAGTTCCCGTACGCCATCCGCCAGGTCTCCGAGGCGCTGGGCTCCAACGGCTCGACCTCGATGGGCTCGGTCTGCGCCTCGACGATGTCGCTGCTGAACGCCGGTGTGCCGCTCAAGGCCCCGGTCGCCGGCATCGCCATGGGCCTGATCTCCCAGGAGATCGACGGCAAGACGCACTACGTCGCGCTCACCGACATCCTCGGTGCGGAGGACGCGTTCGGCGACATGGACTTCAAGGTCGCCGGTACGAAGCAGTTCGTCACCGCCCTGCAGCTGGACACCAAGCTGGACGGCATCCCGGCGTCCGTGCTGGCCGCGGCCCTCAAGCAGGCCCGCGACGCCCGTCTGCACATCCTGGACGTGATGAACGAGGCGATCGACGTTCCGGACGAGATGTCCCCGAACGCGCCGCGCATCATCACCGTCAAGATCCCGGTGGACAAGATCGGTGAGGTCATCGGCCCCAAGGGCAAGATGATCAACCAGATCCAGGAGGACACCGGCGCCGACATCACGATCGAGGACGACGGCACCATCTACATCGGTGCCGCCGACGGCCCGGCCGCCGAGGCCGCCCGCGCCACGATCAACGGCATCGCCAACCCGACCATGCCGGAGGTCGGCGAGCGCTACCTGGGCACGGTCGTCAAGACCACCACCTTCGGTGCGTTCGTCTCCCTGCTCCCCGGCAAGGACGGCCTGCTGCACATCTCGCAGATCCGCAAGCTGGCCGGCGGCAAGCGCGTGGAGAACGTCGAGGACGTGCTCGCCGTGGGCGCCAAGGTCCAGGTGGAGATCGCCGAGATCGACCAGCGCGGCAAGCTGTCGCTGGCCCCGGTCATCGAGGGCGAAGACGACGAGGCGAAGGACGACGCCGCCAAGTGACGTCCCGTAGCTCACGGACGACGGCCCGCACCTCTTCGGAGGGGCGGGCCGTCGCCCGTACCCAAACGCTTCTCAAGGGGACGGGCGGCGCCGGCACGGTCCGCAAGACGGTCCTGCCCGGCGGCCTGCGCGTCGTCACCGAGACCCTGCCCTCCGTCCGCTCCGTCACCTTCGGCATCTGGGCCAACGTCGGCTCCCGCGACGAGACGCCCTCGCTGAACGGCGCCACCCACTACCTGGAACACCTGCTCTTCAAGGGCACCAGGAAGCGCAGCGCCCTGGACATCTCCGCCGCCATCGAGGAGGTCGGCGGCGAGATGAACGCGTTCACGGCGAAGGAGTACACCTGCTACTACGCGCGGGTGCTCGACGCCGACCTGCCGCTCGCCATCGACGTGGTCTGCGACATGCTGACCGGCTCGCTCATCGAGCCCGCCGACGTCGACGCCGAGCGCGGCGTGATCCTCGAAGAGATCGCGATGACCGAGGACGACCCGGGCGACTGCGTGCACGACCTGTTCGCGCACACCATGCTCGGCGACACCCCCCTCGGCCGCCCGGTCCTCGGCTCCGTGGACACGGTCAACGCGCTCAGCCCCGAGCGCATCCGCCGCTTCTACAAGAAGCACTACGACCCGACCCGCCTGGTCGTCGCCGCCGCCGGCAACGTCGACCACGCCAAGGTCGTCCGCATGGTCCGCGCCGCCTTCGAGAAGGCCGGTGCCCTCGACCGTACGGACGCCGTCCCGGTGGCCCCGCGCGACGGCTCCAAGACGATCCGCACGGCGGGCCGCGTCGAGCTGCTCAACCGCAAAGCCGAGCAGGCCCACGTCATCCTCGGCGTACCGGGCCTGGCCCGCACCGACGACCGCCGCTGGGCCATGGGCGTGCTGAACACGGCCCTCGGCGGCGGCATGAGCTCGCGCCTCTTCCAGGAGGTACGCGAGAAGCGCGGCCTGGCCTACAGCGTGTACTCGTACACCTCCGGCTACGCCGACTGCGGCCTGTTCGGCGTGTACGCGGGCTGCCGCCCGAACCAGGTCGACGACGTCCTGAAGATCTGCCGCGACCAGCTCGACCAGGTCGCGGCCGAGGGCCTGACCGACGACGAGGTCCGCCGCGCGATCGGACAGCTGCGCGGTTCGACGGTGCTCGGCCTGGAGGACACCGGCGCGCTGATGAACCGCATCGGCAAGAGCGAGCTGTGCTGGGGCGCCCAGATGTCGGTCGACGACATGCTGGCCCGGATAGCGGCGGTCACCCCGGACGAGGTCAGGGAGCTCGCCCGCGATGTACTGGGACAGCGTCCCTCGCTGTCCGTGATCGGCCCGCTGAGGGACCGGCAGGCGGACCGGCTGCACGACGCGGTCGCCTGACCTTCGCATCAGGCGTACCAGGGGTACTGGGAAAGAGAGAGCGGGAAACGATGAGCAAGCTGCGCGTGGCCGTACTCGGCGCCAAGGGGCGCATCGGCTCCGAGGCCGTACGGGCCGTCGAGGCCGCCGAGGACATGGAGCTGGTCGCCGCCCTCGGCCGGGGCGACCAGCTGGAGACGCTGACCGAGGCCGGCGCCCAGGTCGCGGTCGAGCTGACTCACCCGGACGCGGTCATGGACAACCTGGAGTTCTGCGTCCGCAACGGCATCCACGGCGTCGTCGGCACCACGGGCTGGACCGACGAGCGCCTCGGGCAGCTGCGCTCCTGGCTGGACGCGTCGCCCCGTACGGGCGTGCTCATCGCCCCCAACTTCTCCATCGGCGCGGTGCTGACCATGCGGTTCGCGCAGCAGGCGGCCAGGTTCTTCGAATCGGCCGAGGTCATCGAGCTGCACCACCCGAACAAGGCGGACGCGCCCTCGGGCACCGCGGCCCGTACCGCCAAGCTGATCGCCGAGGCCCGCGCCGCGGCGGACTGCCCGCCGCAGCCGGACGCCACGAGCACCGCGCTGGACGGCGCACGCGGCGCGGACGTGGACGGCATCCCCGTCCACTCCGTGCGGCTGCGCGGCCTCCTGGCCCACCAGGAGGTGCTGCTCGGCGGGGTGGGGGAGACCCTCACCATCCGCCACGACTCGCTCCACCACAGCAGCTTCATGCCGGGCATCCTGCTCGGCGCGCGCCGCGTGGTGTCGGCTCCCGGCCTGACCATGGGCCTGGAGAACTTCCTCGACCTGGACTGACGGGCAGAACCGACCGTGCGTGCAAAGATCACCTACTGCGTCCTCGCGGCGATCCTGGTCGTCTACTTCGTCCTCGTCGGCAGCCGCGGCGTCCTGCTCATCGAGCAGGGCACCGTGCTGACCGTCGCGTTCGGCGTCGCCGTCCTGATCCTGCCGTTCATCGGACTGTGGTTCCTCTGGCACACCACCCAGTTCGCCCGCAAGGCCGGCAGCCTGGCGCGCGAGCTGGAGGCCGAGGGGGGACTGCCTGTCGACGAGCTCAAGCGCACGCCGGGCGGGCGCATCGACCGGGACTCGGCGGACGAGGTCTTCGACCGCCGGCGCGCCGAGACCGAGCAGGCGCCCGACGACTGGCGCGCCTGGTTCCGGCTGGCCGTCGCCTACCACGACGCCCGGGACACCCCGCGGGCCCGCAAGGCGATGCAGCGCGCCATCGCCCTGCACGACGGCAAGCCGGTACGGGCCTGAGGCCGGCCTCTTGCCGTGGCACTCCGCCACGCGGTGGGTGTTCACGGCGCTGCCTCCGCCGTATGGGGGAAGCGGATCATGAGCTGGCATGATCCCTGCGCGCCGGGGATCCGGGACAGTGGCTCCATGGCGATCAGCGAAACGATGTCAACGAGGGCGGTCGAGGGAACCGAGCGGCCTGTGCCGCTCTGGGCGGAGCGCACGGCCCGCCTGATACCTCTCATCGGCCTGCCGGTGTGTCTGTGGCGGTTGCCCATCGGGTTCGGCTTCACGATGGGCGCGGACGTTCCTCCTATGACGTGGGAACGGTGGGCCAACGTGACCTACGTCTTCGCGCTCAGCCTGCTGTCCGAGACGTTCGCGCTGCTGTGCCGCGGTCTGGTCCGCCCGTGGGGCGAGGTCGTGCCGGGCTGGGTACCGGTGCTCCGCGGCAGGCGCATACCGCCTCTCCTGGTGATCGTGCCCGGGACACTCGGCGGGCTGCTCTTCACCGCGTTACTGGTCGACTGGGCGCTCTGCACATTCCATGTCGCCGGTTTCTCGGACGTCCCGTACGTCAACGTGTGGTGGCGGCTCCTGGCTTCCACGGTCAGCGGCCTGATCACCCTGTGGGGCCCGTTGGTGCTCGTCCTGACGTACGCCTACTACCGGCGCCGCTGCCGGTCGAACTGAAGCCGGTACGGGCCCGGCCGTACCGGCGGGTTACCGGTGGTGCTCCGCCGCCCACGCCTCCAGGACGTCCGCGGCGCGCTCGAACGCCTCGGGGCGGGCCAGGAAGTCCCCGTTGCGGTCCGTGACGAGCGTGCGCAGCGAGCCGCCCCGCTTCCGGTCGACGATCAGCGCCTGCCCCTGCACCGTCCGCGGCAGGCCCAGCCAGCGCACCGGCCGCTGGACGGTGCGGACGGCGGCCACCTCGTTCCAGGGCAGCGTCGTCGTCCGCAGCAGTTCCACCTGGCGCAGGCCGTGGGCGCTCACCCACACCCCTACGCGCAGGAAGCGTGTCGAGAGTGCGATGACGACGGCCGCGACGGCGACGCAGATCCCGGCGGCGGGCAGCGCGCCGGCGGCGGCGATGATCACCGCCGACAGCAGGACGAACGAGGCCAGCAGCAGAAACACGGCCGCCGTCCCCACGCGTCCGGGGCCCGGACGGTAAGGACGGCGCCAGCGGTCAGGCCCCGTATGGGGCAGGGGGGCCGCTTCGACGGCCTGGTCGTCGAGGTCGCGGTCGGCCGTCAGAAAGGCAAGGGGCACGGCTGATCCTCACTCAGGGGCACGCAGACGAGAGCTGTGACCGGTGAGGTTATCGGGACTTACGGGCCGGAACCACTTCCGAGCCCGGCGGCACGCGCACATGCCGCCGGGCCGGGTGACGCACAGGCTCTCAGCGGCCGTGCGACGCCTCGGACTGGTGCGTGCCGACGCCGGCGGTCTCCTGCTGGAGTGCCGGGACGCCGAGCATCAGTGCGCCGACCAGGCCGCCCACGACCGTGAGGCCGAGCAGTGAGCGGGCGGCGAGCTGGGCACGGCTGACGCGTTCTCGAGGCGGGGGCGCGACGTTGCTGCGGAACCGGTCGGCCTCGGCGACGAAGGCGAACGGTACGGGCTCTCGCCGGCGGAACATGAGCGGGCTCTCCTTGGAACCTCGAAGTGGGCACTGTCACAGGGTTAGACGTCTGGCGCGTCCGTTTGGTGCCCGTTTTCTGCAAGTTCTGTGAAAAATATCAACCGCAGTACGGGCGGACCGCGGAAGAGTCCGTTTTGTACGGTACGCGGTATCCCGCCGTATTTCCGGGACTGTCGGTGCCGGGCCGTAGGCTGGGCGCCCCACGTGGAACGAACGGAAGGATCCGCCCGGTGTCCCCTACCCCCGCCGAGAACGTCCAAAGCTCCGAAGGCACGGCTCCCAGCTTCCGCAGTGAGGTGACGGTCGAGCTGGTCAAGCACAGTGCCGCGGACAGCGACGTGCTGTGGGCGGCCCGCGTCTCCACCGCCGGCGAGCAGTCGCTGGAGGAGCTGCAGAAGGACCCGGAGCGCTCCAAGGGTCTGATCAACTACCTGATGCGCGACCGGCACGGCAGCCCCTTCGAGCACAACTCGATGACCTTCTTCATCAGCGCTCCGATCTTCGTCTTCCGCGAGTTCATGCGGCACCGCGTCGGCTGGTCCTACAACGAGGAGTCCGGCCGCTACCGCCAGCTGGAGCCGGTCTTCTACGTCCCCTCCGAGTCCCGCAAGCTGGTCCAGCAGGGCCGCCCCGGCAAGTACGAGTTCGTCCCCGGCACCCCCGAGCAGCACGAGCTGACCGGCAAGGTCATGGAGGACTCCTACCGGCAGGCGTACGAGGCGTACCAGGAGATGCTGGCCGCCGGCGTCGCCCGCGAGGTCGCGCGCGCCGTCCTCCCGGTCGGCCTCTTCTCCTCCATGTACGCCACGTGCAACGCCCGTTCGCTGATGCACTTCCTGGGGCTGCGCACGCAGCACGAGCTGGCGGCCGTGCCGTCCTTCCCGCAGCGCGAGATCGAGATGGTCGGCGAGCGGATGGAGGCCGAGTGGGCCAAGCTGATGCCGCTCACGTACGCGGCCTTCAACGCCAACGGCCGTATCGCCCCGTAAGGATCCGGCCCCGGCGGGCGGCCTGCGGGACCGCTGTGCGGCCCGGCCGCCGCCCCCGGGGGCCGTGCCGGACCGCACAGACGTGCCAAGCGTCCGTATTGCGGCATTTTGAGAAGTTCATCTACGCTGAGGAAACGGACCCGGCACTGCTTGAACCCCCGAGCAAGCAGTGCCGGAGTCCACATCCCGGCTCCCCAGGGGCGCGACCCGAGGTGCGCTACGAGTAGCGTGGGACCCATGGCTCCGACTTCCACACCGCAGACCCCCTTCGGGCGGGTGCTGACCGCCATGGTCACGCCGTTCACGGCGGATGGCGCTCTCGACCTCGACGGTGCGCAGCAGCTCGCCGCGCACCTGGTGGACTCCGGCAACGACGGCCTCGTCGTCAACGGCACCACCGGTGAGTCACCGACCACCAGCGATGCGGAGAAAGCCCAGCTGGTGCGCGCCGTGGTGGACGCGGTCGGAGACCGGGCCTTCGTCGTCGCCGGAGCCGGCACCAACGACACCGACCACAGCCTGCAGCTGGCCCGCGCCGCGCGCGACGCCGGCGCCCACGGCCTGCTCGCCGTGACGCCGTACTACAGCAAGCCCCCGCAGGAAGGTCTCTTCCGGCACTTCACCGCCATCGCGGACGCCACCGACCTGCCGGTCATGCTCTACGACATCCCCGGCCGCAGCGGCGTCCCGATCAACACCGAGACCATGGTGCGGCTCGCCGAGCACCCGCGCATCGTCGCCAACAAGGACGCCAAGGGCGACCTCGGCCGCGCCAGCTGGGCCATCGCGCGCTCCAACCTCGCCTGGTACAGCGGCGACGACATGCTCAACCTCCCGCTGCTGTCCGTGGGCGCCGTCGGCTTCGTCTCCGTCGTCGGCCACGTCGTCACGCCGGAGCTGCGCGCCCTCCTGGACGCCCACCTGCACGGCGACGTCACCAAGGCAACCGAGATCCACCAGAAGCTGCTGCCGGTCTTCACCGGCATGTTCCGCACCCAGGGCGTCATCACGACCAAGGCCGCGCTCGGCCTCCAGGGCCTGCCCGCCGGGCCGCTGCGCCTGCCGCTGGTGGAACTGTCCGCCGAGGAAACCGAACAGCTCAAGCGCGATCTCGCCGCCGGCGGGGTACAGCTGTAACCACAGACTTCACAACTGAATACGGAAAACAACCGCCAAACCGCAAGTGCACGAATGTCATACGCGCCACGTGCTGCCCCTGGGCGACGTGGCGCGTGTGGTAAGGAGAGTCTTTTGAGTCATCCGCATCCTGAGCTCGGCGCGCCGCCGAAGCTCCCCAAGGGCGGCCTGCGCGTCACCCCGCTCGGCGGCCTGGGCGAGATCGGCCGCAACATGACCGTCTTCGAATACGGTGGCCGGTTGCTGATCGTCGACTGCGGAGTGCTTTTCCCGGAGGAGGAGCAGCCCGGAATCGACCTGATCCTGCCGGACTTCTCGTCCATCAGGGACCGCCTCGACGACATCGACGGCATCGTGCTCACGCACGGCCACGAGGACCACATCGGCGGCGTCCCCTACCTCCTGCGCGAGAAGCCGGACATCCCGCTGATCGGCTCCAAGCTGACCCTCGCCCTCATCGAGGCGAAGCTCCAGGAGCACCGCATCCGGCCGTACACGCTGGAGGTCAAGGAAGGCGACACGGAGGGCATCGGCCCCTTCGACTGCGAGTTCGTCGCGGTCAACCACTCCATCCCGGACGCCCTCGCGGTCGCCATCCGCACCCCCGCGGGCATGGTCGTGCACACCGGCGACTTCAAGATGGACCAGCTCCCGCTGGACCGCCGCCTGACCGACCTCCCGAAGTTCGCCAAGCTCGGCGAGGAGGGCATCGACCTCCTCCTGTCCGACTCCACGAACGCCGAGGTCCCGGGCTTTGTACCGCCCGAGCGCGACATTTCCAACGTGCTGCGCCAGGTCTTCGCGAGCGCCCAGAAGCGCATCATCGTCGCCAGCTTCGCCAGCCACGTGCACCGCATCCAGCAGATCCTGGACGCGGCACACGAGTACGGCCGCCGGGTCGCCTTCGTCGGCCGCTCGATGGTCCGCAACATGGGCATCGCCCGCGAGCTGGGCTACCTGAAGGTCCCGGCCGGGCTGGTCGTCGACGTCAAGACCCTCGACGACCTGCCGGACGACGAGGTCGTGCTGGTCTGCACGGGCTCCCAGGGCGAGCCGATGGCGGCCCTGTCCCGGATGGCCAACCGCGACCACCAGATCCGCATCGTCCCCGGCGACACGGTGATCCTGGCGTCGTCGCTCATCCCCGGCAACGAGAACGCGGTCTACCGCGTCATCAACGGCCTGACCCGGTGGGGCGCCAACGTCGTCCACAAGGGCAACGCCAAGGTGCACGTCTCGGGCCACGCCTCGGCCGGCGAGCTGCTGTACTTCTACAACATCTGCAAGCCGAAGAACCTGATGCCGGTGCACGGCGAATGGCGCCACCTGCGCGCCAACGCCGAACTCGGCGCGCTGACCGGCGTCCCCAAGGACCGGATCGTCATCGCCGAGGACGGCGTGGTCGTCGACATGGTGAAGGGCGTCGCCAAGATCGTCGGCAAGGTCCAGGCGGGGTACGTGTACGTCGACGGCCTGTCGGTCGGCGACGTCACCGAGTCCTCCCTCAAGGACCGCCGGATCCTCGGCGACGAGGGCATCATCTCGGTGTTCCTGGTCGTGGACTCCAGCTCCGGCAAGATCGTCGGCGGCCCGCACATCCAGGCCCGCGGCTCCGGCATCGACGACTCGGACTTCGCCGCCGCGATCCCGAAGATCGACGAGGCGCTTTCCAAGGCCGCCCAGGACGGCGTCGCGGAGCCCCACCAGCTCCAGCAGCTCGTCCGCCGCGCGGTCGGCAAGTGGGTCTCCGACAACTTCCGCCGACGCCCGATGATCCTTCCGGTGGTCGTCGAGGTCTGACCCTCAGGGGTACGCCTGCACAGGTACGCGGAGCGGGGCAACCGGATTTGCATCCGGGCGCCCCGCTCCAGTACGTTTACGGTCCCGCCTGAAGGGGAACCCCGGTACGTCTGGACGTCCGGAGGCCGCCCCGACGGAGCGGAATTCCGACCCAGAGCAATCTGATAAAGTCGGATCAGCCGAAAGGCAAACCCCCTCCGACACAATCGGAAACGAATTCAGCCCGGCAACGGACTGGACATCGGATCTGATAGAGTCGGAAAGGCCGAAAAGCGAAAGCCGGACGGCCGCCCCGCTCCGACGGGGGCCGGAAACGGAAAGCGGAAACGCCGAACGGATCTGGTAAGAT